>NZ_CP011503.1:2932447-3258275 GCF_001028665.1 Burkholderia pyrrocinia
GCGGGATGTTCCTGGTCTGGGCTGCGTTCGTCGCAACCAGCGACATCCGCTTTCGGCGCGTTTCGAATTCGCTCGTCCTGGCGGGGTTGGCCTGTGGCTTGAGCGGAGCGTATTTGAACGCCAGTCCGTTCGGCATTCTCCCGGCGCAGGCCATGATCGGCCTGCTGGTCGGGTTGGTCGCCTTTTTCCCGCTCTTTTTGCTTCGCGTCATGGGCGCGGCGGACGTAAAGATCTTTGCCGTGATCGGCGTGTGGTGCGGCGCGAATGCGCTGCTGTGGATCTGGGTTGCCGCCAGTCTCGTCGCCGGTTTTCATGCCCTTGCGCTGATGCTGTTGTCGCGCACGTCGATCGGCGCGTTGCGGCGGCGGGGCAAACCGGCAATGGCGCTCGGCGGATACCGGGCAACACCCTATGCGGCATGCCTCGCGGCGCCGGCTGCTGCGTGGGTCGTTTTTCTTGTCGCAACGGGGGGCGTGCGATGAAACGACAGATGCAGCCGCGTGGACGCCGGCGGCAGCGTGGCGCGACGGCGGTCGAGTTTGCGATCGTATTCCCGCTGTTGTTCGTGATTTTCTACGGCATCCTCAGTTTCGGGATGATTTTCACGATCCAGCAGAGCCTCACGTTTGCTGCCAGCGAGGGCGCACGGGCCGGGTTGAGTTACGCCCCAAGTCTTGCTGCACGCATGACGAACGCAACGACGACTGCACAGAGCGTCGTGGCCTGGCTGAATGTCGGCACGCCACAGGTCGTGGCGCTCCAATGCAGTTATGACAAGTCGACTCCGCCGTCGTTGTACTGCCTGTCGGTCACGGTGAACTACACCCCCCAGAGCTGGATAACGAGCATGCCACTTTTGGGATCGATACTGACTCAACCGTTGACGAGCACGGCGGTCGTGCAAATTCCGCAGTCGATGCTGTGAAGTACTCATCGTGACGCGACGGGCACGCTGACTCGCGAATCGGGCAAAAAGAACTTATCGGACTTTTATTCCGGCATCCATACGACAACATGGCCAACAATTTAACGAAGATCATCGCGGGGCTGCTGATTGCGATCGCCGTATTGCTCGGAATCTACGCATGGATGCTCGGACGCAGTACGCCGAATCCCGTGCCGGTCCAACAAACCGTTGCGGCCAGTCCGGTTCCGGTCGTGGTCGCGACGCGTGTGTTGCCCGTCGGCCAGCCGATCACGGCCGACGCGCTGAAGATTCAGCCGACCACGCCGGCGCCGACGGGCGCATTCACCGATCCGTCCGCACTCGTTGGACGGGTGCCGGCGGCGGACATTCCGGCATCGTCGCCGGTCGTCGCGGGTGCACTGGTCTCGGGGCTTGCCGAGGATGTGCAACCGGGCGAGCGTGCGGTCGCAGTGCGTGTCGATGAAACCAATGCGGTCGGCAACCGGCTGCGTCCCGGCAATTTCGTCGATGTGTTCCTGAACCTGAAGCGCGAAGGCGGCACGATGCTTGACGGCGAAGTGTCGCAGACGCAGGCGCGGCTACTGTTGTCGAGGGTGCGGGTGCTGTCGTTCGGCGATGCGACACCCGATCGCGACAGCGGCAATAACAACACCGGCAACAACGGTCAAGCGTCCGGCGCCCGCATCGCGGTGCTCGCGGTGCCGACCGCGCAGGTCGATGCGTTGACGCTCGGCGAGGCGAGCGGCCGCCTGACCTTCGCGTTGCGAAATCCGCGCGACGACGAGCTTGCGATACAGACGGTCGCGGTGCGTACGGACAACAAGCTGTCGCCGTCGGCAATTGCCGCCGCCGGCGTCTCGCTGCAACAGCTGTCCGGCACACCGAGAACGCCGGTGGCCAACGTGAACGTGCCGCCGTTGCCGTCGCGTCTGCCGCCGGCGGTTCGGCCGAGCGGGAGCGGCGGCGGCATCGAGGTGATCCGTGGCGGCCGGTCGGAAACGGTTGCCTATTGAACGACATCGACGGCCATTGACATCAGCGACGACAAGTAAAGGGCCGCGCGACGGTCTACCAAACAATGAAAAACACACTGATTGCATTCGCGATTGCTATCTGCGCCATGACTTTCGCATCGTTCGCGAGTGCGAGCGGCACAATCGAGCTCGCGGTCGGCGCGCAACGGCAGATTTCGGCGGGCCGCACGCTGCAGCGCGTCGCGGTCGGCGATCCGGCGATCGCCGACGTGCTGATCATGAAAGGCAGCCGCTCGGGTTCCGTGCTGCTGACCGCGAAGGCGCCTGGCGCGACGAACGTGATGCTGTGGGAGCGAGGTCATGACGAACCGACGGTCTGGAACGTCGCAGTCGTCGACGCGGCAGCGCAAGCGGTGCTCGATGGCTCCACGCCGCGCGTGAATGCATATGGCGGCACGGCGGTGTTGCAGGGATCGTCGGCGTCGCTCGATGCGCATGCGCGCGCCGCCGCGGTCGGCAAGAACATGAGCGGGAAGGGCGTCGTGATCGACCGTTCGACGGTCACCGGCAAGAATGTCGTACAGGTCGACGTGCGGGTCGTCGAATTCAGCCGCTCGGTGCTCAAACAGGTCGGGTTCAATTTCTTCAAGCAGAGCAACGGCTTCTCGTTCGGATCGTTTTCGCCGGGCGGCGTGCAGTCTTATAGCGGCGGGGCGGGTCCCGGTACCGCGGGTTACATTCCGACGCTCGGGTCACCCGTCGCGTCCGCGTTCAACCTGGTCGTCAATGCTGCGGGACGCGGCATCTTTGCCGACCTGTCACTGCTCGAGGCGAACAATCTCGCGCGCGTGCTGGCGGAGCCGACGCTGGTCGCGCTGTCGGGGCAGAGCGCGAGCTTCCTTGCGGGCGGCGAGATTCCGGTGCCGTCCCCGCAAGGGCTCGGTTCGACCGCGATCCAGTGGAAGCAATACGGCGTCGGGCTTTCGCTGACGCCGACGGTCCTGAGTCCCAGCCGGATCGCGCTGAAGGTCGCACCCGAGTCGAGCCAGCTCGATTTCGTGAACAGCGTGACGATCAGCGGCGTCGCGGTACCGGGCATCACGACTCGCCGCGCGGACACGACCGTCGAACTCGGCGACGGCGAGAGCTTCGTGATCGGCGGCCTGATCGATCGTCAGACGATGTCGAACGTGAGCAAGGTGCCGTTGCTCGGCGATCTGCCGATCATCGGCACCTTCTTCAAGAATTTGAGCTATCAGCAGAACGACAAGGAACTGCTGATCATCGTGACGCCGCATCTCGTCGCGCCAATCGCGAAGGGGGCGGTGCTGCCTGCCACGCCGGGTGAGCTGTCCGAACAGCGCAACGGGCCGGTATGGCAGTCGTATCTGGGTGGTGCCGCTTCGCCGGACGCCGCACCGGGGTTTTCGAAATGAGTGCGAAGCATCGCGTGTTGCGATGCTTCGGCACGCCTTGCGTAATCGGGGGTGTTCAGCATGAACGCGCGAATCCAATCATTGTGTGAACCCGCCGTGACCGACTATTTCGTTTGCGCATCTCAACAGGAGGCGCATGTCCGCTGGCTGGCCGATACGCTCGTGTCGGCCGGTGCGGTCGAGGCCGCATCGCTCGAACCGGGCGTGCTTGCACAGCGCATCACGGGTCTCAATCCGGCGCTCGTCTTCATCGATTTCTCGGATGGCGGCACGGCAGCGAGCATTGCCGCCGCCGCAGTTCGCGCCACGCATCCGGGGTTGCCGATCGTCGCGCTCGGTTCGCTCGCACAGCCGGAGAGCACGCTTGCCGCATTGCGCGCCGGCGTTCGCGATTTCATCGACGTGTCGGCACCAGCCGAGGATGCGTTGCGCACGACGCGCGGGCTGCTTGCGAACGTCGCCGAGCCGGCGAGCCGCCACGGCAAGCTCGTCGCGTTGCTGGGTGCGCGTACCGGCATGGGCGTGAGCACGCTCGCGGCGAATCTCGCCGTATGGCTGCAGAAGCGCGCGGCGAGCCCGGGGGCGGGCGGTGTGCCGAATGGCGGCACACCGGCCGGTCGCCAGACCGCGCTCGTCGACCTGGGGCTGCCGGCAGGCGATGGCGCGTTGTTCCTGAATACCCGCTGCGAATTCCATTTCATCGATGCGGTTCACAACCTGCGCCGCATCGACCGCACCTTCGTGAATACCGCTCTGACCCGGCATGAGAGCGGCGTCGCATTGACGACGCTGCCGCCCGATCTCGGCGGGCTGCGCGACGTCTCGTACGCGTCGTGTGCCGGTTTGCTGAACCGGTTTCGCGCATTCTTCGATCAGCAGATCGTCGATCTCGGCGGCTTTTCGAACCGCGAGTTCGTCGCCCAGATCGCGAGCTCGGCCGACGAAGCGTGGCTCGTCTGCGATCAGGGCGTCGCGTCGATCGTGTCGGCAGCCGATCTGCTTACCGGGCTGCGCGACGCGGGCGTCGATACCGATCGCGTACGGCTCGTCGTCAACCAGTACGACCCTGCACTCGACCTGACACCCGCGCAGATCGCCGAGCGCCTCGGCCTGTCGCTGGTCGGTACCTTGCCGTCGCGCCGCGTCACGATCGGACGTGCGGCGAACCAGGGCCGGCTCATCGTCGATATGGCGGAGCGCGACCCGTACGTGCGCGCGCTCGAGTCGCTCGCCGCACGGCTGCCAGGCGTGTCGGTCGGATCGGCGGCACCACGTCCGGCGTCCGGCCTGTCTGCGCTGAAGCGTTTCATTCAACCCTCGTCCAAGCGGTCGTAAGCGATGGCACACGACATTCAATTCGCCGACGGCGCAGCGCCGTTCTCCCAGACACAGCAATTCCACGACATCAAGAATGCCGCGCACGAGCACTTGCTGACGCGCATCGAAGAACTGGGCGCCGAGTTCGGCCGATGGTCCCGCCAGGCGATCAACCAGTTCGTCGATCTCGAGATCGACAGCTTCGTGCGCCTGCGCCGCATTCCGCTCAACGAGACGGAGGTGCGTGCGATCGCCGAGGCGCTGACGAAGGAGCTCGCGGGCTTCGGGCCGATCGAGGACCTGCTCGCGGACCCTGCTGTCGAGGACATCCTGATCAACGGCTACAACGACGTGTACGTATCGCGTCACGGGATCCTCGCGAAGTTGCCGGTGCGTTTCACCGACAACGCGCACCTGTTGCGGATCGTGCGTCGCATCCTCGCGCCGATCGGCCGGCGTCTCGACGAGTCGAACCCGATGGTCGATGCGCGGCTGCCCGATGGTGGCCGCGTGAACGTCGTGATCGAGCCGCTGTCGATCGACGGCCCGGTCGTATCGATCCGGAAATTCCGCAAGGATCCGCTGAAGCCGTCCGACCTGCTCGGCAACGGGACCTTCAACGAAGAGATCAACACGCTGCTCCAGGCGGCGGTCGAGGCACGCTGCAACATTCTCGTGTCGGGCGGGACGAGTTCCGGCAAGACGTCGCTGCTCAACGCGCTGGCGTTCCACATTCCCGAGATCGAGCGTGTCGTGACGATCGAGGATACGGCGGAACTGTCGCTGAACCACCCGCACGTCGTGCGGCTCGAGAGCCGGCCGGGCGGCTTCGACGGCACCGGCGTCGTGTCGATTCGCGACCTGCTGCGCAATACGCTGCGGATGCGCCCGGACCGGATCATCGTCGGCGAAGTGCGCGGCGGCGAAGTGCTGGAAATGCTGCAGGCGATGAACACCGGTCACGACGGTTCGATGGGCACCGTGCACGCGAGTTCGCCGCGAGAGTGCCTGTACCGTCTCGAGATGCTGGCGGGCTTCGCGGGCTTCCAGGGGACCGAGTCGAGCCTGCGCCGGCAGATCGCGAACGCGATCGACTTCATCGTGCAGATCGGGCGCCTGTCGAACGGGCGGCGGCGGATCCTGTCGATCACCGAAGTGACCGGGCTGTCCGACAACATCATCGCGACGCAGGAGCTTTATCGCTACGAAGCGCGGGTGACGCCGGAGGGCGAGGAGGTCGACCACTGGGAAACGCTGGGCATTCATCCGCATTCGCCGAAGCTTGCGCGCTTCCGCCAGACGCTGACGAGCGGCGGATTCGGCGATGGCGGGTTTGGCGGCGGCTTTGGCGGTGGCGGGTTCGGCCGTGGCGGCGGGGGCTTCAATGTATAGCGCGATGGTGTGGGCGCTGGCGTGCGCGATGCTGTGCGTCGCGGCGGCGATGATGCTGTGGCGTCACGCGGAGACCCGGCGCGTGCGGACCGACGCAAAGCGTTTTATCGACAGCCGGCTCGAACCCGGCGCACGTGCCGGTGCCGCGGCACAGCCGGCACGGCAGTCCGCGGCCGGTGCGGCGCGTGCCGTGCCGCAACCGGGCGCGGCACGGAATGTATCGTCCGACGCATTTTGGGCGCACTGGTATGCGGTGGCATCCGAGTATCTGACGAACCTCGCGAGTCGCGCGGGGATCGAGGATGCGCGGGGCAAGACGCTCGTCGCACTCGTCGTGCTGGTGGTTGTCGCGGGATTCGCGGGCAGTCGCGGCGGCGCGCTTGCGTGCTTCGCGGCGCTCGCGTGCGGCAGCTCGATACTCGGCGTGTGGCTCGCGTCGCGAATTCAGCGGCGCAGATTGAAGATTGTCCGGCAGATCCCGTCGTTCCTCGACGGGATCGTGCGTCTTGTGACGCTCGGCAATAGCGTGCCAGCGGCATTCCAGTCCGCGCTGCTGACGACCGAGGAGCCGCTGCGCGGTTGTCTCGACCACGTGTCGCGGATGTTGCGCGGCGGTGTCGAAATCGATCGCGCAATGGTCCACATCGCAAAGATCTACCGAACCGAGGAGTTCGAACTTGTCGGCTCCGTGTTGCGTTTGTCGGTCAAGTATGGCGGCCGCGCGGACGTGATGCTCGAACGCATGGCCGTGTTCATGCGCGATCTCGAACAGGCGGAGCGCGAGCTGACCGCGATGTCGGCCGAGACACGGTTGTCGGCGTTTGTGCTCGTGATGTTGCCGATCGCGATCGGCAGCTTTATCGTCGTCAACAATCCGAAATATCTGCATGGCATGTGGAACGATCCGGGTGGACGGACGCTCCTCATGTTCGCGTTCCTGTTGCAATTGGCCGGCAGTGTCTGGCTGTATCGAATGGCTCGGCTCAGGTGATGCTATGACAGCGACTCAGATCGGAGCGATTGCCCTGGCGAGCGGCGCACTCGGCGTGCTGCTGTTCGGCATGATCGCGTTGTTGCGCGCGAGTGCCGCGACGCGTGCCGAGCGCGCGCTTGTCGATGCGCTGAACCGGCGCATGGCTGCGCTCGAGGCAGCGAAAGCGCGGACCGCGCCGGATGGCGATGCGCCCGCGAAGCCCGACGTGCGCGGCAGGCAGCGTGTCGAACGTTTTCTCGACCGGCTGTCGGCTGCGGGCGTGCGCTGGCTCGATACCGGGCTCGGCAAATACGTTGTCGCGGAGGAGGATCGCCGCCTGCTCGAGCAATGCGGTTATGTCGACGCCCGGACGCGCGGGCTGTTCCTGAGCGCGCGCGTCGCGTGCGGGATCGGACTGCCGCTGCTGTTCGCGATCCTCGCGAGCGGGCGCATGAAGGGCGGTATCTGGACGATCGGCATGTTCGCCGCGTTCGGGCTCGGCTTCATGTTGCCGAAGCTCTACGTGCAGCGCCGTGCGACGGCGCGGCGGCAGAGCGTGGTCGATGAACTGCCGTTGTTCGTCGACATGCTGCGCTTGCTGCAAGGCGTCGGCTTGTCGCTCGATCAGAGCCTGCAGGTCGTGACGAACGATTTTCGCGGGATGATGCCGGTACTGTCGTCGGAGATGGGGATTGCGCAGCGCCAGTTCGCGGCGGGCCGGACGCGCGAACAGTCGTTGCAGCGGCTATCCGGCGGATTCGACAATGAGGATTTGCGCGCGATCGTGCGATTGATGGTCCAGGTCGACAAGCATGGCGGCGCGGTACAGGAGCCGCTCAAGCAGTTCGGCGACCGGTTGCGCGAGACACGTCGTGCGATGCTGCGCGAACGGATCGGCCGGTTGACCGTGAAGATGACCGGGGTGATGGTGCTGACGTTGCTGCCCGCATTGCTGATCGTGACGGCCGGGCCGGGCTTGTTGGCGGTGACGCACGCGCTGTCGTCGCGTCATTGACGGTGGAAGGAAAGACGATGAAGCGGATCAGCGAAATGGCAGTGCGAGCGGGCGTGGCGGCAGCGGTGCTGCTGCTCGGCGCGTGCGCGACCAAGGAAAACGGGTACGGCGTCAGCGCGCAGACCGAGCGCGCGTCGCTGTTGCAGGCGGCCGATCAGAAACAGTCGGTCCCGGATACACCGGGGATGTATCTGGGCCTGATCCAGCGGATGCAGGCGCAGGGCCTCTACTTTGCGTCGCTCGCGCACATCGACTCATACGACAGGACATATGGAGCGATCCCGGAGTCGGTCCTGTTGCGCGCGGACGCACTGCGAATGACTGACCAGGCGGCCGCGAGTGCGGCCGCCTACACGCAACTGCTGAAAACGCCGCTTGCCGCGCGAGGCTATCGCGGGCTCGGATTGATCGCGGGCGCGGCAGGCGATTTCGATCGTGCGGCGCAGGTGCTCGCGCAGGCGTCGGATCTCGCGCCGACCGATGCGTCGCTGCTGTCCGATCTCGCGTACGCGAAGCTACGCAGTGGCGACGTCGTCGGTGCGCGGGTACCGTTGATGAAGGCGGCCGAACTGGACCAGCGCAATCCGAAGATCGTCAGCAATCTCGCCCTTTACCTGATTGCGGCGGGGCGCGCACAGGATGCGCAACGGTTGATGAACCAGCAGCATCTGCCGGCGGACATCCGCAAGGACATCAACGGCGACGCCGCGAAGATCGTCGCGGCGGTGCGTGCGCAGCAGCGCGCGGTTGCGACGCCGCCGGTGGTGTCGCGCCGTGCCGCCGCGACCCCGATTACACCTTTGGCGAACAATTTCGGCTACGACCAGACCGTGCCGCTGTTGCAGCGCTTTGCACAATGAACAGACATCCGGGGAACGACATGAACAACAAACATGACCGAAACATGCACGTCGGCCGGATTGCGGTGCTGGGCGCGATCGTCTTGCTGGTAGCGGGCTCGACGGTCGCATACGCGCAAGATGTCGACGCACCGCGCGCATCCGACGTCGAGCGCTCTGCGAAGGAATGGCTCGCAATGCAGCGCGACAATCGCGCGGCGGCGCCAACGCAGCCGATGCTCGGAGAGGTTGCGACGCTCGTCTATCAGCGCTATCTCGACTCGTTCAAGAACCGGATTCCGGACACGATGAATTCGCAGCTCGGTTCTGCCAGCGGCATGTCGGGTGGCGGGCAAGGTGCGCAGCAGTAGGCGAGGCGGCGATGCGCACAGATCAATCACATGTAGCTCGGCGGCGCCGAGCCGGCTGCTCACGGAGACGTCACCAGCGTGGCGGCGCTGCGATCATGGTGACGATCTTCCTGGCGATCGCGGTCATCGTGCTGGGCGCGACAGATATCGGCCGCTACTATGCCGAACGACGCCATATGCAGGCGGCCGCCGATGCGGCCGCGCTTTCCGCTGTTACGCAGGTTGCCAGCGACGCCACTTGCACCGCGGCAACGACTGCGGTCAATCAAGTCACAAACGTGCCGGCGAGCCTGCTGTCGGGAAAACCGTCCGCAACCGTGACGTGCGGCATCTGGGCCGCGCCGCAAAGCAGCGGCGGCAGCGCACAGTTCACCCGCACGTCGGGCGCACCGCTGCCCGCCAATAATCAATGTGCCGGCTTGTCGGGCGGAGTCGTCAGCAACGGTCAATCGGTCAACGCCGTGTGCGTTACCGTCTCCGAACCCGTGACCGGGCTTTTTATCAATGGAGTGACGATCAGCGCGTCGGCCATTGCCAAGAGTGCACCTTCCGACAGTTTTACGCTCCTCACGTCGCTTGCCACGTTGCAGGGTGGCCTGGTCAATCAGTTGCTTACGGCACTCACAAATTCCCCCAATCCGTTGACGCTGTCGGTAGCCGACTATCAGGGGCTGGCGCAGGTCAACCTGAACATGGCTGGCATTCTTGCCAATTTACCGATCGGTTCCAGCACGTCCGTGCTATCGGGTACCGTGACACTCGGCCAACTGCTCAATGCCGAATTGCAGGCGGCGACGCAACAGAATGTAGCAGCCGCGAATCTGACCGTTCTGAGCGCAATCGTCGCTACGATCTGCCCCAATTCCCAGAACTGTGGTGGTCCTTCAGTCTCGCTTGGAAATCTCGTTCAAACCGCTGTCTCAAGTGGAGCCAGCGCGGTTAATGCCAGCGTCAACGCGCTCGGATTGTTGACAACGGCGTTACAAGTCGCGAACGGCACGACCCCGGTCGGCATTCAGTCCATACAGGTCCAGACACCGACTGCGCTTGCGCCGCTGTTGAATGCGACCGTGAAAGGTTCGGTGTCGCTTGCAGGTAATCAGCCGGCTACGGCGAGCGGTCCACCCGGCCCGTCGACTTGTGGGACGACGGATTGTACGACCCATGCAACGGCTTCGCAGGGGACAATATTCCTCAATACGACGCTGTCGCTGCTGACGACGTGCTCCGATGGCTCGCTGACCTACGGTAACAATAGTTGTGCGACAGGTAGCCCGACGTCGGTGGCGACCGTGCAATTGCCGGTCACCATCTATGTGGCGCCCGCGACGGCTGGTTTGCAGTCTGTTGTATGTAGTGCGAACCAGAAAATCGCAAAAGTGAACGTTCAGACCGGGGCACTTGCCGCCTATTTGGGCGGCTCCTCGAGCGCGCCGGCACAGATCAATCTCACTGCTCCTGCCGGTTATGCTCCCGACGGTAGCGGAACGGTTCCGCTGCTGACCGTCAATTTACAGAATCTGCTTACTCTGTTGGGCAATCAGCCTAGTCTCGGCGGCCAGACAAATTTGACGACGGTGCTCGGTAATCAGCTGGGCAGCGGTGGCTTGCTATCCACTTTGATTTCGTTGCTTGTTCAGCAGATCACGGTCACAGTCAGCCTGAAATCCGGGCAACTGTCGGTTCCCGTCGCCAATCAAAGCCCGCAGACGCTTACGTTCAAGTCATCGGATTCACCACCGGATATACAGGGCCCGGTCAAGACGACCCAATTTTTGGCGCCCGCAGTGCAGGGAATCGCAAATAGCGGCCTGACGCTATCGCTGCAGGTGAGCGGCGGTATAACGGGAGCATTGCTGAACTTGCTGAAGTTATTGGGATTGGATGTGAGTTCGATATTGAGCCAGTTGCTGTCTACGTTGACCGGACCGCTTTTGACCGCGCTCGGGAACACGCTCGTTCCGCTCCTTCTGCAGCCGGTCGATTCAATTCTGACCTCGGTCACGGGTGTTCTGGGACTCGGATTGGGTAACGCCTATGTCGCAAACTCGCCGCTCGCGATCAAATGCGGCGATCCTGTGCTTGTTCGTTGAATCGACAGCAATACAACGCCACTCGTCAATTACTGAAGCCGCACCCGAATCATGAGAACCACGCCCGCAATCGAAGAGCTCGACCTGTACGTCTGGGAAGGCAAGGCCGACATCGTCGACCGTGTCGCCCGGTGCATGGCGAGCTTCGACGTCGAAGTGATCCGTGCCGACAACGCGGAGATCTCGCCCGAGCGCGCCGCGTTGCGGCCGTCGCTGGCGATCATCAGCGTATCGATGATCGAAACCGGCGCGGCGTTCCTGCGCGACTGGCAGGCCAACATCGGCATGCCGGTCGTCTGGGTCGGCGCGGCGCGCGACCACGACTCGTCGCAGTATCCGCCCGAGTATTCGCACATCCTGCCGCTCGACTTCACGTGCGCCGAGCTGCGCGGCATGATCGGCAAGCTCGTCACGCAACTGCGTGCGCACGCGGCCGAAACGTTACAGCCGTCCGAACTCGTCGCGCACTCGGAATCGATGCAGGCGCTGCTGCACGAAGTCGATACGTTCGCCGACTGCGACACCAACGTGCTGCTGCACGGCGAAACCGGCGTCGGCAAGGAGCGCATCGCGCAACTGCTGCACGAAAAGCATTCGCGCTACCGGCACGGCGAATTCGTGCCGGTGAACTGCGGCGCGATTCCCGACGGCCTGTTTGAATCGCTGTTCTTCGGTCATGCGAAGGGATCGTTCACGGGCGCGGTTGTTGCGCATAAAGGGTATTTCGAGCAGGCGGCGGGCGGCACGCTGTTCCTCGACGAAGTCGGCGATCTGCCGCTGTACCAGCAGGTCAAGCTGCTGCGCGTGCTCGAGGACGGCGCGGTGCTGCGCGTCGGCGCGGCGACGTCGGTCAAGGTCGATTTCCGCCTGGTCGCGGCGAGCAACAAGAAGCTGCCGCAGCTCGTGAAGGACGGCCTGTTCCGCGCCGATCTCTACTACCGGCTCGCGGTGATCGAGCTGAGCATTCCGTCTCTGGAGGAGCGCGGCGCAGTCGACAAGATCGCGCTGTTCAAGTCGTTCGTGGCACAGGTCGTCGGCGAGAACCGGCTCGCCGAGTTGTCCGATCTGCCGTACTGGCTGACGGATTCGGTTGCGGACAGCTATTTCCCCGGCAACGTGCGCGAACTGCGCAACCTCGCGGAGCGGGTCGGCGTGACGGTGCGGCAGACGGGCGGGTGGGATGCCGCGCGGCTGCAGCGGCTGATTGCGCACGCGCGCAACTCGGCACAGCCGGTGCCGGCGGAGAGTGCGGCCGAGGTCTTCGTCGATCGCAGCAAGTGGGACATGAACGAGCGCAACCGCGTCATCGCGGCGCTCGACGCAAATGGTTGGCGGCGTCAGGACACGGCGCAGCAGCTCGGCATCAGCCGCAAGGTATTGTGGGAAAAAATGCGCAAGTATCAGATCTTCGACGAAGAGCCCGAGACACGCGAAAGCGAGTAATTAATGAGATAAAATCGCGCAGAATTACAACGACACGGGCGGGAATAAAACTTCATGAGCCATATGACGGGGTTGGGGCGGGCGTGCGTGTTGCTCGCCGTGGTGGGAGGCATGCAGGGCGCTTACGCGCAAGGGCTGGCAGGCAGCGATTCGCCGGCGGTGCAGCAGGCATCGGCGCCGGTGGCCGCGATTCCGGTGATCGATTCGCAGGTCCAGACGTCGGTGCAGCCGCAGGCGGGCGAGTCGACCGGGCCGAGCACGGTCGATGACCTGCAGCGCCAGATCCAGGCGCACTCGCTGACGGAAATGCGCACGAGCTACAACGGCAGCTACGGTGCGAGCCTGCTATTCAACGTGAAGGACGGGGCATACTTCGTCGCGCTGTTCCAGCAGAAGGCGTTCTGGCGCGTGATCAAGACTTACGACGAAACGCGCGCGGAAGCGATCTATCGCGATTTCTCGCGCCAGGCGGAGCGGCTGGCCGTCAACGAACTGCGGGCGGCGAAGCTGGAATCGCAGAAGACGCAAATGGACAAGCAGATCGAAGTCACGCAGGACCGGGCGCGGCGCTTGCAGGCCGATATCTCGATCGCACGCCAGCAGCAGGCAGCGGTCGCGGATCGCCAGAAGAGCGTACGCAGCGAGACGGCCGCGTTGCAGGCGCAACAGGCCGAGCTCCAGTCGCAACTGCGCGCGTTGCAGCAGCAGGTGCGTTCGCTGCAGCGCGAGGCCAACGCGGGCCTGCCGACGGCGGCACGCTGAGCTGAGAGTAGCGGTGCGGCGACATGCCGCGCCGGCCGCACAAGGAAAAAGGGCAAGCCAGTTGGCTTGCCCTTTTGTTTTACTGGCCGTCCGGCACGATTCGCCGGCGGCGCGTAACGATCACTGGCCCGTTGCCGCCACGTGCATCCGACGGCGACGTGTTGCCGGATGCATCGCCGGTGTCGCGCGGCGCGCCGTAGCTTTCGCGCGGTTCACGGGGTTCGCGCGGTGCGCCGTACCCTTCGCGCGGTTCACGCGAGCCGTAACCCTCGCGCGGCTCGCGGGAGCCATAGCCTTCACGCGGTTCGCGGGAACCGTAGCCGCCGCCGTCGCCACGCGATTCGCGCGGGCCGCCGTGCGAGCCGTACGGGCTGTGACCGCCGCCTTCACGGCCGCCGGGGCGCCCGCCGGTGCGCGGCCCGCGGGGGCCGCCGCCGCCCGGGCGCGCGCCGCCCGTGTCGAGCTGGATCGTGGAAATCGCGCGCTTGTAGATGCCTTGCAGACCCACGGGGGTGCGCAGCATCACCAGATACTGGTCGAACGACTCGATACACCCCGTCAGACGAATGCCGTTGACGAGATAAATTTCAACGCGCTTACGTTCCTTGCGCGCCGAATTGATGAAGTCGTTTTGCGGATGGGATTCTGCGGGATTGGCCATTGAGGTGCGGCAGGAGCCTGCGTCAGAGAATATGTTGTGCGTGTGTGTGACGGGTTCGTCCACAAGGCGTTTGGCGGAATTCTACCCTGTTCGATGGGGAAGCGCGCAGTCGTGATTGTGTCGAACCGTAACCCACTATAGACGTTCCAGCGCATTTTCGCGATTCGGCCTAACGGCCAGGGCTGTTTCGTTACGTCGCGTTACGACTCTCGCAGCGCCGTATCACCTTGGTGCGCGCGCTGCGCCTACATTACTCGCGCGAGCCGGATGGGCCGGCATATCAGGGATCCAGAACATGAACAAGAGGCGATGGGCAGGGTGGGTCGGCGGCGTGGCGTTGCTGGCTTCCGGCAGTGCAATGGCGGGGCATGTCGACCTGTCGGTCGGCATCGGCGTACCGGTCGCACCGGTCTATGTCGAGCCGGCGCCGGTCTATGTGGCGCCGCAGCCGGCCGTGGTCGCCTATCCGGGCTACGGATACGGCTACTACGGCGATGACGACGACGATCGTTACCGGAAGTGGCGCAAGCACTATTACAAGCATTGGCACAAGCACCACGGCGACGACGATGACGATTGATCCCGAGGCCGGCCCCGCCGGCGCGAGTCAGAACGCGTAGTCGGGGTTTTTCGGGTCGAATGCGGTGTCGTCGAGCGTCGCCGGCGCGATTTTCTCGATGACGATCCGCTCGAAGATCCTGCCGTCGTTGTCGTAGGACTCGACGGTCCGGAAATAGGGGGCGTGCAGGTCGAGCCCGAGGACTTCCTTCTTCGCGTAGAACTGCGGCCGGCCGGTCGGCGTTTCGTAGGTGAGCGCGACGACGCGCACGCCGCCGATCGTTTTTGCCTCCACCCGGGTCGGTCGTTGCACGCCGGCTTCCACGTATTTCTTCCCTTCGGTCAGGTACAGGCTCGTGATGAACTCGGTGCCGAGATCCTTCACCTGGTGATTCGACTGGGCGCGTGCGAGCGCGCCGTCGAGCGCCGTCCACAACGGAATCTTGCCGAGCAGGCCGCCGAGATGGCCATACATCTCGTCCTTGCGCTGCGTCGTGTCGTAGATCGTCTCCTGTCCGGCATGCGCGCCGCCCGGCAGCCATTTCGCATACACCCGCAGCGGCTCGCGCGTGGTTTTCACGAGCATGCGGTCGGGGGTGTCGGACCATTTCCCGCTGATGCGCTCCTGACGCACCATCGTGAACTGGTACGCCGGATAGCCGTTAGGACCATTACGGATATAGAGCGGCACGGCGAGCGGATCGAGCGCCTTGAAGAGCGTCGTGAGCGTCGCGTCATCCAGCTGCGCGAGCGTCCCGCGGTGTGCAGCCGTCCGCAGCCAGTGCGCCTGTTGCGCGACCGGCTCGCGCGTGACTTTCGCCAGGTCCGCCGGCAGCGCGACCTCCTGTGCCGCGCTTGCGGCCTCGGCCGTTTCCTGCGCATGCAGGCCCGGCTGCGCGAGCGACAACATGCATGCGACTGCCGCGGCGGCCGCATGCCGCGCGCTGCGCTTCTTTCCTTCGTTCATCGACAGCATCTCCCGGAGCGATGGAGCGTTCAGCCTTGCTTCGCGGCCTTGATCCTGGCGAGTTCCTCGTCGCGCAGCGCGCGGCGCAGGATCTTGCCGACGTTCGTCTGCGGCAGCGCGTCACGGAACTCGACGAACTTCGGCATCTTGTAGCCGGTCAGGTTCTTGCGGCAGTGCGCGAGCACGTCGTCGGCCGTGAGCGACGGGTCGCGGCGCACGACGAACACCTTGATCCGCTCACCCTGCACCTCGTCCGGAATGCCGATCGCGGCGGCCTCGCTGATGCCCGGATGCATCACGAGCACTTCCTCGATCTCGTTCGGATACACGTTGAAGCCGGACACGAGGATCATGTCCTTCTTGCGGTCGATGAGGCGAATGAAGCCGCGTTCGTCCATCACGCCGATGTCGCCGGTGCCGAGCCAGCCGTCGGCGTCGATCACCTTGGCCGTCTCGTCGGGACGCTGCCAGTAGCCGCGCATCACCTGCGGCCCATGCACGCACAGCTCGCCCGGTTCGCCGATGGCGGCCCAGGTGCCGTCCTCGCGGCGAAAGCGCACGACGGTGGACGGGGCGGGCAGGCCGATCGAACCGCTGAACGAGGCCATGTCGTTCAGGTTCACGGGGTTCATCGTGACGATCGGCGAGCATTCGGTGAGGCCGTAGCCTTCGACCACCGGCCGGCCCGTCACCTGCTGGAAGCGCTCCGCGACCGCGCGCTGCATCGCCATCCCGCCCGCCATCGCGAGCTTGAGCTTCGAGAAGTCGCGCTTGCGGAATTCCTCGTTGTCGAGGAACGCGTTGTACAGCGTGTTGATGCCGGTGATCCCGGTAAACGTTTCGTTGCGGATGATCTTCATCACCATCTTCATGTCGCGCGGGTTCGCGATCAGGATATTGCGCCCGCCGAGTCCCATGAAGATGAACGCGTTCACCGTCAGCGAATAGATGTGATAAAGCGGCAACGGCGTGAGCACGGTTTCGACATCGCCCGAGACCTGGTCGGCGATCCACGCCTTCGCCTGCAGCAGGTTCGCGATCAGGTTGCCGTGCGTGAGCATCGCGCCTTTCGCGACGCCGGTCGTGCCGCCCGTGTATTGCAGGAACGCGAGGTCGTCGCGCGTCGTCTGCACGGGCTGCGGTTTGCCGCGCGTGCCGAGCGCGAGAGCGGAGCGCAGCCGGATCGCCTGCGGCAGGTGGTAGGCCGGCACGAGCTTCTTCACGTGCTTCAGCACGAAATTGATCAGGCGTCCTTTCGCATTGAAGCCGTCGGCGAGCAGGTCGCCGAGCGCGGTGACCACGATGTTCTTCACCTGCGTTTCCGGCAGCGCCTCCTGCAGCGTGCTCGCGAAGTTCTCGAACACGACGATCGTCTGCGCGCCGCTGTCCTTCAACTGGTGCGCGAGTTCGCGCGCGGTGTAGAGCGGGTTGACGTTGACGACGATCGCGCCGGTCTTCAGCGTGCCGAACAGTGCGACCGGATACTGGAACGTGTTCGGCAGCATGATCGCGACGCGGTCGCCGGGCTTCACGCCGAGGCTTTGCAGATACGACGCGAACGCGTCGACTTTCTGCGCGAGCGTGCGATAGGTCATCGATGCGCCTGCGCTCACGTAGGCGACGCGCTCGGCGAAGCGTGTCGTGCATTCGTCGAAGAACTGCACGAGCGACGCGTATTGCGCGACGTCGATTTCGTGCGGTACGCCGGGCGGGTATGACGCGTACCAGATGCCGTCGGTGTTCGGCGGAACCTGGGCCGCTGCGGTTGCTGCGGAAGATGACATGACGTGTCTCCGGTCTTTGCTTTCGGCGGGGGCAGGCGCTTCAACGCCTGCCCGTGCCCCATGCTTCACGGGCGATCAATGCGGGCGCCTCGACGCGCCGCATGACCCCGCGTACAAATCGATTCGTGAACAGGAAGTCGCGCGTGGCCTCGCGCGTTCAGTTCGCGGAATGCAGCGTCGCCGTATCGGCGGTCGCCGCACTGGGCGGCAGCCCGAACGCTTCGCTTGCTCCCGCGTCGTCGAGCACCGCCGCGAAGATCGACAGTTGCGCGCTGTCGGGCATCGGCGCCTTCAGCGCGGCGACGATCAGCGACGACAGCCGCGCGATCATCTGTACGTCGTTCATCGTGCGGCCTTGCGAGAACTCGTCGATCAGGCTTTCCGTCTCGGCCCCCGCGAGCGCGCCGGACAGCGCGCCGATCGCGAAGTGCAACCGCCAGCCGAGCTCCGTGCGCGGCAGGTGCGGCAATGCGCGCTGGAACGCGTCGAAGAAGCGGCCCGCGACGCTCGCGTAGTGCGCGGTCAGGAAGTTGCGCACGAACGGCGACGGATCGGTGTACGCGCGGCCGATCAGCCGGAGGAACCCGGGCCCGCCGCGGTCCGGGTTGCGCGATGCCTTCAGCGCGGGAATGAACATCGCGCCGAGCACGTGCTCGCAGGTGATGTGCGTGCCGAGCTGCGCATCGAAGCGGTCGAGGATGCCGAGGCGCTCCTGGTTGAGCTGATCGAGCCGGCGCGACAGCATCGCGTGGATCAGCGCTTCCTTGCTGCCGAAGTGGTAGTTGACCGCCGCGAGGTTGACCGCCGCGCGCGACGTGATCTGCCGCATCGACATCGCCTCGAAGCCATGCTCGATGAACAGGTCCTCGGCCGCATCGAGGATGCGCGCCTTCGTCCCGCCGGTCTGCCGAGTGCCGGGCGACCGTGCCCCGGACGGCCGTCCCGCGGATGGCCGCCCCTCCTGACTTACTGCCATGTTCCGCCTCCCATGCCGGTCGCCCGGCCGCGAACAGGTGATTTGATTATCTGATTCAAACAGTCGTTTTTATTAAGATAAAAAATCGCGGGCCGAGCGGGCAAGCGGGGAATCTGGACAAATTCCTCTAGTTCGATGTGCGAATGCGGAAAGTATCGCGCGCGGCCCCGGCGGGACGGGGCACGCGCGATGGTGCGATGCGGCAATGCGCAGGTTCAGCCGACCGCGCTACGCGTATTGACCGATTGCGTCATGTCGATGCCGCGCCGCTCGCGGCTGAACAGGATCAGCACGGCGATCACGACGGCGACGATGCCGGCCACGAGCGCGAGCGCCAGGCTGTAATTGTTGCCGTGCGAAACGGCGAACGAGGCCTGCATCGTCGCGTTGCCGGACGCGAGCAGGTTGCCGAGCTGGTAGACGACGCCGGGGAAGGTCGCGCGGATCTCGTCGGGCGAGATCTCGTTCAGGTGAACCGGAATCACGCCCCACGCACCCTGTACCGAGATCTGCATCAGGAACGCGCCGGCGGCGAGGGCAAGCGGGCCGCTCGAGAACGCCCACAGCGGCAGCACGGGTAGCGCGATCAGCGCGGCGATGAAGATCGTGCGACGCCGGCCGATGCGCTCCGAGAGCGTGCCGAACGTCAGCCCGCCGACGATCGCGCCGATGTTCAGCACGATCGTGATCCATGACACGGTATGCGGATCGAAGTGATGCTGTTCGCGCAGGAACGTCGGATAAAGATCCTGCGTGCCGTGCGAGAAGAAGTTGAACGCCGTCATCAGCACGATCGCGTAGATCGTGAGCTTCCAGTTCTGCTTCAGCGTGGCCCCGAGGCTCGGGCGCGGGCGCTTCTCCATCTGTTTCCACGCCGGCGATTCGGGCACGTGCGTGCGCACGTACAGCACGAGCAGCGCGGGCAGCACGCCGATCATGAACATCCCGCGCCAGCCGATGTACTGGTAGAAGAGGCCGAACACGACGGACGCGAGCAGATAGCCGCTCGGATAGCCGGCCTGCAGCAACCCCGACACGAAGCCGCGCGCATGGGTCGGCACGGTTTCCATCGTCAGTGCGGAGCCGACGCCCCATTCGCCGCCCATCGCGATGCCGAACAATGCGCGCAGCACCAGCAGCGCGGTCAGGCTCGGCGCGAAACCCGACGCGAGCTCGAGCAGCGAATAGCATGCGATGTTGATCATCAGCGTCGGGCGGCGGCCGAAGCGGTCGGCGAGCCGGCCGAAGATCAGAGCGCCGAGCGGGCGCATCGCGAGCGTCAGCGTGAGCGCGAACGCAACGGCTGGGATCGTCGACGCGAATTCGGCGGCGATGTCCTTCAGCACGAAGACCATCAGGAAAAAATCGAACGCATCGAGCGTCCAGCCCAGGTAGGCGGCGATCGTGACGTTGCGTTGTTCGCGGGTCCAGCTCATGTCCGAGGTCTCCTCGTTGGCTTGCGCGCTCACGATGTGCATGCGAATGCCGGCCCGGCTTGCGCGCGGTGCGGGGGCACGGATCGAGTGTAGGCCGTGGCGTCGTGCGATGTGGGGCGCGATAACGCCGAATCGGGAATAATCCCTACGAAATGAACTGTTTCGGAAACTGAAACGGAGTCGCGCCGGACCGGCGGCTGGCGTCTGTATCATTCCGGAAGGTTTTCGTATTTGTTCTGTAATGCGTTCGATACGCATCGTCACCGAATCAGGAATCCCGATGAACGAACGTTCCGCCGCCGCGTTGCCGGTGCTCGAAACCGCCAGGCTGTGGCTGCGTCCGCGCGTGCTGGCCGATCTCGATGCATGCGTCGCGATGGATCGGGATCCCGAGGTCACGCGGCACATCGCGGGCCCGTGGCACGATCCCGACGAGCATCGCCGCTTCGTCATGCACCGGATCACGCGCGACTACCCGCCGGGCCTCGGCTACTGGTCGATCTTCGAGAAGGCTGCACCCGATGCGTTCATCGGCTGGGTCCTGCTGATTCCCGACTATGCGGACGGTGCGCGCGACGTCGAGATCGGCTGGCGGCTCGTGCGGACGACATGGGGGCGCGGTTTCGCGAGCGAGGCTGCGGCCGCTGTCGTGCGTCACGCATTCGATACCGTGCGCCTGCCGCGCGTGATCGCCGATATCGCCGAGGCCAACAGCGCTTCGCTGAACGTCGCGCGCAAGCTCGGGATGCGTCGCGTGAGCGTCGTGCACGACGGCATTCCTTACATACGTCATCGTCTCGAGCGCAACGATCTGCGCGCCTAGTGTCGCGTCGTGCGCGTGTGCGGGCGGTTGTCAGAGATCGTCAATCGCCGGCGTATCGAGGTCATGACGTATTAACGGCACGTGCGATCAGGAGTATCGTTGCCGGAATTTCGCAACATGGGGTACGACCATGGCACTCGGCAGAGATGTTCATCTGATTCCCGTCAGGCTCGACGCGCTGCGTCCGACGCAGATGACGGTGGGCTATCGCGAAGTCAAGGCGAAGCGCAAGCATTGGAAGACGCTCGACAAGCGTGCGCGCAAGGCCGCGATCGAATCGCACTGGTTCCCGGCCGTCATCGGCCCGGACGGGTTGCACTACATCACCGACCACCACCATCTCGGCCTGGCGCTGATCGAGGAGGGCGAGTCGCGCGTGAACGCGATGCTGCTGAAGGATCTGTCGTGGCTCGACGACACGATCTTCTGGCGGATGATGGAGCACAACCAGTGGGTGCATCCGTTCGGCGCGGACGGGTCGCGCCGCGACTACGCGCATTTGCCGAAGGCGCTGACGGGGCTCGAGGACGATCCGTACCGCAGCCTCGCAGGCGAACTGCGTACGGCGGGCGGTTATGCGAAGGACGCGACGCCGTTCAGCGAATTCCTGTGGGCCGATTACCTGCGCCAGCACGTGACGCTCGACCAGATCCGCAAGAACTTCGCGAAAGCCCTCGACGTCGCGCTGCACCGCGCGCATGAGCAGGATGCGCGCTACCTGCCCGGCTGGTCGGGCGTCATCGCCGTCAAACCCTGACCGGCACAGAACGCCTCATGACGAGCGCCCCGATCCGCCCCGATGCCGGCCCGCAGCATGCCGACCATTTCTCCGCGCTCGACGCGGCCCCGCCGCCGCCCACGCGGCGCATCGGCCTCGATGCGCTGGCCGGCCTGTCGATCGCCGGGTTGCTGATACCCGAGGCGGTCGCGTATGCGGGGCTGGCGAACCTGCCGCCGCAGGCCGGTCTCATCGCGCTGCTGTCGGGGCTCGTCGTCTATGCACTCACGGGCAGCAGCCGCTTCGCGATCGTGTCGTCGACGTCGTCGTCGGCCGCCGTGCTCGCGGCGACCGTGCTCGCCGAATCGGGGATGGCGCTGGCCGCGCAACTCGCGCTGGCGGCGGCGCTGGTCGCGATGACGGGCGTGCTGTTCATCCTGGCGGGCGCCGCGCGGCTCGGCGGCATGTCGGATTTCGTCGCACGGCCCGTGTTGCGCGGCTTCACGTTCGGCCTTGCGCTGACGATCGTCATCAAGCAGTTGCCGAAGATTCTCGCGATTTCCGTGCAGCACAGCGATGCGCCGCGTGTCGCGCTCGACCTGGTCACCGGTGCGCCGCATGCGAACCTCGCGAGTGTCGTGGTCGGCGCGACCGCGCTGGCGCTGCTGTTCGTGCTCGGGCGCCGCTCGCGCGTGCCCGCGACGCTCGTCGTGATCGTGCTGTCGATCGCGGCCGGCTACGCGGTCGACTGGCAGCGATACGGGATCGCGATCGTCGGCCATATCGACTTTCGTCACCTCGAATTCGGCCTGCCGACTCTCGACCGCAATGCGTGGATGCAGACGGTCGAGCTCGCGTTCGCGCTGATGCTGATCCTGTACGCGGAGTCGTACGGGTCGATCCGCAACTTCGCGCTGAAGCACGGCGACAGCGTGTCGCCGAACCGCGACCTCGTCGCGCTCGGCTGCGCGAACCTCGTGTCGGGCCTGCTGCACGGGATGCCGGTCGGCGCCGGTTATTCGGCGACCTCGGCGAACGAAGCGGCCGGCGCGCAGTCGCGCTTCGCCGGCCTGTGGGCGGCCGGCGTGGTCGCGCTGATCGTCTGGCTGCTGCTGCCGCAGCTCGCGCGCACACCGGAGCCCGTGCTCGCGGCGATCGTGATCTTCGCGGTCAGCCACTCGCTGCATCCGTCCGTATTCAAGCCGTACTGGGCCTGGCATCGCGACCGGCTCGTCGTGATCGCCGCATTGCTCGCGGTGCTCGTGCTCGGCGTGCTGCACGGGCTGCTCGCGGCCATCGGCGTGAGCCTGCTGCTGACGCTGCGCAAGCTGTCCGAACCGAACGTCAGCGTGCTCGGCCGGCTGCGCGACAGCCATGACTTCGTCGACGTCGCGAGCCATGCCGAAGCGAAGCCGGTGCCGGGCGTGCTGATCGTGCGGCCCGAGGCGCAACTGTTCTTCGCGAACGCGGACCGGATGCTGAATCGTGTGCGTGCGCTGATGAAGGCCGCGCCGGATACGCATACCGTGCTGCTGAGCCTCGAGGAGACGCCGGATGTCGACGGTACGACGATCGAATCGTTGCGCACGTTCGCGGCCGAATGCACGGCGCGCGGGCTGCGGCTCGCGATCGTGCGGCTCAAGATGCACGCACTGCATGCGTTGCACCGCGCGGCGGACGATACGCTGCGCGACGGCGCGATGTCCGAACTGAGCGTCGACGAGAGCCTGCAACTGCTGCAGGCCGGCATGCCGCCGGGCGGCAGCGGCGGAACGACCGCCGCGTGACGAGGCGGTGCGTCGGCGCGGTCTATTGCGAAAGCACGGTGTCGGCAGCGCGATCGATCATGTCGGCCACTTCCGCAGCCGTCGGCGCATAGGCGCCTGCGTGCGCACAGGCGACGGCCGCGCACGCGGCTGCGTAGCGCAGATGCTCGGCGGCCGATGCATCGGGCCGCGCAAGCTGGCTCGCGAGCCAGCCGCCGATGCTGGCGTCGCCGCAGCCGACCGTGTCGGCGACCTCGGTCGGGAACGCGGGCTGGAACAGCACGGTGTCGCGATGCAGGAGCTGCATGCCGGATGCGCCGCGCGTGACGAGCATCGTCGCGTCGGGCGCCCACGCGCGCAGTTGCGCGAGTGCGGCCGCTTCGTCGAGTTCGGGAAACAGCCCGTGCAGATCTTCGTCGGATACCTTGATCCAGTCGGCGAGCCCGGCCAGCCGGCGCAGCGTGTCGCGATACGACGGCGCGGCCATCGGCGCACGGTAGTTCGGGTCGAACGAGATCCGCTTGCCGGCCGCGCGCGCGGCCTGCGCCACTTCGATCAGGCGCGACGCGAGCGGTTCGCGCACGACGCCGAGCGAGCCGATGTGCACGACCTCGGCCGCGTCGAACGCGCCGGCGGGCAGGTCTGCCGGATCGAACGCGAGATCGGCGCTGTTCTCGCCGATGAAGAAATAGTGGGGCGGCTGCTTCGACACGACCATCGCGAGCAGCGGCGCGCGGTCGACCTGCCGGACGAAGCGCATGTCGAGCCCCGCGTCGGCGCTCTTGCGCATCAGTTCGTCGCCGAAGATGTCGCGGCTGACCGTGCCGGCGAATGCCGTCGGCACGCCGAGTCGCGCGCCGACGCGTGCGACGTTCCAGCATGAGCCGCCGGCGACGCTGTGCCAGCGCTGCGCGTCGTCGCGGATGAAATCGGTCAACGCTTCGCCGAATACGATCAGGCGGGGGAACGTCGTCGTCATGTTGAAACCTTGTGGCGCGGCCATGCAGCGGTTGAAGTGAGCGGGCGAGCGGCGCCGGCCGTCGCACGCGGCGACGTGGCCCGGCACCGCCCGGTTCCGTGGGTGAGCAGAGCGATCGGCGCGATCAGCGCGGGGAGCTCCAGCCCTTGTAGGTCTTCACGTTGTCGCGCGTGATGAGCGTCGGCTCGATCAGGATCATCGGATTGGCCGGCTTCTGGCCGTTCATGATCCCGTAGCCGACGTTGACGGCCTGCTGCGCCATCGCCCACGGGTCCTGGCTCGACGACGCCTGCACGAGCGTGTTGGACTTGAGCGCGACCTCGATGTCGGGCGCGCCGTCGACCGACGTGATCACGATGCCCGGACGGTTCAGCTGTTTCGCGGCGAGATCGCTGCCGATCGCCTGCGGATCGTTGATCGTGAACACCGCATCGAGCTTCGGAAAGCGCGTCAGGTAGCCCTGCATCGCGTTCATCCCGCCTTCGCGCGAGCCCTTGCCGTCCTGGTCGCTCGACAGCAGCTTGATGCCCGCGTTTTTCGCGAGCACGGTCTTGCAGCCGTTGACGCGATCGATCACGGCCGATACCTGCGGGCCATTCTCGATGATCACGTTGCCCTTGCCGTTGAGTTTCTTCGCGATGTAGTCGCACGCCAGTTCGCCGGCCTTCACGTTGTTGGTCTGCACGGTCGCGTTCGCGCCGGCCGCCGCAACGTCGACCGCGACGACCGTGATGCCGGCCGCCTGCGCCTTCTTCACCGCCGGCTCGATCGCCTTCGGGTCGGTCGCGTTGAGCAGGATCATGTCGACGTGAGCGGAGATGAAGTTGTCGATCTGCGTGAATTGCTTGTTCAGGTCGTAGTCGGCCGACACGGCCGTGACCTTCGCGTTCGGGTTGAGCTGCCTGGCGCGCGCTTCAGCGCCCTTGACGATCGTGACGAAGTACGGGTTGCCGAGCGACCCGACCGTGACGCCGATCGATTTGAGCGGCTTGTCGGCTGCGTGCGCGGCGGAAGCGCCGCATGCGAGCGCGCAGGCGATGGCGGTCAGGGCGGCTTTGTGCTTGAACATGACGTTGTGTCTCCGTGAGGTCTGTGGGCGAATGGGCGCAGGAGGACCTGCCTGCGCCGCAAGGTTGAATGGAATGGAAGGGTGTCAGGTGCGCGCCGAATCGCGCTGGCGGTAGCGATCGAGCGCGACGGCGCCGATGATCACGAGCCCCTTGATGATGTATTGCCAGATGTCGGACACGCCGAGCAGCACGAGTCCGTTCGTCAGTACCGCGATGATCAGCGCGCCGATCAGCGTACCGACGATCGAGCCGACGCCGCCGACGAAACTCGTGCCGCCGAGGATCACCGCGGCGATCGCATCGAGTTCGTAGGACTGGCCGAGCTGCAGGCCGTTGGCCGCATAGAGCCGTGCGGCCGACATCACTGCGCCGAGGCCCGCGAGCAGCCCCGACGCCGCATACACGAACATCTGGATCGCCCGCACGTTGATGCCCGACAGGCGTGCGGCTTCAGGATTGCCGCCGACCGAGTAGATCCGCATCCCGAGCACGGTACGGCGCAGGATGAACCACGAGATCGCGATCACCGCGCACGCGATCACGACGAGCCACGGCACACCGAGGATCGTGCCGTTGCCGATGAACGCGAACGGCAACTGCGGATTGAACACGGTCGTGTCGTTGCCGATCAGGCGCGCGACGCCGCGCACGGCCGTCATCGCACCGAGCGTGACGATGAACGGCGGCAGGCGCAGGAACGAGATCAGGCCGCCGTTGATCGCGCCGAACACGAGGCCGACGACGAGCGCGAAGGGCACGCCGAGCCAGCCCCAGCCCGGGATGGTTGACGCCAGCAGCGCGGCGACCGCCGCGGCGGCGAGCACCGAGCCCACCGACAGGTCGATGCCGCCCGTCAGGATTACGAAGGTCATGCCGGCGGCGAGCACGATGTTGATCGACGCCTGCTGCGTGACGATCGACAGGTTCTGCAGCGTGAAGAAGCCGTCGGTCAGGAGGCCGAAGCCGACGCACAGGACCAGCAGAACCGGCAGCATGCCGGCGGTGCGTATCAGCGACTGCATGCGTGCGCGATGATCGGCGGCGCGCACCTGGGGCGTACGATCGCCCACCGGATGGGCCGTCGCGGAAGCGAGATTCCGCTGCTTGGTCGGGTTGATCATTTCGGTAACCTGAATGTAAGAGTCGAATGAAAGAGCGCGGCTCAGTGCGCGTCGGCGAGTTCGGCCTGCGAGCCGGTCGCGAGCGCGATGATGGCTTCCTGCGTGATGGGGGTATGCGTGTGGCCGCCGAGTTCGCCCGCGATCTCGCCTTCGCGCATCACGAGCACGCGGTCGGCGACGCCGATGATTTCCGGCAGCTCGCTCGAGATCACGATCACGCCTACGCCGGCACGGGC
This sequence comes from Burkholderia pyrrocinia, assembly GCF_001028665.1. Classification (NCBI taxonomy): domain Bacteria; kingdom Pseudomonadati; phylum Pseudomonadota; class Betaproteobacteria; order Burkholderiales; family Burkholderiaceae; genus Burkholderia; species Burkholderia pyrrocinia. The sequence goes on from NZ_CP011503.1 coordinate 2,959,086, forward strand.
CAGTTCGTTGATGATCCGGTAGATCTCGGATTTCGCGCCGATGTCGACGCCGCGCGTCGGTTCGTCGAGGATCAGCACGCGCGGCTTCGTCTCCAGCAGGCGCGACAGCAGCACTTTCTGCTGGTTGCCGCCCGACAGCGCGCCGACGTTGACGTTCGCGTGGGGCACACGGATCGACAGCGACGCAATCGCGTCGCGCGCACGTTCGGCGCCGCGTGCGAGGTCGAGCGCGCCGAGCCGTGCATCGCGGTTGCAGACGGAGATATTGATGTTGTCGCGCACGCTCATGTCGAGGAACAGGCCCTGGCGCTTGCGGTCTTCGGTCAGGTAGACGAGGCCCGCATCGATCGCATCGCGCGGCGAGTGCGCGCCGAACGTGCGGTCGCCCAGCTTCACGTCGCCGCGCACGCGCGATTCGGCGCCGAAGATCAGCCGCGCGAGTTCGGTGCGGCCCGCGCCGACGAGCCCGGCGATGCCGAGCACTTCGCCGGCATGCAGGTCGAGACTGCAGCCGCGTACGCGCGCGCCGTCGGCGATGTCGCGCACCGACAGCAGCAGGTGGCCGGGATCGTACGGCGCGTGTTCCTTCTTGTAGAAGCCGGAGATGTCGCGGCCGACCATCATCGAGACGAGACGCTCCGCCGACAGCGATTCGCGCTCGAGCGTGCCGACGTACGCGCCGTCGCGCAGCACCGACACGCGGTCGGACAGTTCGTAGATCTCCGCCATCCGGTGGCTGATGTAGATGATCGCCAGACCTTCCTCGCGCAACTGGCGGATCAGGCGGAACAGGTGTTCGGTCTCGCGCGACGACAGCGGCGTCGTCGGCTCGTCCATCACGAGGATGCGTGCGCGGGTGTGCACGGCGCGCGCGATCTCGACGAGCTGCTGTTCGGCGATCGACAGCGTATCGACGAGCGTTTCGGGCCCGAACGATGCGCCCAGGCGCGCGAGCACGTCCTGGCAGCCGCGCGCCATCGCCGCGCGGTCGATGGTGCCCCAGCGCCGGTTGCCACGTCGAAGTTCGCGGCCGACGTAGATGTTTTCCGCGACGGTCAGGTTCGGCGAGAGGCACAGTTCCTGGTAGATCACCGCGACACCGGCATCGCGCGCGGCGAGCGGGCCGTCGATGTCGATGCGTTCGCCGTCGATCAGGATTTCGCCGCCGGCGTCGGCACGGTACGCGCCCGACAGGATCTTCATCAGCGTCGATTTGCCCGCGCCGTTCTCGCCCATCAGCGAATGGATCTCGCCCGGGTAGACGGTCAGGCTGACGTTGTCGAGCGCACGCACGGCCGGGAAAGTCTTGCTGATCCGGCGCATTTCGAGCAGCGGGCGGGGCGACTCAGATCGCGACATGGTTGACCTCCTGCGAATCGGTGCGGGCGCCCTGGAGGATGCCGGCCCGCGGGGAGAAGTTGAAGAACATCGGCAGCGTGGCGGCGCCGATCGCGCCGGCGTCGGCGCCGAACGTGCCGCGCACGAGCGTCGGCGTGCCGCGCGCTTCGGGCGCGGTGGCAACCAGGGCCGAGCGCAGGCGCGTCGTGACCGCGTCGAGCAGGCCGGCGTCGGTATCGGCGTCGATCACGACCACCGGCGCATCGACCACGCATAGCACCGCGCGCAAGGCCGGCGCGAGCGCATCGACGCAGTCGTCGATCCATTCGTCGACGGCCGGCAGGCCGCGGGCGATGCACGCTTCGAGATCGGCGCGGTTCTCGACCGTCTCGCCGTGATGGCGCAGATGGCGCACGAGCGCATGCAGCGAAGCGCGCGCGAGCAGGATGTCCCACGGGCCGCGCGGCGGCGGCGCGGATGCCAGCCGGCTCGGCGGTACGGGAATCACGGCGATGTCGCCTGCATTGCCGGTCACGCCGCGCAGGCAGTCGCCGTCGATCGCGATGCCGCCGCCGATCGCCGGCCCGATGAACAGGTAGACGAAGTCGTCGCACTGCCGGCCGTATCCGTAGAACAGCTCGGCGATCGCGGCCGCGTTGCCGTCGTTTTCGCCGAACACGGGCAGCGACAGCGCGCGACCGAGATCGCTCGCGAAATCGACGTCTTCCCATGCGCGGAACGTGTCGGGTGCGAGGCCGAGTTCGCGCATCCACGCGCCGAGGTTGTACGGCTGCGCGACGCCGATGCCGGTCAGGCGGGCGCGCTCGTGGTCGGGGAGCAGGGCCTGCATCGCTTCGATGTCGTGACGCACGATCTCGAGCACGTCGGCGGGCGGGGGCAGAAGCGTGTCGTGCGAGCGGCGGCCGAGCACGTCGCCCGCGAAGTTGACGAGCGCGGTCTCGATGCGCATCCGGTCGAGATGGACGCCGATGCCGAATGCACCGCGCGGGTCGAGGCGGATCAACGACGCGGGCTGGCCGCGCTGGCCTTCGGTGCGGCCCGCGAATTCGATCAGCTTCGCGTCGGCGAGCGACGCGATGATGCTGCCGACCGCCGTGCCCGTCATGCTCGCGAGACGCGCAAGGTCGGCCTTCGATGCGCTGCCTGCGCGGCGCAGCGTCTTCAGCAACAGGCGCTCGTTGTAACGGCGCACGTTGGCCGAATTGCTTCCCTGGCCGATGTGCGGGCTTCTCATGGCGTCTCCTTCCATGTTGCGTCGCTTGGCGGCGCATTAAATAAATCACGTTGATTTATTTAACCGCGTGAGCGCCGGCATGTCAGCCTAGGGAAATCCCGGTTTTTGCCGTGGGTGAAGGGGGCGGTGCGGGTGTAGGGAAATGGGGATGGGTCGCGGATGCCGGGGGCGAAAACTTTGGGATTCGCCAGATGGGCGTGTGTTCGCCGCCGAAGCGACAATGATTTGTCCGTCCGGAGGATGGCAAGGGAAGGGGATGTCACCCCGCGTGGATCAACGGGGCGGTGTGAGTGATGCCGGACCGGAAATGAAAAAAGGCCGGCTAGAAGCCGACCTTTTCAAATAAGCGGTGCCCAGGAGAGGACTCGGTCACACATGCGCGACCCCGGCTGCGCTTGCAAGCGCAGCCTTTCGAGTCCTCGCGCAAAGCGCGCAGGCGCTTTGCTTCCTGGGCCTGAAAAAGAAAAAGGCCGGCTAGAAGCCGACCTTTTTAAATAAGTGGTGCCCAGGAGAGGACTCGAACCTCCACGATGTTGCCACCGCTAGGACCTGAACCTAGTGCGTCTACCAATTCCGCCACCTGGGCACGTTTCGCTTGCTGCGATGCGAAAGACCGCAATTATAGCGTGCCCGAACGGCTTGTCAACAGATTTTGCGCAGACTTTGGGGCGGGCGAGAAAGAGGCGCGTGCCTGATGCGCCTGTTTGGATATCGCCGCCGGGTCGATCCTGATGCGAAGGATTGCCACCGGAGACGAACGAGCGAATTTCCAGATCGCATGTTCAAGTCCGTTGCCGGAGAAGTTATCGTCGGTGGGTGCCTGTCGTGCCGCGCTGACTCGCGAATGCAGGCAGCGGGCGCTGCAATTGTCCGCTCGCTTGGCGGCCCATGCGCATCGTGTATTCGCCGGCCGCAATGGAGCGCGCGGCGCATGCAAGCGAAGGCATTTGCATCGCGATTATTTATGTTACCATCGCAGTAACTTTTTTGCGGAATGGTCCGCGCCAAGGAGTTCCTCATGTCTGAAATCGCAGTGGTTTTTCATAGCGGCTACGGCCATGCGGCCGTCATTGCGGACGCAGTCGCACGTGGTGTCGAGAAAGTCGATGGAGCGTCGGTCAAGCTGATCCCCGTCGACGCAATCGACGAACATTGGGAGTACCTGGAGCGCGATGCCAAGGCGATCGTCTTTGGTTCGCCGACCTACATGGGCAGCGCGTCTGCGCAGTTCAAGGGCTTCATGGATGCATCGTCGAAGCATTGGGGCAAGTGGCGAGACAAACTGGCGGCCGGCTTTACGGTGTCGGCTTCGCAAAGCGGCGACAAACTGGCGACATTGCAGCAACTGGCTGTCTTCGCTGCCCAGCATCAGATGCTGTGGGTCAGCCTCGGCCTGATGCCCGGCAACAACAACAGCAAGGGTTCGGTCAACGATCTGAATCGGCTCGGGTCGTTCCTCGGTGCGATGGCGCAGGCGAATGCGGACGAGGGTGGCGACGCGATTCTCGAGAGCGATCGAAAGACGGCCGAACTGCTGGGCGAGCGCGTCGCGATTGCCGCGAAACGCTGGAACGGTGCCTGAAATCGATGGCCGGGCGGCCGTGTCTCGACGGTCGTCGGGCTGGCGGATGGGTGGGGCCGAGACGTGATCGAAGTGCTTGACGCGTGCCGGCTACGTTCGCTGAATATCTCGAATTCGCGGCCCGGATCGCGCTTGGTGTTCCGGGCTGGAAATGAAAAAAGGCCGGCAAAAGCCGACCTTTTCTGAAAACAGATGGTGCCCGGGAGAGGACTCGGTCACACATGCGCGACCCCGGCTGCGCTTGCAAGCGCAGCCTTTCGAGTCCTCGCGCAAAGCGCGCAGGCGCTTTGCTTCCTGGGCCTGAAAAAGAAAAAGGCCGGCTAGAAGCCGACCTTTTTAAATAAGTGGTGCCCAGGAGAGGACTCGAACCTCCACGGTGTTGCCACCGCTAGGACCTGAACCTAGTGCGTCTACCAATTCCGCCACCTGGGCACGTTTCGCTTGCTGCGATGCGAAGACCGCTATTCTAGCGTGTCTTCGAAGACTGTCAACACAATTTCATCCGAAACGATAAAAATATTGCGCTCTTGTGCGACGGGGGCTCACGCGCCGACCGGATCCGCGCGTTTTGCTGCGAAATTCCAGCGCAGCGCCTGTCCCGTATCGATGCGGGCCGGCAGCAGTCCGGCCGCGAGGAACGTGTCGGCGATATTCTGTTGTTCGCCGAAGTTTTGCGCGACGACTGCGCGGACGAGGTAGCTGCGTCGCGCGTTCGCGCGCACGATCGTCGCCGCGTCGAGTCCCCAGGTCGGCGCGAGCGTATTCGCGGCCTCCTGTTGGTGGTCGTGCAGCCACGTGCCGGCCTGCGACAACTGGTCGAACAGGATCTGGACGACGTCCGGCCGCGCGGCGGCAAAACTGCTCGATGCGAGGTAGTAGCGCTGGTACGACGCGAGTCCGCTGCCGTCGGCGAGAATCCGCACGTCGGGATTCCGGTCGACCGACGCGACGTAGGGATCCCACGTAATCCATGCATCCACGCTGCCGCGCTCGAACGCCGCGCGGCCGTCCGCGGGCGTCAGGTAGTGGATCGCCGCATCGGCGGGCGCGAGCTTCGTGCGTGCGAGCGCGGCGAGCAGCAGGTAGTGGCTGCCGGCGGCCTTCGTGACCGCGATGCGCTTGCCCTTGAGATCGGCGAGCGTGCGCAGTGCGCTGTCCTGCTTCACGACGATCGCCTGTGCTTTCGGCGACGGCGCTTCCTGCGCGACGTACACGAAACGTGCATGCGCGGCTTGCGCAAAGACCGGGACCGTGTCGGCGACGTCGGCGCTGAAATCGACGGCGCCGACGTTGAGCGCTTCGGTCAGCGGCAGTCCGCTCGCGAACTCATGCCACGACACGCGCAGGCCGAGCGGCGCAAGCGCCTGCTCGAGCGTGCCGCGTGTCTTGAGCAGCGTGATGAGCGTCGACGATTTCTGGTAGCCGATGCGCAGTGCGGCAGGCGCGTTCTCGGCGTGCGTTCGGACGCCCGCGACAGCGAGGCCTGCGGCCAGCATTGCGCGCGCGAACGCGCGACGGTTCATCGACGTCATGAGTCTTGCCCCTCGTTGGGTTCGTTGCGGTGAATCGAGCCGGCAAACGTACCAACGGGAAGGGCAGACGATAACCGATAAATTCTGCTATCGATCCGACTGGCGGGCATATGGAAGCGGATGCCCGCCGGTATCAAGGCGCGACGGTATGCGGCATGGAAGGATCTCGACATTACGACTCGGCAGAGGGGCATGCTGTTGTCGATACGGATCGGCTGCGCGACGACCCCTTTCGAGTTGTCGAAGTTGCTCGGGGTCGACGCGGGGTTGGTGACGCGCCTGCTCGACAAGCTGGAGAGCAAGGGGCGCGTCGAGCGTTCGCGCAGCATGAGCGATCGGCGGGTCGTGAGCGTGGCACTGATGGAAGCGGGGCAGGCAGTCGCCGCGCAGATTCCGGAGATCGCACCGAAGGTGCTCAATGTCCGCCTGCGGAAATTTACGAAGGCCGCGTTCGACGAGCCGTGCCGGTTACTGCGCAACTTCATCGGCGAGTAAGCCGCGCCTTTTCCCGGGCCGGAAATGAAAAAAGGCCGGCTCGAAGCCGACCTTTTCAAAAACAGATGGTGCCCAGGAGAGGACTCGAACCTCCACGATGTTGCCACCGCTAGGACCTGAACCTAGTGCGTCTACCAATTCCGCCACCTGGGCACGTTTTGCAGTAGCTGCTTGCTGCAAAGAAGCGGAATTATAGCGCCCCAATTATTCGTGTCAACACTTTTTTGCGATGCATCGCAAACCGGCTGCCGTCGCGGCTGCCCGCGGCATTCCCGTCATTTGGCGACACAGGCGGATGATAGAATGACCCGCCGCCGTCAATATAGAACTGTCTGACGGACACCTCTATGTTGATGCCGTGCACCATCAGTCAACGCAACGAGAACAATCATCGACAAACCCTTGAGCAAATATCCGTACCCCATTCCGAGCCGTGAAGAAATTCTCGGCGTGCTGCGTACGAGCGACGCGCCGCTGGCTGCCAACGACATCGCCGAAGCACTGTCGATCAAGCGGCAGGAGCGCGAGGGGTTCTTCCGGCGTGTCGCCGCGATGGAGCGCGACGGCCAGATCCGCCTCGACAAGCGCGGCCACTACCAGTTGACCCATCCGTCGAATTTCGTCGCCGGGCGCGTGCAGGGGCATCGCGATGGCTACGGGTTCGTGATCCGCGACGACGGCCAGGACGACCTGTTCCTGCCGAACGGCGAAATGCAGAAGGTGATGCACAACGATCGCGTGCTCGCGCGAATCGTCGGCTACGACCGCCGCGGCCGGCCGGAAGGGCATGTCGTCGAAGTCACCGAGCGCGCGAACAAGCGCGTGATCGGCCGCCTGCTCAACGAGAACGGTGCGCTGATCGTCGCGCCGGAAGACAAGCGCATCGGCCACGACATCCTGATCACGCAGAACGTGAAGAAGGCGAAGGTCGGGCAGGTCGTCGTCGTCGAGCTGACCGATTTCCCGAGCCGTCATTCGCAGCCGCTCGGCCGTGTCGTCGAAGTGCTCGGCGACATCGACGATCCGGGCATGGAAATCGAAATCGCGGTGCGCAAGTACGGCGTGCCGCATGAATTCAGCCAGCCGGCGCTCGACGAAGCCGCCGCGCTGCCCGACAAGGTACGGCCGGCCGACCTGCGATTCCGTGTCGACCTGCGCGACGTACCGCTCGTGACGATCGACGGCGAGGACGCACGCGACTTCGACGACGCCGTCTACTGCGAACCGGTCAAGGTCGGCCGCGGCGACGGCTTCCGGCTGATCGTCGCGATCGCCGACGTGTCGTACTACGTACAGCCGGGCAACGGGCTCGATGCCGATGCGCTCGAACGCAGCACGTCGGTGTATTTCCCGCGCCGCGTGATCCCGATGCTGCCGGAGAAACTGTCGAACGGCCTGTGCTCGCTGAACCCGCAAGTCGACCGCTGCGTGCTCGCGTGCGACATGGTGATTACCGCGCGCGGCGAGATCAAGGCGTACCAGTTCTATCCGGCCGTGATCCATTCGGCTGCGCGCCTCACGTACACCGAAGTCGCGGCCGTGCTGTCGAACACGAAAGGGCCGGAGGCCGCGCGCCGCGCGGACCTGCTGCCGCACCTGCAGAACCTGTACGGCGTCTACAAGTCGCTGTTCGCCGCACGGCAGAAGCGCGGCGCGATCGACTTCGACACGACCGAGACCTACATCGTCTGCAACTCGCAGGGCAAGATCGAGCAGATCGTGCCGCGTCAGCGCAACGATGCGCACAAGCTGATCGAGGAATGCATGCTGGCCGCGAACGTCTGCGCGGCCGACTTCCTGAAGCGCAACAAGCATCCGGGCCTGTACCGCGTGCACGCGGGGCCGACGCCGGAAAAGCTCGAGAACCTGCGCGCGTTCCTGCGCGGCATGGGCCTGTCGCTCGGCGGCGGCGACAAGCCGCATGCGAGCGACTACGCGGCGCTGATGGCGCAGATCCGCGACCGGCCCGACGCGCAGATGCTGCAGCCGATGCTGCTGCGTTCGATGCAGCAGGCTGTCTACAGCCCGGACAACATCGGCCACTTCGGTCTCGCGTACGAGGCGTACGCGCACTTCACGAGCCCGATCCGCCGTTATCCCGACCTGCTCACGCACCGCGCGATCTACTCGATCCTGTCCGGCAAGAAGTATGTGCCGAAGGCGCCGGAAGGCTTCGAACTGAACACCGCGCTGTCGCCGCGCGCCCGCGCGATGCAGCAGGCCGACGACGAGGCGCGCAATCGCTCGCGCTCGAACACGGCGATCTGGGAAGAGCTCGGCCTGCACTGCTCGGCGAACGAGCGGCGTGCGGACGAAGCGTCGCGCGACGTGGAGGCATGGCTCAAGTGCTATTTCATGCGCGACAAGCTCGGCGAGGAGTACGGCGGGATGGTGAACGGCGTCACGTCGTTCGGCATCTTCGTGCAACTCGACACGCTGTTCATCGAAGGGCTCGTGCACGTCACCGAACTCGGCTCGGACTACTTCCAGTACGACGAGATCAAGAACGAGCTGCGCGGTGAACGGACGGGCATCCGCTATCGCCTGTCGGACCGTGTGCGCGTGCAGGTGAGCCGCGTCGATCTCGACGCGCGCAAGATCGATTTCCGCCTCGTGCGCGATACGCCGGTGAAGGTGCCGCGCCCGGCGTCCGCGCCGGCTGCCGCAGGTGCCGGTGCCGGTGCCGGTGCCGATCGCAACGGCCCGCGCGTCCGCGCGTTGCCGCCGGCGGAGGAGTTCGCGCCGCGTCGCAAGAAGGCCGCGAGCGCGCCGAGCGCCGCGGTGAAGGAAGCGCAGGCTGCACGTGCCGCCGCGAAGAAGAAGAGCAGCGGTGGCAGCGGCGGCGCGGCGGCGAAACCGACCGCGAAGAAGCCGCGCGCCCGCAAGAAGTATTGAGTATTCGGGGCGGCGCATGCGCACGCCCTGCAGTATCGAGAGACGCCGCGTCACCGGTCATCGGCCGGCAACGCGGCGCTTTCCTTTTCCATGGATCGCGGCTGCGCGCGTCGCGCGGCCGCACGTTTGATCGAAGGTTGTTCCAGTCATGTCACGTCTGAAGGTTCTTTACGGTTTTCATGCGGTGACCGCACGTTTGCGGCACGATGCATCGACGGTTGCGGAGGTGCTGTACGACCAGACGCGCCGCGACCGCCGCATGCAGGACTTCCTGCACACCGCGAAGGAAGCGGGCGTGCGGCTGATCGCGGCCGACGAAACGCGCCTGTGGGGCCTCGCCCATACCGAGCGCCACCAGGGCGTCGTCGCGCGTGTCGAGGACGTGCCGCTCGCGCAGAACCTGTCCGAGCTGCTCGACGGCATCCAGGGGCCCGCGCTGCTGCTCGTGCTCGACGGCGTCACCGATCCGCACAACCTTGGCGCGTGCCTGCGCGTTGCCGATTCGGCGGGCGCGCACGCGGTGATCGCGCCGCGCGACCGTGCGGTCGGCCTGAACGCGACCGCGGCCAAGGTGGCGAGCGGCGCAGCCGATACGGTGCCGTACATCACGGTGACGAACCTCGCGCGCGCGCTGCGCGAGCTGAAGGAAGCCGGCGTGTGGATCATCGGCACGTCGGACGAGGCATCGGCGACGCTCTACGATACGAAGCTCGACGGCCCCGTCGCGCTCGTGATGGGTGCGGAAGGCGAAGGCATGCGCCGGCTCACGCGCGACACCTGCGACGAAGTGATGAGCATCCCGATGGCCGGCAGCGTGGAAAGCCTGAACGTGTCGGTCGCCAGCGGCGTATGCCTGTACGAAGCCGTGCGCCAGCGGCGCGTGAAGGGCTGACGCAACCTGTCTCGCGCGATGTGCGCGGGCGTGGGATGACCCGAACGACGCGCGCCGCGACGCGATGCGGCACGCGGTTCTCCGGAACTCGTGACCGATGACCCTGTTTCGCCTCGGCGCATCATGCGCCGTGCTATGCCTGCTGGCTGCCTGCACGTCGCCGTCGCTCGTCGAACGCAGCACCTACTACGCCGACACGAGCCTGCACGCACGCGGTGCCGATTCGCGGATCCGCTTTCTCGTGATGCATTACACCGAAAGCGACGAAGCGAAATCGCTGCGCACGCTGACAGGCGATTCGGTCAGCGTGCATTACGTCGTGCCGCCGCAGCCGCGCATCGAGCACGGGATGCCCGTCGTCTACCAGCTCGTTCCGGAATCGAAACGCGCATGGCACGCGGGCGTCAGCGAGTGGCAGGGCACGACCGAGCTGAACGCGGCGTCGATCGGCATCGAGAACGTAAACCGCGGCCCGCTCGATCCGCAGAATCGCACGTGGCAGCCGTATCCGCCCGAACAGGTCGATGCGTTGATTCGCCTGTCGAAGGACATCGTCGCACGCTACGCGATCCCGCCGACGCGGGTGGTCGGGCACAGCGACATCGCACCGCAACGCAAGATCGATCCGGGTCCGCTGTTCCCTTGGCATGCGCTCGCACTGGCCGGTGTCGGTGCATGGCCGGACGATGCGACCGTGGCCGCACGGCTCGGCGGCCGCGATCCGCACGCACTGGTCGACGTGCACGAACTGCAGCTCAAGCTCGCGCGCTACGGTTACGAAGTGCCGACCGACGGCGTGCTCGACGCACGCACGCGGCGCGTATTCGCGGCGTTCCAGATGCATTTCCGGCCGTCCGACTATGCGGGCAATCCGGACGCCGAAAGCGACGCGATCGCGCAGGCGTTGCTCGACAAATACTTCCCCGGCACGCAACCGGCGGACAACGCGCCCGCGGCGGACGCACCCTGAACGCACGGCGCACCGCGCGCCGAAAAACGCGGGCCGTCATCCGAGTCCGGTAAACTGGCGGTTTTCCGCAATCCTGCAGCATTACTACGCCATGACTCAAGACGAACTCAAACGCCTCGTCGGCCAGGCCGCCGCCGATTATGTGATCCAGAACGTGCCGGAAGGCGCCGTGATCGGTGTCGGCACCGGCTCGACTGCCAACTGCTTCATCGACGCGCTCGCCGTCGTCAAGTCGCGTTATCGCGGCGCCGTGTCGAGCTCCGTCGCCACGACCGAACGCCTGAAATCGCACGGCATCAAGGTGTTCGACCTGAACGAGGTCGACTCGCTGCAGGTGTACGTCGACGGCGCCGACGAGATCGACGCGAGCGGTGCGATGATCAAGGGCGGCGGCGGCGCGCTGACGCGCGAGAAGATCGTCGCGTCGGTGGCCGACACGTTCGTCTGCATCGCCGATGCCAGCAAGCGCGTGCCGGTGCTCGGCGCGTTCCCGCTGCCCATCGAGGTCGTGCCGATGGCGCGCACGGCGATCGGCCGGCGCGTGACCGCGCTCGGCGGCGTGCCCGTGCTGCGCGTGACGAAGGACGGCGCGCCGTACATCACCGACAACGGCAACGAGATCATCGACGTGAAGGGGCTGCAGATCGCCGATCCGCGCGGTTTCGAAGCGCAGGTGAATGCATGGCCTGGCGTCGTGACGGTCGGCCTGTTTGCCGAGCGCGGTGCGAATCTGTGCTTGCTCGGCACGGAAAACGGTGTTGAAAGGATCGTTTATTCGGCCGAATTGAGTTGAATGAGAAGCAGTCCGTAATGGTGTCAGCGACCCGTAATGGATTGCATGTTTAAATCTTGTGGAATTCGAGGCCCGGCAAGCGCAGCGCGCTTCCCGGGCCTTTTTTGTAGCCTTATAAATCACCCCGTCAAAAAGAGGGATAACCCTGTCAGGTGTTTACCAGATAGCGAAATATCCTCGAACTCATCAACTTATAGATCATAAGAACAGTAGTAACCAGGGCCGGCGGAACTGCGGAGCAGGTGTTCGCAAATCGACGCACGGGGAGGTGTCATGGAGCAGGGCAAAGACCGGTCACTGGTCGCCAAAGTGATGGATGGGCTTGTCTCGGGTATCGTCGAAGACAAGTACGGCGGCATCTTGCCGCCGCAGGACGTGCTGTCGAAAGAGTTCGACGTGAGCCGCACTGTGATGCGGGAAGCGTTGTCGATGTTGCTTGCGCGCGACATGCTGGACGTGCGGCCGAAAGTCGGCACGCGCGTGCGGCCGATGCGCGACTGGCGCATGATCGACGAAGACGTCGTGAGCTGGCGGTTTCGGGCAAAACCCGATCCGCAGTTCATGCGCGACGTCATCGAATTCCGGATGCTGATCGAACCGCGCGCGACTGCGCAGGCGGCCGTGCGCGCGACGGCAGCCGACATCGCGGGCATCCGCGAAGCATTCGATGCGTTCAAGGTGCTGCAGCCGGGCGATTCCGGCTACGACACGGCGGACGAGTTGCTGCACACGCGGATCGTGCAGGCGAGCGGCAATCAGTTCTTCCAGCAGATGGCGGCGATCGTGCGCGGTGCGGTGCGCCTCGTGAATCCGCGCGTCGTGAAGAAGGAGGGCGCACACGAAATCGCCGTCAAAGCGCATGCGCGTGTCGTCGACGCGATCGAGCGGCGCGATCCGCGCGAAGCCGAAGCGGCCTCGCTCGCGCTGATCGATTTCAGCGCCGACGAGATATCGCGCGATTTCTCGGTCGACGTGCCCGTGCGCGCCTGACGCTGTTCGTGTCGCTCATCCGTGTGCCGGCGAGCCGTTTATCATGACGGCCGGTCGGCAGCGTGCCGGCCATCGTCATACGACCGACACGGAAGATCAGGATGAACGACAACGACCATCGCCCGGTGCGCTTCGGCATCGTCGGTGCAGGCAGCATTGCGCGCCGCTTCGCGCAAAGCCTCGCACACGTGCCGGGCGCCACGCTCGCCGGCGCCTGGGCCCGCCGCGCCGACGCAGCGGCAGCCTTTTGCGAGACATGCGGCGGCACGCCTGCCGCGAGCCTCGAAGCGCTCCTCGCGAGCGATCTCGACGCGATCTACATCGCGACGCTCCATGACAGTCACGCGCAGTACACGCTGGCCGCGCTCGCCGCCGGCAAGGCCGTGCTGTGCGAAAAACCCGCGACGCTGAACGCGGCGCAACTCGATACCGTGCTGCGTGCGGCACGCGACGCCGGGCGGCTCTTCATGGAAGCGATGAAGCCGCCGTTCTTTCCGCTGTACCGTCAGTTGCGTGCGCGCCTGCATGACGATCCTATCGGCGAGATCCGGCTCGTGCGCGCGGGGTGCGCATCGTCGTCGGTACCCGGCGACCATTCCGTCTATCGCCTCGATCGCGCGGGCGGCGCGCTGCTCGATATCGGGATCTACGAGGCGTTTCTCGCGGTCGACTGGCTCGGCGCGGCGCTCGACGTGCAGACGCTCGGCCGCGTCGGTACGACGGGTGTCGACATGTTCGCGAGCCTGAACAGCCTGCATGCAAACGGCGGGATCGCGCAGCTCTTTTGCGGGCTCGACGTGATGGGGCGCGGCGACGCGCTGATTGCCGCAGCCGGCGGGCACGTGACGATTCACGAAAAGTGGTGGAACCCCTCGCGCGCGACGATTCGCTATGCGGACGGGCGTACCGTCGAACTCGACGCGCCGGTCGACGGCGGCGGGCTGAACTACGAGACCGCGCATTTTTGCGACCTGCTGCGCGCGGGCGAAACCGAAAGCCCGATCATGACGCACGACCATTCGCGGCAGATGATCGCGATGACCGATGCCGCGCGTGCCGCGCTCGGCGTGCGCTATTCGGGCGAGTAGGCGGAAAGGACGGTGCCGGGCCCGCGTGCGCGGCCCGGCGGAAGGCGTGCGCTCAGTGTCGCGACGGCAGCGACAGGCGCTTTTCGTACCAGCGCTGCGCCCATTCGAGGATCTGGCACAGGATCCAGTACACGGCCGCGGCGGCGAGATAGAGCGGCAGCGGCTGGTAGGTCGCCGCGATCACTTCCTGCGCGCTGCGCAGCAGTTCGGTCACGGTGATCACGGACACGAGCGACGTGTCCTTGATCAGGCTGATCAGGCTGTTCGACAGGCTCGGCACCGCGATGCGCAGTGCCTGCGGGCCGATCACGTAGCGCAGCGTTTGCCCCCACGACAGCCCCAGGCTGTATGACGCGAGCCATTGGCCGCGGTGAATGCCGTTGATCGCGCCGCGCATGCTTTCGGACATGTAAGCCGCGACGTTCGCGGACAGCGCGATGACGCCGGCCGGCGTCGGGTCGAGCGAGATGCCGAGGCTCGGCAGCCCGTAGTAGATGACGAAGATCTGCACCAGCAGCGGCGTGCCGCGCATCAGGCTCACGTACGCGCGCGCGAGCCCCGCGAGCGCGTTGACCCAGATGCGTTCGAAGCCGTCGAGCGGCTCGCTTTGCCGGATGCCCATCATCGCGAGCACGACGGCGCCGAGCAGGCCGAACACCATCGACAGCACGGCGAACTTGACGGTCAATACGGCGCCCTGGGCGAGCACCGGCAACGATTGGACGAGCAGGGACGTTGTCGACATGGAATACGAATCGAATGCGAGCGCGAAAGCGCAATCATAAACCGGACGAATAAAACAAAGGGCGGCATCGTTGCGGATGCCGCCCTGTCCGGCCCGCCGTCAGGCGGGAAATGCAGGCGTGCTTACTTGATCGGTTTCGTCACGTCGATGCCGAACCACTTGTCCGAGATCTTCGTGAACGTGCCGTCGGACGCGAGTTGCGCCATCGCGTCGTCGATGGCCTTCTGGAACTTCGGGTTGCCCTTCTTGAACGGGATGCCCGACGGGTTCGCCGAGCCGACGTTCGCGCCCGGGCGCAGCGGCAGCTGCGAATTCTTCGTCAGGTACGCGAGCATCAGGCGATCGTTGAGCGCTGCGTCGAGACGGCCGGCCGCGAGATCGCGCAGGTACTCGGGCGCACCCGGGTACGTCTTCACGTCGATGCCGGGCACCGACTTCGCCATGTCCATGTAGTTCGTGCCGAGCGCGACGCCGAGCTTCTTGCCCTTCAGGTCTTCCAGCGACTTGAACTCACGCGAATCGTCCTTGCGCTGGATCAGCTGCGCGGACGAGTACGTGTATGCCGGCGAGAAGTCGAGCGTCTCCTTGCGCTTGTCGGTGATGCCGACCTGGTTGGCGATCACGTCGAACTTGCCGGCCTGCAGGCCCGCGATGATGCCGCTCCATTCGGTCGTCACGAACTCGGCTTTCACGCCGAGCTTCGCGGCGACGGCCTTTGCGATGTCGACGTCGAAGCCGACGAGCTCGCCTTGCGGGTTCTTCGCGTTGAACGGCGGGAACGTACCTTCGAGGCCGACCCGCAGCGTGCCGCGTTGTTTCACCTGGTCGAGGAGGTCGGCCGCATGCGCGGTGGCGGCGAACGACGTGCCGATCAGGCCGGCAACCAGCAGCTTCTTCAGCAGCGCAAATTTCATCGTGTGTTTCCTTGCCCTGTCCGGGTCAATGATTCTGATAGTGGAGCCGATGATAGCAAAAATGCAATCGATAGCTAAATATCGTTTGTTTATGCCTATATTACGTGGTGCGCTCGCGGGCGATCGCCTTCACGCATTCCGAGACGAGCGCGGGGCCGCGGTAGATGAAGCCCGTATAAAGCTGGACCAGTGACGCACCGGCCGCGAGCTTCGCCCGGGCGTCCTCGCCCGAGAAAATGCCGCCGACGCCGATGATCGGCACTTCGCTGCCGACTTCGGCGTGCAGCTTGCGGATCACCTCGTTCGACGCGTCGAACACCGGGCGGCCCGACAGGCCGCCGGCTTCGTCCGCATGCGGCAGGCCCTGGACGGCCGCGCGCGACAGCGTGGTGTTGGTGGCAATCACCGCTTCGATCTTGTGGCGCAGCAGCGTGTCGCCGATTTCCTTGACCTGTTCGTCGTCGAGGTCGGGTGCGATCTTCAGCGCGAGCGGCACGAGCTTGCCGTGCAGGTCGGCGAGACGCTGCTGCTTGTCCTTCAGCGCGGCGAGCAGTGCGTCGAGCTCGCCCGCGCCCTGCAGCTGGCGCAGGTTCTTCGTGTTCGGCGACGAGATGTTGATCGTCACGTAGCTCGCGAACGGGTACACGCGTTCGAGGCAGTACAGGTAGTCCTCGGCGGCGCGTTCGATCGGCGTATCGGCGTTCTTGCCGATGTTCAGGCCGAGGATGCCGCGATAGCGGGCGGCCTGGACGTTCTTCACGAACTGGTCGACGCCGTGGTTGTTGAAGCCCATCCGGTTGATCAGCGCTTCGGCCTGCGGCAGGCGGAACATCCGCGGGCGCGGGTTGCCGGGCTGCGCGCGCGGCGTGACGGTGCCGACCTCGATGAAGCCGAAGCCGAGCGCCGCAAGGCCGTCGATGGCCGCGCCATCCTTGTCGAGGCCGGCCGCGAGGCCGACCGGGTTGCGGAACGTGAGCCCCATCACGGTGCGCGGCGCGTCGGGCACGCGGGCCGACAGCGCGCAGGCGAGGCCGGTGCGGCCGGCCGCGCCGAGCGCGCGCAGCGTGAGGTGGTGAGCGTCTTCCGCATCCATCTTGAACAGGGATGCGCGGGCCAGCGGATAGAGGGAACTGAACACGGGAATTGGGCGGACGGCCGGTATGAATGACAACCCGCTATTTTACCGGGAGTTGCGCGGCAGGGGCGCGCTTCGCTTCGTCGCCCCCGCGGCGCGCGTCAGCCCGAGCCGGAATGCCCGCCCGGCAACGGTGCGCGCGGGGCCAGCGCCGCGTCGACGGGCGGCAGGTCGACCCGATCCGGATCGAGTATCTTCCAGCGGCCGTCGATCAGCCCCTCGAGCGGATGGAAGTTCGCCTTGTACGCCATCTTCGGGCTCTCGCGGATCCAGTAGCCGAGGTACACGTACGGCAGCCCGAGGCTCTTCGCCTGCTCGATCTGCCACAGGATGTTGTAGGTGCCGTAGCTCGTGTGCCGGTCGTCGGGCTCGAAGAACGTGTAGACCGACGACAGCCCGTCGCCGAGGATGTCGATCATGCTGACCATGCGCAGCTTGCCGGGCTCGCCGCCCGGCGCGTCGAGATCGCGGAATTCGACGAGGCGCGAGTTGATCCGGCTCTGCAGCAGGAACTGTTCGTACTGGTCGCGGCTGTCGCGATCCATCCCGCCGCCCGCGTGGCGCGCGGACTGGTAGCGCATGTAGAGCGCGTAGTGTTCTTCGTCGTAGTGCAGCGGCGAGACCGTCGCGACGAGCGCGCGGTGCCGCTTCCACATCCTGCGCTGCGTGCGCGACGGCACGAACGCGTCGATCGGCACGCGCACCGGCACGCAGGCGCGGCAGCCGTCGCAGTACGGGCGATACGTGAAGACGCCCGAGCGGCGGAAGCCGGCCTTCACGAGTTCGGTGTAGATGTCGGAGTTGATCAGGTGGCTCGGCGTCGCGACTTGCGAGCGCGCGATACGGCCGTCCAGATAGCTGCACGGATAGGGCGCCGTTGCATAGAATTGCAGCGCCGAAAGCGGTGAAAGCGGCAGCTCAGTCGGGTGAGTCATGGGCAGCTCTCGATGCAGGGAAGGAGTGCCGCGCTAGCGCTCGATCCCGGAGGGCGCCGCCGTTTCGGCGGGGCCCGTCAGCGCGGCGAGCACGCGCTTGTCGAACTGCCACGGAATCGGCGGTTCGGCTACCGCGCTGCGCACGTGAGCGACAAAGGCCTTGCGTGCGATCTCGCGGCCGCCGAGCGACGCTAGATGCGACGTATTCTGCTGGCAGTCTATCATCTCCAGCCCCTGGCCGCGAAGGTGGGCGACGAGCGTGGCCAGCGCGATTTTCGATGCGTCGGTGGCATCCGCATACATCGACTCGCCGAAAAACATCCGCCCGAACGACACGCCGTACAGGCCGCCGACACGGCGCCCGTCGTGCCACGTCTCGATGCTGTGCGCGTTGCCGGAGCGGTAGAGCGTGGTGTAGGCGTCGATGATCTCGGCCGTGATCCACGTGCCGCGCTGCCCGCGGCGCGGCGCCTGCGCGCAGGCGCGCATCACGCCCGGGAAGTCGTGATCGACGCGCACTTCCCATGCAGGGTCGCGCTGCACGCGCTTAAGCGTCTTGCGCAGCGACGGCGACACCTTGAATTCGGTCGGCACGAGGATCATGCGCGGGTCGGGGCTCCACCACAGCACCGGCTGGCCGTCCGAGTACCACGGGAAGATGCCGCGCAGGTACGCGTCGATGAGGCGCGACGGCAGCAGGTCGGCGCTCGCGGCGAGCAGTCCGGGCGCGCCGGTCGCGGGACCGAGCGCGCGTTCGATGGGTGGAAACGGATCGTCCGGGCCGAGCCAGGGGACCATGGGGGGCGGGCTCAGCCGTTGCGCAGCGAGCGGAAGATATCGCCGGTGTGCACGCCGTAGTCGCCCGCGGCGCGATCGGCGAAGAAGAATCGCAGGGTCTGGCTGACGGTCGGGAACGCAATTTCGTCCCACGGGATGTCGGCCTCGTCGAACAGCTTCACTTCGAGGCTTTCCTCGCCAGCTTCGAAACCCGGATCGGTGAGCCGCGCGAGGTAGAACAGGTGAACCTGGTGCACGTGCGGCACGTTGAGCAGCGTGAACAGGTTCTGCACCTCGACGCGCGCGCCGGCTTCCTCGAGCGTTTCGCGCGCGGCGGCTTCGGCCGTCGTCTCGCCCATTTCCATGAAGCCCGCGGGCAGCGTCCAGAACCCGTAGCGCGGTTCGATCGCGCGGCGGCACAGCAGGATCTGATCGCCCCAGACCGGGACCGTGCCGACGACGTTGCGCGGATTCTGGTAATGGATCGTGCCGCAGTGATCGCAGACGAATCGCTCGCGGTTGTCGCCGGGAGGAATGCGCGCGATGACTTCGTGACCGCAGACGGAGCAGAATTTCATGTCGAGTGGAAGGGACGAGGTGATGCGAGTGTATCACCGGGGCGCGGCATTCTTGAACGCCTGCGCATGCGGGCGGCGTGCCGCGCGACGCGGCGTGCGTGGGCGAAGAGGGGGCGGGGATCGGGTGCGGAAAAGCAAAAAGCCCGGTACGAGACCGGGCTTTTTGCATGATTCTGGACGGGTTGGTTGCGGGGGTAGGATTTGAACCTACGACCTTCGGGTTATGAGCCCGACGAGCTGCCAGACTGCTCCACCCCGCGTCCGTCGAAGAAATGAATTATAAGGAGTTCCCCTGACGCGTGCAAGCACTTTCTGACAATCGCGTGTCGCGTCTCGTGGGGACGGTACCGTGGGCGCGTGCGCTAGAATCGAGCGGTTTGTTTCGTCTCTTCGGCAGCGGCGCCGTGCGCGATCGCATCGGCACCGTTGCGACTCACCTTATTGCATCGACGGATTCATGGACATCGCTCACGATCTTCAATCGATCGGCGCGCAGGAACAGGCGCTCGTGTTTCCCCATTTCGACCCCGCCCGCGCATGGGCGCTCGGCAACCGGATGCATGCGCTCGCGACGTCGCGCGGCCATGCGATCGCGATCGACATCGTCACGTTCGGCCAGCCGCTGTTCCACGCGGCGCTCGCCGGTGCGACGCCCGACAACGCCGACTGGGTCCGCCGCAAGCGCAACGTCGTCGCGCATTTCCGGCGCAGCTCGTATGCGATCGGCCTGCGCATGCAGCAGGCCGGCGCCACGCTGGCGGACAAGCACGGGTTGCCGATCGCCGAATATTCGCCGCATGGCGGTTCGTTTCCGCTGACCGTCGCGGGCGCCGGCGTGATCGGGTCGATCACCGCGTCGGGGCTGCCGCAGCGCGCCGACCACGAATTCGTCGTCGAGGCGCTGTGTGCCGAGCTCGGCCAGGACTACGCCGTGCTGGCCCTCGCGAGGAGCTGAGCGATGCAGCTTCCCGGATACGCCTGGCTCGCGATCGCGATCGTCGCGGAAGTGGTCGGCACGTCCGCGCTGCGCGCGGCGGACGGCTTCACGCGCTTCTGGCCGTCGGCGCTCGTTGTCGCCGGTTACGGCATCGCGTTCTACTGCCTGTCGCTGACGCTGCGCACGATGCCCGTCGGCATCATCTATGCAGTCTGGTCGGGCGCTGGCATCGTGCTGATCACGCTCGTCGCGATGCTGCTCTATCGCCAGGTGCCGGACGTACCGGCAGTGATCGGCCTCGGGCTGATCATCGCGGGCGTCGTGGTGCTGAACCTGTTCTCGAAGATGCAGGCGCACTGAACGTGCGACTGCCATTTGCCGGATGGCCCTCATGACCGATTCCACTTCCGCCGCTGTCGCCGCCGAATCCGCCCAGCCCGACGTGCGCGCCTATGTCGCGAACCGCATCGGCTTTCTCGAACTGAACCGGCCGAAGGCGCTGAACGCGTTGTCGGTCGGCATGATCCGGCTGATGCAGCAGGCGCTCGACGCATGGCGCGACGATCCGGAGGTCGTTGCGGTCGTCGTGCACAGTCCGCACCCGCGCGCCTTCTGCGCGGGCGGCGACGTGCGCTTCTTCCACGAGGCGTGGCAGCGCGGCGACCGCGACGCGGTCGACACGTTCTTCATCGACGAATACACGCTGAACCATGCGATCTTCACGTTTCCGAAGCCTTATATCGCGCTGATGCACGGCGTCGTGATGGGCGGCGGCATGGGTATTTCGCAGGCAGCGCGGCATACGGGCGGCCTGCGCGTCGTGACCGACTCGACGAAGATGGCGATGCCCGAAACGCGCATCGGGCTGTTCCCGGACGTCGGGATGAGCTGGTTTCTCGCGCGCACGCCCGGTGCGATCGGCCGCTATCTTGCCGTGACGGGTGCGACGCTCGATGCGGCCGGTGCGCTGTACGCGCAGCTCGCCGACGTCTATCTGCCCGATGCCGCGCTGCCGGCGCTGCTCGACACGCTGCGCAGCGCGCGCATCGACAGCGGTGCGCAGGCCGTCGCCTGCGTGGCCGACGCGGCTGCCGCGCACAAGGTCGTGCCGACACCGGACACGTCGGCGCTGGCCGATGCGCGCGCCGGGATCGACCGCCATTTCGCGCAGCCCGACATCAACGCGATCCTCGCATCGCTCGATGCCGAGCCGGATTGCGCGACCGTCGATGGATGGATCGAGAAGGCGACCCATGCGATGCGCGGCCAACTGTCGCCGCTGTCGATGGCCGTGTCGCTCGAGGTCGTCGAACGCGCACGTGGCGCGACGATGGCCGATTGTCTGCGACGCGATCTCGATCTCACGCGCTCGACGTTCGCGCGCGGCGACGTGATCGAAGGTGTGCGTGCGCTGATCGTCGACAAGGATCACCAGCCGGTCTGGCGCTTCAGGTCGGCCGCCGACATCGATCGGACAGACGTGCTCGCGATGTTCGACAGCCCGTGGACGCCCGACACGCATCCGCTGCGGCACCTGAAGGACTGACCGAAGCGCGAGACAGAAACGAACAGGCCGCCTGCACACATGCAGGCGGCCTGTTCGTTTATGGATGTCGATCGATCTGCGTTCGAAGGGCGCAGAGCCCGTTCCTGCGTTACGCGTCGCCCGCGTTGTCCGACATGAACGCGCGCATGAACACGAGCGCGCCGAAGCCCCACACCGCGTTCGCCGCGAAGCCGGCCGCGAGCACGGGCATCATGTTGCCCGACGGCCAGATGCCGCGCAGCGGATCGATCGCGAACACGCGTGCTGCAGTCAGCACGATGCCGCCGAACATGAGTGCGCCGATCCACGACGCCTCGCGTTCCGGCGACACGCGCAACAGCCATGCCATCGGGATCGCGCAGCACGCGCTGATCAGCGCGTTCGCGACAAATTCAGGAATGCCGAGCGGCGCGAACGGCTGCGTCGAGAAGCCGGTCGCGGCGATCAGGTCCGCTGTGTGAAGGAGTGCGAGCGTGGCCTCGCGAAAGAACAGGGCGGCAAGGAAGCCGGACAGGAACGGCAGGATGACTTTCTGCATCGATGAGTGCACCGCAGGCGCGCCCGGCCGGGGCCGTACGCGCGGAGTTATTCGGATTGGTGCGTCATTATAGGGCCCGGCCGCCGCGATATTCGCTCCAGCGTCGTGCTAATCACGAAAGCGGAAAACCTAAGCTCAAAAAAATCGTTCCAAAGCCCTGCACCGATCCCTAGACTGATTTCCCAGAAACAGCCGTGCAATCGCGTATTCGCCCGCTGCACGGCCTGACCGGCGAACCATCCCGATTCGAACGCACACCATGCATGCGCCGCTCATCCGCGACGCGAGCAGGGAGACGTTTTTTCCAGATTTCGGCAAGAACAGTCAAGCAGGAGCAGCAGATGAATGTGTTCTGGTTTATCCCCACGCATGGCGACAGCCGCTACCTCGGCACGGCCGAAGGCGCGCGCGCCGCGGATTACGACTATTTCAAGCAGGTCGCCGTCGCGGCCGACACGCTTGGGTACGAAGGCGTGCTGCTGCCGACCGGCCGTTCCTGCGAAGATGCGTGGGTCGTTGCATCGAGCCTCATTCCGGCGACGCAGCGCCTGAAGTTCCTGGTTGCAATCCGTCCCGGCATCGCGTCGCCGGGGCTGTCGGCACGCATGGCCGCGACGTTCGACCGCCTGTCGGGCGGCCGCCTGCTGATCAACGTCGTGACGGGCGGCGATGCGGCCGAACTCGAAGGCGACGGCCTGTTCGCCGATCACGATACGCGTTACGAGATCACCGACGACTTCCTGAACATCTGGCGCGGGCTGCTTGCCGCGTCGCACGACAACGGCGGCTTCGACTACATCGGCAAGCATCTGCAGTCGAAGGGCGGCAAGGCGCTTTATCCGCCCGTGCAGCGCCCGCATCCGCCGCTGTGGTTCGGCGGCTCGTCGCCGGCCGCGCACGCGATCGCGGCCGATCACATCGATACCTATCTGACCTGGGGTGAACCGCCCGAGGCCGTCGCGAAGAAGATCGCCGACATCCGCGCCCGCGCGGAGGCGCGAGGCCGCAAGATCAAGTTCGGCATTCGACTGCACGTGATCGTGCGCGAGACCGAGGACGAAGCATGGCGTGACGCCGAGCGCCTGATCAGTCGCCTCGACGATGAAACGATCGCTCGTGCGCAGAAGGCATTCGCGAACATGGATTCCGAAGGCCAGCGCCGGATGGCTGCACTGCACGGCGGCAAGCGCGGCGGCCGCGAGGCGCTCGAGGTGTATCCGAACCTGTGGGCCGGCGTCGGCCTCGTGCGCGGCGGTGCGGGCACGGCACTCGTCGGCAATCCCGAGCAGGTCGCCGAACGCATGCGCGAATACGCGGATCTCGGTATCGAGACGTTCATCCTGTCCGGCTACCCGCACCTCGAGGAGTCGTATCGCTTTGCCGAACTCGTGTTCCCGCTGATCAAGGGCAAGGGCGCGGAGCGGCCGGCCGGCCCGCTGTCGGGGCCGTTCGGCGAGATCGTCGGCAACAGCTATCTGCCGAAGGCGAGCCAGAGCTGAGCGAAGGGAGGCCTGCTATGACAACGAAAACGTCGACAACGGGTGGCGTCGTGGCCGCCCGCGCATGGCGCGGCGTCGCGCCGTGGCTCGTACCGCTCGCGCTGCTGGTTGCATGGGAAGTCGGCGCGCGCACCGGCTGGCTGTCGACCCGCGTGCTGCCCGAGCCGGTTGCGGTCGTGCGGGCGGCGTGGTCGCTCGTGACGTCGGGCGAAATGTGGGCGAACGTGAAGGTGAGCACGTGGCGCGCGCTGTTCGGTTTTGCAATCGGCGGCGGCGTCGGTCTCGCACTGGGGCTTGCGACCGGCCTGTCGAAGGCCGCCGAGGTCGCGCTAGATTCGACGATCCAGATGATCCGCAACATCCCGGCGCTCGCGATGATTCCGCTCGTGATCCTGTGGTTCGGCATCGACGAGAAGGCGAAGCTGTTCCTCGTCGCGCTCGGGGTGTTCTTCCCGGTCTACATCAACACGTATCACGGGATCCGCTCGGTCGACGCGAACCTGATCGAGATGGCGAAGAGTTACGGCGTGCGCGGCTTCGCGCTGTACCGCGACGTGATCCTGCCCGGAGCGTTGCCGTCGATCCTCGTCGGCGTGCGTTTCGCGCTCGGGCTGATGTGGGTGATGCTGATCGTCGCGGAAACCATCTCTGCGCAATCGGGCATCGGCTACATGACGATGAACGCGCGTGAATTCCTGCAAACCGATGTGGTCGTGGTCGGCATCCTGCTGTACGCGGTGCTCGGCAAGCTGGCCGATGTGCTGGCGAAATGGCTCGAGCGCGTGACGCTGCGCTGGCACCCCGCTTACCAATCAGGAGCAAAGGCATGAATGCGACGACTTCGGCGGCCGCCTACGGCCCGCTCGCCGGCGCAGACCTCGAGGTCGAGCTCGCGCAGGCGCGCGTCGCGGACGGCGACGCGCGAGACGCGGCGATTCTCGATCGTGACGGCAGCGCATCCGTCGTTCCGCTCGCGCGGCGGCGCGCGGGAAGCCCGGCACCCGACGATGCGGTGACGCTGTCGGGCGTCAGCAAGCGCTTCGGCACGCGCACGGTACTCGACAACGTCGAACTCGGCATCGCGCGCGGCAGCTTCGTCGCGATCGTCGGCCGCAGCGGTTGCGGCAAGTCGACGCTGCTGCGTCTCGTCGCGGGACTCGAGCAGCCGAGCAGCGGTGCGCTCGTGACGCGCGGCGAGGGCGGCGGCGCGCTCGATACGCGGATCATGTTCCAGGATGCGCGCCTGTTGCCGTGGAAGACCGTGCTGCAGAACGTGATGCTCGGCCTCGGGCGCGGTGCGCGCGACGACGCACGCGCGGTGCTCGACGAAGTCGGTCTGCTGGAACGGGCGAACGACTGGCCCGCGCAACTGTCGGGCGGCCAGCGGCAGCGTGTGTCACTGGCGCGCGCGCTCGTGCACCGGCCGCAACTGCTGCTGCTCGACGAGCCGCTCGGCGCACTCGACGCGCTGACCCGCATCGAGATGCATGCGCTGATCGAGCGGTTGTGGCGCGAGCATCGGTTCACCGCGCTGCTCGTCACGCACGACGTGCAGGAGGCTGTCGCGCTCGGCGACCGCATCCTGCTCATCGAGCAGGGGCGCGTGGCGCTCGACCAGGCCGTACCGCTCGACCGGCCGCGCGCCCGCGCATCGGCGGCGTTTGCGGCGCTGGAAGATCGCGTGCTGAAGCGCGTGCTCGCCGGCGGGCCTGGCGCGGCAGAACAGGGCGTAGTGCATGAAGCAGACAACGTTCGACCGGTCGGGCAGATCCGCTGGGCCGTTTAATCCGGGCGGCTCCGGCCGCCCGTTCTGAGACTTTTTCTTCGGAGCGATCAACCCGATGAGCATCACTGCAATCAACGTGCGTAACCAGTTCAAGGGCAAGGTGAAGGAGATCATTCGCGGGCCGGTGGTGTCCGAGGTCGACGTCGAGACGCCGTTCGGCATCGTCACGTCGGTGATCACGACCCGCTCGGTCGACGAACTCGAACTGAAGGTCGGTGCGGAAGTCGTCGCGCTCGTGAAGTCGACCGAGGTATCGATCGCGCGTCTCTGACCGCGCGCTTCCTGACCCGGTACGGCGCCGGCGGGCAGCCTGCCCGTTGGCGTCGTCCGGCATTCCCGCAGCGCGTTTGCCTCGGTATTCGGCGTCCGGATGAAGTGTTAGGATGGAACGACACCGATGCCGGAGGGCAACGCATGACCCCCATCCTTTCCCCCGAAGCCATCGAGGCGCTGAAGTGGATCGACCAGTTCGGCGAAAGCCGGCCGGTTCCCGCTGCGTTCGACGACGTCGTCTATGCGTTGCTGAACGAGGGGCTGATCTATCAGGCGGCGGCCGACCGCGTCGACCTGACTGCCGATGGCAAAGCCTTTTTATCCGACGAATACGATTGAGCGCACGGTGCCGGCTGCACGGGCGGCCTGGCGCCGCGTCGCCACGGAGCGTGCGATGGAACCGAGAGGCAGCGACCTCGGCGATTTCAGCGAGCCGTACCGCGGCTTCGAGATCGAGGTGAAGACCGAGCAGGTCTGGGACGGCGAGCATGCGCACTACCGCGTGCTGCAGGGCGACGCCGTGCGGATCGACTGGCGGCTCGTCAAGGTCGACGGGCTGCTGCTGACCGAACGGCGCGTGATCGAGCGTGTGCTTGACGAGGCGCGGCAGGCGGTCGATGCGGAACTGGGCGAGGGGTAGCGCGGCTGCCGGGCAGGTAAGGCCCGGGTTGCGGTAAAATGCCGGGTTGTTTCCGCGCCGCCTGGCCTGTTGCCCGAATTCCATGTCCGTACCGTCCTCGCTTCCTTCCCGCCGCGTCTCCGTCGCGCCCATGCTCGACTGGACCGACCGCCATTGCCGGTCGTTCCACCGTACGCTGACGCGCGATACGTGGCTGTATACGGAGATGATCACGACGGGTGCGCTGCTGTTCGGCGATGCCCAGCGGCATCTCGCGTTCACGCCGAACGAATCGCCGGTCGCGCTGCAGCTTGGCGGCAGCGAACGCGACGATCTCGCGCGCGCCGCGAAGCTCGGCGAGCAGTGGGGCTACGACGAGATCAACCTGAACTGCGGATGTCCGTCCGAGCGTGTGCAGCGCGGCGCGTTCGGCGCGTGCCTGATGAACGAGCCGCAGCTCGTCGCCGACTGCGTGAAGGCGATGCGCGATGCGGTGTCGGTGCCGGTCACGGTCAAGCATCGGATTGGTGTCGATGCAGTGGAGGACTACGCGTTCGTGCGCGACTTCGTCGGCACGGTGGCCGAGGCCGGCTGCGAAACGTTCGTCGTGCATGCCCGTAACGCGATCCTGAAGGGGCTGTCGCCGAAGGAGAATCGCGAGATCCCGCCGCTCAAGTACGACTATGCGTATCAGTTGAAGCGCGATTTTCCGTCGCTGGAGATCGTCATCAACGGTGGCATCAAGACGCTCGACGAGGTTGCGCAGCATCTCGAGCATGTCGATGGCGTGATGCTCGGCCGCGAGGCGTATCACAACCCGTACGTACTCGCGGAGGTCGATGCGCGCTTCTACGGATCGACGGGCGCGGTGCCGACGCGTGAAGAAGCGGAAGCGCAACTGATCGAATACTGCGCGGCTGAGCTGAAGCGCGGGACCTACCTCGGCGCGATCGTGCGGCATGCGCTCGGGCTGTATCGCGGCATGCCCGGCGCACGCGGCTGGCGTCGGGTGCTGTCCGACAACAAGAAGCTCGCGCGCGGCGATCTGGCCGTGTTCGACGAGGCGCGCGCGCATCTGAACGAAGTCGAAGAAATTTTTGAAAAAAAGGCTTTGCAAGATTCAAAAGACTTCGTATAATCTTGCTTCTTCGCTGCTGAAACAAAAACAGCGAAGAGCAGAAAGCAGTATCAGTGGTGGCTGTAGCTCAGTTGGTAGAGTCCAGGATTGTGATTCCTGTCGTCGTGGGTTCGAGTCCCATCAGCCACCCCAAAAAATTCAAGCAAAAAGCCCGGTTCATCGAACCGGGCTTTTTGCTTTCTGGCGTCCGTATAACCACCGTGTAGCCGGTTGTCGTCAAAGCATCTTCAACGAGGGGCTGTATAGCGCGTATAGCACCGCTTCTTTTCGTGTTTGCGATGTCGCCGGCGCGGATCGCAAAACCGTCGACGAGCCAGGACCAGATGTGCGTCGTCTTTCCTCGGCGCTTCGTTGACAACACGCGCACAGCAATCCGCGAGCGACGCGGCATTCTCGGCTAAGGTTCGCGCGCGCAGTGCCGTTATCTTCCTAGGACAGCCCTCGTGCCTCGAATGCTGATCCGTTTTCTTGCCTGCTCGCGTTTCGCGCGAGCAGGCTTTTTTCGTTTACGGTAGCTGCGGACTGAAAACTTGGCGGAATAGAGCAGGACGTTGGCACGAACCGACAAAGCGCAACACTCTTGCATTGATGTAATGTATGCCTTCCTCGTGCCCTCATGCTTTGCAGGGCCGTTCGATCCCGACGACCAATGAAGGTGTCGGGATTTTTTTTGCCTGCGCGCCGATGCCCCGAACGCGGGCCGTCACAACATGCGATTTCGACGCCGAGTTCGACGGATGCGCATTGATGCGATTGCATCGACGGCGACATCGCACTCACGCCGGACGACTGCATCGGGTTCGTGGCGAACTTCGCATCCCGCAAAGGACGGTGTATGTTGCGACGAGCCATGCCGATCACGAAAACAAGCAGAAGGAGTCACCCACCCATGCCGGAAACCCGGACCACGCTTCGCGCCGCGACAACGCACGACGCGCCCCTCATCGCTCGCCTGCACACCCTGAGTTGGCAAACCGCATACAGCCATATCCTTCCGGCGACCTATCTGTCCGACGAGGTGCCGACGGAGCACGCGGTCCGTTGGCGGAAATATCTCGACCGCAATGAAGACGAGTGGGGCCTCGTGCTGATCGCCGAGTCGGATGGCGAGCCCGTCGGCTTCGTCAGTGCCGAACGTCCTGTCGACCCCGCGCTCGGCGTGCTGCTCGACTGCCTGCACGTTCATCCTTCGCATCACGGCAGCGGTACGGGCAAACGCATGATCGAAGCCGTTCGCATGTGGGCCCGGACGATCGGCGCGGACAAGGTCCATCTGCAGGTGCTGGAAGGTAACGTCCGTGCGATCGGCTTCTATGAGCACAACGGCTGGCAATTGGCCGGTATCGAAACGAGCCGGATCGGCCAGACGGAGGTTACCGATCGGATCTATGCGATACAAGCCTAAAGGCCTGCGGGCATCCGGACGAACGATCTCGCGACAGGCCGCCACTTCCGGCCGCTACGATGTCACGCCGGGCGAAAGCGGAATGTGTTCCGTCGTTACTCGCCGCAATACCGCACAAGCAAATCGGCCTCTGTCTCGTGGATCTCGACGGGTATCGTTGTCGCGCCTGCATAGGCAAGATAGCGTGCGCGATGCTGGCCGTTGCGGAACGACGCGACACCGACTTTCGACAGGCCGGGAATGCCGAGCAGTGTTCGCGTTCTCGTTTCGCGAAACGTGATGAACGGCATGTCCGGAATTCTGTCCTGGTCCGGATCGAGGAATTCGCGAATACCCGCCGCTTTTCCGGGCGCCCAGTACTGCACTGACGGCAGCACGTAGTCGGTCGTGTCGCGGTCGGCGCAGGTCAGCAATTTCTTCAGGTCGAT
This sequence comes from Burkholderia pyrrocinia, assembly GCF_001028665.1. Classification (NCBI taxonomy): domain Bacteria; kingdom Pseudomonadati; phylum Pseudomonadota; class Betaproteobacteria; order Burkholderiales; family Burkholderiaceae; genus Burkholderia; species Burkholderia pyrrocinia. The sequence goes on from NZ_CP011503.1 coordinate 2,988,169, forward strand.
CGTCACGACCCGATGTCGCGAGTCGTCGGACGCGAATACCCGCTTGAGGTGCGTATAGGCATAGGGGGCGTGCCCGGGAAGCTGGACAATCCAGACATCTACGCCGTTCTGTTGTGCGCGGGCGAGCGTCATTATTTCCTTTGGTGGCGCAAGCGGTCTTCGTGGCCGGAGTTTAGCAGCGCGATTGCAACAACGGAGCAAATCGATACCCGGAATAGGGAAACGGAACGATTCACCGCGGAACCGGAAGCGCAGAAGGAACGTTTGGCAAAGCGGATGCTGTCATGCGTCGGTGGTCGATATCGGCAGCTTGCGGGAATATCGCGATACTGCCAGCGGAAAGGACGCGCGGCGCGAAATTCACGCGGGCTTCATGCAGTGTCGCGAAGCCGGGCCGCCGCGGATCGTCAAAAGAACAGAGAGGGCAGATTGACCGGAGAAAACCATGTCGTCGAAACTTGAAATCGAATATCTCGATTACTGTTTCACAGCGACGCTCGAAATCAGGGAGTCCGGCCGGACGTGCGTTGTCGACCGGAAACTGAAGTCTGCTTCGCGAAGCAAGACGCTCGCGTGGATCGTGTTCGACCGCTTTCTCGAGCGGAATGACTTCGCCGACGAAGAGGATGCGCGCGCAAATATCGTCGACTGGCTGGAGCGGCTTGCCGACCCGAGGTCCGGTGCGTCGGCCGAAATTGCGAAGGCAAGCGCGGTTGCCTCGACAGGGGCGGTGGTGGCAACGGCCCCATCGACTGCCGAAATCGTCGGCGAAACCGTTATCGAAATAGCCAGCGATGTCGACTGGATCGATATGGTCGTCGACTGGTTTTCCAGCGGCTCACCCTGATGACGAAACCGGGGTTCCCTGACGCAGGTTATTGCATTCGCGAAACCTGGTTTCACGAAATTCGGTGCAGAAAATTAAGCCGAAATCAAATCATTCGAAAAAATAGAATAACCCTGCTTTGACATCGCCCGCGACTTACCGGAAACTGGGCCGGGTCTGAAAACATCCGCCAGAACTAAAACAAAATAGAACACCAAACATGAAAAGAAGAACGCTGCTGACGGCGGGCAAGACCGTTCGCGTGCTCGCGGCGCCCGTCACGCTCGCAGCCGATGGCGTGATGATGATCGGGACGGTGGTGCTGTTGCCCGTCATCGTGGTGATGCTCGCGCCGTCCGCCGGTGTCGAGCTCGGACCGTGACGCCGGGCAGCTCGCGGCCCTGCCTGATGCCGCCACATTGTCACCAAAGGGTGAGTTGCCGCACAGACCGTCGCGCGACCTGCAATCACAATTTGGCCGGTTGACCGTTCTTCCCCGGCCCGGTCAACCGTTTCCCCGCTCGCTCGTGCAGGAGCGGGGGCTTTTTGACCGACCGACGCCGCAGAGTTGCGTCGGCGGAACCGGTCAGGCGTTCGGCAGGCTGCGCAGTTGCATCAGGCGCACTCCGGCATCCGTTCGCCTGGTCCGCACGAATCGCTTTCCTCGTGCCTGAGCGAACCCTCAGGCCCATCGCCGGTTTCGGCCGGCGATGCCTTGATCCCGGCGGCGTGCAGCCGCGCTGCCGGGAGTTTTTTGCGCCGAACGCATCGCATCACGTCGCGCGCAGCGGGTATGTCGATCCGCTCAGCCAGCCTGTTCGACGCTGGTTTCCCATCCGTCGTATTCACCGCCGAGCGAACGCACCTCGCGATTGATCGCGATCGTATGGCGCGTGATGTCGGCCAACGCCATGGTGCCTTCGTGCGAAAACCGTACGGCCGACTTGCCGTCTTCGGTCGGCGCGACCGATTCGACCGGATAGCCTTTCGCTTCGGCCCAGTCCGCGAACTGGTGTGCGTCGCTCGGGTCCTGGAAGTACGCCCAGTGCATTACGCGCCGGTTCACGTCGCTGGCGTCGCCTTTCTGCCGCAGCGCATCCAGCACGCGCATGTCGCGCATGATCTGCCAGTCGTCGTCGGTCGGGTAAAGGGTCTGCCAGTACGCTTCCTTGTCCGGATCGTCCTGGTGTGCGTATTGAAGTGCGTAGGTCGTCTGTTCGGCCAGCGAGTCGACGATCTCGGCTGCTGCCTCTTCGTCGAACGGCACGTAAAAGAGGAAATCCCGGTTGCCGTCGACGGTGATGCGGCCGACCTGCACGCCGCCTTTCGCGGTGATCGTGGCGTCCAGCAGATCCTCGATCTTCGCGAGGTCGGCGAATTCGTCGCCGGCCGGCAGTCCTTCAGGCGTCGGATGCGCAAAGGGGACGCGCACGCTGAGCAGCGACGTGCGCGGATCGCCTTCGGCGATTTCCGCGAAGCTGTGGTTGAAGCTGATGAAAGCCTGATGGTCGCCCATTCTGGCAGGGAAGGTTCCCCAGGCGTCGGTCATGTGTTTCTCCCGTACACGATTGTCTGTTGACGGTTGCAAAGCGTCCCAATGTATCATCGAAAATCGCGTTGGCCGGAGAAGCGCGTGATGGCAAATCCTGCTGGTAACGTATGCGATATCCGGGGCTGCCCGTGACCCGGTGCATGTGCGTGACGGGCCGCAACAGCGGACCGCAAAAATTTCGAAGGAGAATCCGATGTCGATGTTTGCGGTGAATGGTGTCCGAATCGATCCGCTCAGCGCGCGCGTGACGCACGTGCGCTGGGCGGCCGTGAATCCGGCCGACCGGTCGTGGGCGGCGACGCCGAGCGAGGCGCCGGTGGCGGAAGTGGCGCACGCACTCGCGTCCGGCAATGATGTCCGCGCGATCTTCTCGGAGTCGGACGGTACCGCGGTCGGGCCCAGGCTGAAACGCGTGCTGTACCGCGATGCGTCGGAAGGCATCGAGCTCGACATCGATGCGACGAGCGAGTCGCGCACGTTGCGGGATCTTCCGCAGATCTGACCGGATCGGCAACGCGCTGCCGGCAGCGTGCGCAGCCGAAGTGATTGCCACGCGCGACCGACCGGCCGCTCGCACAACGTCGATCGCGACGCGTAGTAACGGATACCCGGCCATGCTGCATTGCCGATCGCGCCGAACAGTTTGACGGGTCGACCGAACGGGCTGATGGCGCCCGATTGGCGCGACCGGAGCGCCCCGGCACTCGAGAAAACAAAAAAATGTCGGGCGCCGTGTCGATTTCCGTCGGGTTCGTCCGTCGTAGCATCGGAGGCGTGCGCATCGCGCGTCCGTCCCGTTTTCCGATACGACAACCGACTGAAGGAGCGACACCCATGTCCACGTCCGTCAAACCGATCCCGGAAGGGATGCGCACGCTGACGCCGCACCTGATCTGCGCCGGCGCAGCCGCAGCCATCGACTTCTACAAGCGCGCATTCAATGCGAGCGAGCAGTTTCGCCTGCCGATGCCTGACGGCAGGCTCGCGCACGCGTGCCTCGCGATTGGCGATTCGACACTGATGTTGGTGGACGAAATGCCCGAGCACGGCGCGCTCGGGCCGAAGGCGCTGAAAGGCACTGCCGTCTGCCTGCACCTGTACGTGCCGGACACCGATGCGGCGATCGCGAAGGCTGTCGCGGCCGGTGCGACGGTCACGATGCCGGCCGCCGACATGTTCTGGGGCGATCGCTATGGGCAGGTCGAGGATCCGTTCGGGCATCGCTGGTCGCTCGCGACGCATCAGCGCGACCTGACGCCCGAGCAGATCGCGGCGGCAATGGCCAGCGCGCCGCCGTGCGGAAGCTGACGCAGCCAGGCAACCGCGGTTGAACGGTTGCGCGGCGGCATCCGCACGCGCCCGTTTTTCCGCGGTTATGTGCCGGCCGTCTTGCCGCGCTGCTTGTCCTCGTACATCCGGTGATCGGCCGATGCGAGCAGGTCGGCGACGACGTGATGGCGCGCGGGATCGTAGTCGACGTGGCCGACGCTGAACCGGATCGCGTAGCCGCGTGCGTCGGCTGCGTTGCGCAACGCAAGCGCCTGCGTCACGCGTTCGACCGGCTCCGCGACGTCGGCCGGATCGGTGGCGCTCAACAGCACGACGAACTCGTCGCCGCCGAGGCGGGCGATCACGTCGCTGTCGCGCAGCGCGCCCGTCAGCGTATCGGCGAAGGTCTTGAGCGCGCGGTCGCCTTCGGCATGGCCGAAGCGGTCGTTGATCGCCTTGAAATCGTTCAGGTCGAAGAACGGCAGCGCGGCGTGACGCCCCATGCGATCGCACAGGCTCAGCACGTGGCGGGCGAAGATCTCGAAGCCGCGCCGGTTCGTCAGTTGCGTGAGCTCGTCGGTGGTCGCGAAATGCATCGCGGCGATCTCGCGTTCGGTCATGTGGGCGAGATCGCCGAGCAGCGCGAGTTCGTCGGGTTCGAGCGAGCGCGGCCGCGTGTCGATCAGGCACAGCGTGCCGACGGGCGCGCCGTTCGGCGCTGCCAGCGGCCGGCCGGCGTAGAAGCGGATGCCGGGCGTGCCGGTGACGAGCGGGTTGTCGTGGAAGCGGCTGTCGTTCAGCGCATCCTGGATCACCATCGTATCGCCCGCGAGCAGCGCGTGGGCGCAGAACGACACGTCGCGCGACGTCTGCGTGGCGTCGATTCCCGCATGGCTCTTGAACCACTGGCGATTCTCGTCGACGAGGCTGACGAGTGCGATCGGTACGTCGAACAGCCGGCGCGCGAGACGCGTCAGGCGGTCGAAGCGTTCTTCGGGCGGCGTGTCGAGGATCGAGAGCGAATGAAGCGTATCGAGCCGGGCCGCCTCGTTGGCCGGTTTCGGTGCGATTTGCATGGGCTTTGTCTCTTGTCCCGGCTGCAAGGCCGGTCATCGGATCGTATGTCGGACAGTATGCGCATTGTTCGGCGTGTCGCCAAGCCGCGGGTCCGGCGACGGGCGTTTTCGGTTCTGTCCGGATCGATGAGGATGCGGGGAGAAGCAGGCGTCATGGCTCGGCGTTGCGTCCCGATGCGGGACCGTTTGCGCGATGCCTCAAGGTGCTCGTCGCGGTGCCGTAAACAGGACGAGTCCAATCGTTCATCGCATCCTATCGCACCATGGTTCGAATCCTGTACGCGGGGTATCTCGCGTTTGCGCTGTATCTCCTTTACCCGATGGTTCAGAACACACTGACATTCAGCACGGATTGTGTGAGCAGCGCGCTACCGGGCGGCGCGCATGGCTTGTCGACGTCGTCGGCAAGCGGCGTGGACGGGCACGCGAACCGCTGTGCGCCGACCACACAGGTCGGTGCCGCGACCGCGCGGTTGCCCGAAATCCATTGAGCGCGCGCAGACCGTCGCGCGTGTCGTTCGATGCGCGAGGCGGCGTGCTGACCATTCGGCCGAATTGATACCCGCGCCACACTCGACGATCATCGGTAACACGGCGGATCGAATGCGAGGTGTCGAAGGTCGTGCGAAAGCGCGCGGCGTGCGTCAGTAGCTGGAGCGGTACGGCGTGCCCTGGTCGAAGCGGCTTTGCCAGTGCGTGAGGTAGCGAGATGCGAGTTGCGGATTGTTCCACACCACGACGACGTTCTCGGAATTGCGGCTGGCCGCTGACGCGCTGTAGTTGAACGAACCGGTCTCGACGTGCTCGGCGTCGATCACGAGGTACTTGTCGTGATGGATCGCATAGGCGTCGATCGTACGCGTCGGAATGCCGGCGTTGACTAGCAGGTTCAGCGCCTGCTTGCTGCTCTTCGCGCGGTTGCCCTTGTCGTCGACAACCACGGCGACGTTGACGCCGCGTCGCTTTGCCGCGAGCAGCGCGCGCGTGACGGGCGGCGACGTGAACGAATACGCGGCGACGCGAATCGAGCTGCGCGCGGCGCCGATCGCTTTCAGCACGAGCGCCTCGGCGCCGCCGTCGGGCGAGAACGCCGATTCGACCACCTGCGTCGCGGGTGCTTCGTGGGTGGGCGCCGGCAGCCATCGCGACACCAAGTCGATCGCCTGCTGGAGCAGCGATTCACTTTGCGTCTTGCCGAAGGCGGCGAACGGTGTGGCGAGGAGAGAAGCGGCGAGGCAGGCAGCGGCGAGGCGATTGCGCGACAACATCTTGGACAGCGAACAATTTCGAGACAGCGGGCCGTGAGTGTAACGCAGACGCAGCGGCGCGGTCACGTGCGGATGCGAATGGATTGCTCGTGCGATGATCGTCGGCGGCGGACGCGATGACGCAAAGTTGCGTTCGTGGCATCCGCGTGTGCGATCAGGTCGATGGGGGGATGTTGCTGACGACGGTGTGCGATTGCGTATCGCTGCTGCGGGATACCGGCGTGCAAGCAATGCGCGAGTGCAGTCGAGCGGGCTCGGTGTGGCCCGTGACAGAGACAAGCGTGCAAAAAGTGGTGCGCGTGAGTCAGACGGTCATGCGCGCGCCGCGCGTCAATCCTTGGCGGCAGGCGCCCCGGCTTCGTCGGGTGCGATCCATCCGGGGCCAGGCTCAGGCTGCACGTCGCGTGCATCGAGCGGTTCGCCGCAGGCCGAGCACACGGTAACTGCATGCATCAGCTGGCCGCAGGTCCGGTGACGCAATTGCACCGGCGGCCCCTGGCCGTCGTCCTTCCAGCGGTCGCCCCACGCCATCAGCGCGAGCAGGGCCGGGTACAGGTCGAGGCCTTTTTCGGTCAACCGGTATTCGAAGCGCGGCGGGCGCTCCTGATACGCGCGCTTGACCAGCACGCCCTCGTCGACGAGCCGCGCGAGGCGTTCGGCCAGGACATGGCGCGTGAGGCCAAGCTGTGCCTGGAACGCGTCGAAGCGACGGCAGCCGAGGAACGCGTTGCGCAGGATCAGCATGGTCCAGCGGTCGCCGAGCACGGCGAGCGTGCGGGCGACCGAACAGTTCAGCGTGCCGATGTCATCCCATTTCATCGTCGAGTCTCTTGCGTCTTGCGGCGGTTCAGCGAAATAGCGGGTTCGATTATAGAACCCGCCTTCGGTTGCAACGGGCGCGGCTGCGTTGACAACGGCCGGCATCGCTGACGATAATGGGTTCCAATTTAGAACTTACTAGCGCGGCGACGCGCTTTCAACCCGGAGACAACCCGATGAATCCGCTTTCCCTGTCTGGTCTCGATCTGCTGCGTGCCGCGGCGGTGGGCGATGTGCCGCTTGCGTCGATTTCGGAGACGATCCCGATGCGTCCGCTGGATGTCGAACTCGGCTATGTGAAGTTTTCGGCGCGCGCGGACGGTCGGCACCTGAATCCGCTGGGCGGCGTGCACGGCGGGTTCGCCGCGACGGTGCTCGATTCGGTCACGGGTTGCGCGGTGCATTCGATGCTCGACGCGGGTGTCGGCTATGGCACGGTCGATCTGCATGTGAAGATGCTGCGGCCCGTGCCGCGCGACGTCGACCTGATCGCGGAAGGGCGCGTGATTCACCTGTCGCGTTCGCTGGGCGTCGCGGAGGGCACGCTGAAGACGCCGGACGACAAGATCGTCGCGCATGCGTCGGCGACCTGCTTCATTCAGCGGCCTCAATAACGGACGGCGGCAAGCCGGGCCGGCCGCAGGAAGTGCCGCGTAAGTGCGACGCAGGTTGCAAGGCCACTCTCCGTGCCCGCGCCCGAGCATTCACGGCGGCGCCGAAGGTCGCCTGTAAGCATCAGTGGGGCACGTCTGAAGCGTTCGCTTCAATGTGATAGCGTTCCTGCTTTCCACCGACGCGACAGGAACAGCATGGAATACCGCACACTCGGCGATTCGGGCATCGAGGTCAGCCTGGTCGGTCTCGGCACGATGACGTGGGGCGAACAGAACTCGGAGCGCGACGCGCACGAGCAGATCGACTATGCGGTCGCGCAGGGCGTGACGCTGATCGATGCCGCGGAGATGTATCCGGTGCCGCCGAAGCCCGACACGCAGGGGCGCACCGAGCAGTACATCGGCACCTGGCTCGCGCAGCATCGCGCGCAGCGCGACCGGATCGTGCTCGCGACGAAGATCGCGGGCCCGGCGCGGCAGCCGCACAACCCGCGCCATATTCGCGGCGAGGGCAACCAGTTCGACCGCAAGAACCTGACCGAGGCGCTCGACGGCAGCCTCAAGCGGCTGCAGACCGACTACGTCGATCTCTACCAGCTGCACTGGCCCGACCGCAGCACGACGACGTTCGGCCGTCCCGCGTATCCGTGGATCGACGACGCGTACACGGTGCCGATCGAGGAAACCCTCGGCGTGCTCGCGGAATTCGTGAAAGCCGGCAAGGTGCGCGCGATCGGCGTGTCGAACGAAACGCCGTGGGGCGTCGCGCAGTTCCTGCGCGCGGCCGAGAAGCTCGGGCTGCCGCGCATCGCGAGCATCCAGAATCCGTACAGCCTGCTGAACCGCACGTTCGAGAACGGGCTGTCGGAGTTCACGCATCGCGACGGCGTCGGCCTGCTCGCGTATTCGCCGCTCGCATTCGGCTGGCTGTCCGGCAAGTACGAGCACGGCGCACGCCCGGCCGGCGCACGCATCACGCTGTTCGAGCGCTTCCAGCGCTACAGCAAGCCGCAGGCCGTCGAGGCGACGTCGCGTTACGTCGCGCTCGCGCAGCGTCACGGGCTGTCGCCCGCGCAGCTCGCGCTTGCGTTCGTCAACAGCCGGCCGTTCGTGCGCAGCAACCTGGTCGGTGCGACGTCGCTCGAGCAGTTGAAGGAGAACATCGGCAGCATCGACGTGATGCTGTCCGACGAGATCGTCGCCGAGATCGACGCGCTGCACGAACTGCAGCCGAACCCGGCGCCGTAAACGGCGTGCGGCCCGCGCGGCAGCGATGCCGCGACGGGCCGCATCGGCGGCGCATTGGTGCGCGGTCGTCGGTTGCGTTACCTCATCTTGAGCCGCGTGCGCGCGACGTACAGTGCGGCGAGGCTCAGCAGCGCGCAGCCCATCAGGTAGAGCGCCGGCGACAGCCGGTTGCCGGTCGTGCTGATCAGCCAGGTGATGACGAACGGCGCGAAGCCGCCGAACAGCGTGACGCCCGTGTTGTAGCTGACCGCGAGGCCCGTCGCACGCGTCTGCGACGGGAACAGCTCGGCCATCAGCGCCGGCAGCGCGCCGCAGTACATTGCCTTCAGCGCACCGATCCAGACCAGCGCGGCGAGCATCGTCGCGAACGACGCGTGACGCGTGAGCCACGCGAACGTCGGCCACACGGTGACCAGCATGATGACGGCCGCGACCGCCATCATGCGGATCCGCCCGGTGCGATCGGACAGGTGGCCGACGACGGGCGTGACGAGCGTCAGCACGAAGCCGGTCGCGAGCGTCGCCGCGAAGCCCGTCGACGCGGGCAGCCCGAGCTGCTTGATCGCATAGGTCGGCATGTACAGGATCATGTAGTTGATCGCGGTCGAGATCACCAGCGCGCCGATCGACAGCAGCAGCCGCAATTTCTGGTCCGCGAACAGCTCCCGCACCGGCGCTTCGGAGCGTGCCTGCGTCTTGAACTCGACGCCTTCGTCGACGTAGCGGCGGATGTACAGCCCGACCGGGCCGATCGCGAGACCGAACAGGAACGGCACGCGCCAGCCCCAGCTTTCGAGTTGCGCGGGTGTCAGCGTGGACGTCAGCAGCGCGCCGAAGCCCGAAGCGAGCAGCGTCGCAAGGCCCTGGCTCGCGAACTGCCAGCTCGACATGAAACCGCGCCGCTGCGGCGCATGCTCGACGAGGAACGCGGTCGAGCTCGCGAATTCGCCGCCCGCGGAAAAGCCCTGCATCAGCCGCGACAGCATGATCCCGAGCGGCGCGAGAATGCCGATCGATGCGTAGGTCGGCATCAGCGCGATCAGCAGCGTGCCGGCCATCATCATCGCGATCGACAGCAGCAGCGACGCCTTGCGGCCCGCACGGTCCGCGTACGCACCGAGCACGAAGCCGCCGATCGGCCGGATCAGGTAGGACAGCCCGAACGTGCCGAGCGTCAGCATCAGCGACGTCGCTTCGCTCGTCGCGGGGAAGAACAGCTTGGCGATCGTCACCGCGAAGAAACCGTAGACGATCAGGTCGAACCATTCGAGCGCATTGCCGATCGACGCCGCGAAGATGATGCGCCGGATCTTCGCGGCGCTGGGGCGCGCGGCGTCCTGCGAGGTCAGGGTGGTCGTATTCATCGTGTGGGCAGGTCCCGAGAAAGGGGCGAAGCGCGTTACAGGGCGGCGCCGGCCGCGGCGGGTGCCGCGCGGCGAACGGGCGGCGCATCGTCGCCGAGATCCCAGAAGAGGCCGGCCATCATCTGCAGCCCCTCGCTGACGACGCTCGCGAGCAGGTGCTCGTCGGGTGCATGCTGCGAGCACGCCGGGTACGAGTGCGGCACCCACAGCGTCGGCAGCCCGAGCGTGTCGGCGAACACTTCGTTCGGCAGCGTGCCGCCGAGATTCGGCAGGATCGCGGGCTTCTTGCCGGTGGTTCGCGCAAGCGACGCGACGGCCCAGCGGACCCACGGATCGTCGGGCGGCACGCGCGTCGCCGGTGCGCCGCGCTCGATGTCGATCTCGATGTCGGCGAAGCCGTGCGCATCGAGGTGCGCGCGCAGGTGAGCATGCAGCGCTTGCCAGTCGGTGCCGACGACGAAGCGCAACTGGCAGTGCGCATACGCGACGGGCGGGATCGCATTGACGGGGTGCTCGGGATTGCCTGCCTTGAACGCGAGGATCTCGAACGTGTTCCAGCCGAACACGCGCTCGGCCGCGGACAGCCCGGGCTCGCCCCAGTCGGCGTCGAGCGCGGGATCGCCAGGGCCGCCGCCGACGACAAGATCGGCGAGCGCGTCGCGCACGGCGGCCGGGATCGGCGGCGGGCGCAGCCCCGCGACGCGAATCGCGCCGCGCGCATCGACGAGGCTCGCGAGCGCATGTGCGAGCACGATCGCCGGATTGCGCAGCAGCCCGCCCCAGTTGCCGGAGTGATGCGCGCCGTCGCGGGCGCGCAGGCTCAGTTTGAAATTGACCGAGCCGCGCGAGCCGAGGAACACGGTTGGGCGCGCGGCGGCGATACGCGGGCCGTCGGACGCGATCAGCACGTCGGCCGCGAGCGCGTCGCGCTCCTGGCGGCACAGCGCGTCGAGGCCCGGCGAACCCGTTTCCTCGCCCATCTCGATCAGCAGCTTCGCATTGAAGCCGAGCCGGCCGCCGCGTGCGTCGAGCACGCTCGCCAGCGCGGCCAGGTTGATCGTGTGCTGCCCCTTGTTGTCGGCGCTGCCGCGGCCGTACCAGCGGTCGCCGTCGGCCGTCAACGTCCACGGCGACAGCGGCGCGCGCCACTGCGCGTCGTAGCCGCGCACGACGTCGCCGTGACCGTAGATCAGCACGGTCGGCAGCGTGTCGTCTTCGTGGCGCGACGCGAGCAGGAACGGGCCGCCGCCGTCGACGGGATTGTCGACGATCCGCGACGTGAAGCCGAGGCGCGCGGCCTCGGGCGCGATCTCGGCGGTCAGGTAGGCGCGCAGCGCGGCTTCGGTGCCGCTTTCCTGGCTTTCGGTGCGCAGGCCGACGCGGCGGCTCAGGGTCGTGAAGAACGCACCGGATTCGAACTGGTTCAGCGCGTGCTGGATGGCGGCGGTACGGCTCAAGTCGGGTCTCCTCTGTCGGGCTGGCGGCGTGCGCGAATCGCGCGTGCAGCGTGAAGTGCGATCGATTCTAGAAAGCCGTTTTTTTTGTCACAATGATCGAATTTCGAACCTTCCTTTGCCGAAAAGGCAAAGCAGCGCGGCCGGGAACGGCGCGGAGACAGAACGATGGCGGCTTTCCTGCATGGCCTGGCGCTGCGGTATTTCGTCGAGGTGGCGCGCACCGGCTCGATCAGCGACGCGTCCGCGCGGCTGCACGTGGCCGTGTCGGCGATCAGCCGCCAGATCGCGAAGCTCGAGAGCGAGCTCGGCGCGCCGCTGTTCGAGCGCCGGCCGCGCGGGATGGCGCTGTCGGAGGCCGGCGAGCGGCTGCTGGCCTTCGCGCAGCGCAGCCTGCTGGAGGCCGAGCATGTGATGAAGGACATCGGCGGGCTCGACGCGCTGCACGGCAGCCTGCTGAAGATCGCGTGCTCGGAGGGGTTCGCGATCGATTTCCTGCCCGGCGCGCTCGCGAGCTTCAAGGCGCGCCACCCGGGCGTCGATTTCTCCGTGTGGGTCGTATCGCCGGCGGACGCGACGCGGCGCGTGCGCGACGGCGATGTGGACATCGCGCTGACCTTCAGCCTCGCGCCGGAGAAGGGCGTGCGCGTCGAGCACACCGAGCGCGCGCCGATCTTCGCGCTGGTGCGGCGCGACCATCCGCTCGCGACGCGCGACGCGGTATCGCTCGCCGATGTCGCACGTCACCCGCACGTGCTGCCCGAGGCCGGCACGACGGTGCGCCAGTTGATCGACATCGCGTGCGCGCTCGACGGGCTGCTGCTCGAGCCCGAATTGACGAGCAACAACACGGCGGCCATGTACGGCTACGCGCGGCGCACGGGCGCGGTGATGTTCACGGGGCTGCTGTCGGTGCGCGACCGCTGCGATGCGGACGGCTTCGTCGTCGTGCCCGTGACGAACCCGCAGCTTCGCGAGCGGAGCATCCAGGTGCAGACGATGGCGGGGCGCGATCTGCCCGCGTCGGTACGGGCGTTCCGCGATCATCTGATCGACGCGATGCAGGTCGCATCGTCGCCGCCGGCCGCCGCGCGCGGCCCGAGACGCCGGCCCGTGAGATAATCGTCAATCCGCCTTCCGTGCCCATGCGGCTCACCGAGCCGCATCGCCCCTGTTCGACGCCAAATTGAAGAACCTGATTGTCACCCTCGATCGCGCCGGCGAGTTCGACGAGATCATCGACGTGCGCACGCCGCTCGAGTTCGCCGAGGACCATATTCCCGGCGCGCTGAACGCGCCCGTGCTCAGCAACGAGGAACGCGTGCTCGTCGGCACGATGTACCGGCAGGTGTCGCCGTACGAGGCGACCCGCGTCGGCGCGGCAATGGTCGCGCGCAACATCGCGCGCCATCTCGACACGACGTTCGCCGACCGTCCGCGCAACTGGCGGCCGCTGATCTATTGCTGGCGCGGCGGCAAGCGCTCGGGCTCGATGACGGCCTGGTTCAACCTGATCGGCTGGCAGGCGCGCCAGCTCGACGGCGGTTACAAGGCGTATCGCCGCTCGGTGTGCGCGACGCTCGACACGCTGCCGACGCGCTTTCGCTATATCGCGCTGGTCGGCCACACGGGCTGCGGCAAGACGCGCCTGCTGAACGCGCTGCGCGATGCGGGTGCGCAGACACTCGATCTCGAGGCGCTCGCGTGCCATCGCGGCTCGCTGCTCGGCGCGCTGCCGGGCACGCCGCAGCCGGCGCAGAAGGGGTTCGATTCGGGGCTCGTCGAAACGCTCGGACGTTTCGACCCCGAATGGCCGGTATTCGTCGAATCGGAAAGCCGCAGGATCGGGCTCGTCCAGTTGCCGATCGCGCTGGTCGAAGCGTTTCACGCGGGGCCGTGGGTGCAGGTCGAAGCGGCGCACGACGAGCGCATCGCGTTCCTGCTCGACGACTACGGCCACCTGTTCGACGACCCGGCCGCGTTCAAGGCGCAGCTCCATCGGCTGATCGGGCTGCACAGCCGCGAAGAGGTGACGAACTGGAAAGCGTTGATCGATGCGAACGCACGGGCCGAACTGTTCACCACGCTGATCGACAAGCATTACGATCCCGCCTATGCGCGCACTTATCGCGCGGCATACAACAAGCCGAACCGGGTACTGACGTTCGCGTTCCGGCCCAACGCGGCCGACGCGCGCGATCAGGCACGCACGCTGCTGGCCGAACTCGCGCAGGCCGGGCTGCCTGCGTCGGCCGCGCTTGCGGCAGGCGCGGAATCCAAAACCGATAAAGACCAATCGACGACCACACGATGACGACCACACGCACCCAACCCAATCCGGCCCTCGGCTGGATGACCTTCCTGCTGATCGCGGTCGCAGGGCTGTTCTATGTGAAATGGTTTCCGTACTACAACAAGGCGTTCGTTGCCGCCGAGCACCATTCGATCGGCCAGTCGATCCTGATGGGCACGTCGGCGACCGCACCCGAGCCGTCGCTGAAGGCCGCGCTCGACTACGCATGGGCGTACGGCAAGGCGATCTGGCAGGCGATGGTACTGGGCCTGCTGCTCGGTTCGGCCGTGCAGGCGCTGCTGCCCGCGCACTGGGTCGCACGCGTGCTCGGTCGCACGGGCTTCGGCAGCGTCGCCGCGGGCGGGCTGCTGTCGCTGCCCGGGATGATGTGCACGTGCTGCGCGGCGCCGGTCGTCGCGGGGCTGCGTGCGCGCCATGCGTCGCCGGGCGGCGCGGTCGCGTTCTGGCTCGGCAACACGGTGCTGAACCCGGCGGCGCTGGTTTTCATGGGCTTCGTGCTCGGCTGGCACTGGAGCGCGCTGCGCCTCGTGCTCGGCATTGCGATGGTGTTCGGGATCGGCTATCTGCTGAACCGCATTGCGCGCCCTGAAGACCGCAGCATCGACGACGCACAGCTCGCCGCGCTGGCGGCCGAGCAGGCCGCGGCCGGCAATCCGTTCGTCCGCTGGATGAAGCTGCTTGCCCGCATGGCCGTGCGGCTCGTGCCCGAATACATCGTGCTCGTGCTGCTGCTCGGCGCCGCGCGTGCATGGCTGTTCCCGCATATCGGCCCGGACATCGGCAATCATCTCGGCTGGATCGTCGCGTTCGCGGTCGCGGGCATGCTGTTCGTGATCCCGACGGCCGGCGAGGTGCCGATCATCCAGGCGATGCTGTCGCTCGGCATGGGCGTCGGCCCGGCCGCCGCGCTGCTGATGACGCTGCCGCCGATCAGCGTGCCGTCGCTGGCGATGCTCGCGCGTTCGTTCAAGCCCTACATGCTGGCGATCGTCTCGACCCTCGTCGTCGTGTTCGGGATCGTGAGCGGCTTGCTCGCGGTCGCGTTCGGGTTCTGACGCGCGCGAGCGGCGCGCCGGGCGGGCGCGATCGTCGTATTCATCCGGCGCCGGCGTTTCACGCGTGCGGCGCCCTTTACAAGAAGCAAACAGGAAAACGCATGACCCAACCGAAGATTCATCCTCGACTCGAAAAGGCGCTGACGCGCGGCGATCTCGCGATCCGCCAGGCCAATTCCGCGCGGGCAACTGCCGTGCTGAGCGCACTCGGCACGATGATCATCGAGGCCTCCGCAACGATCGGCGTCGACGCCAGCATCGACATTCCGCAGGGCGACCGCATTTACGATCCCGTCAACGGCCTGTGGCCGCAGAAGATGCTGGTGTCGTTCGACGGCCCGGTGGACGAGGCCGACAAGGAAGAGCTGCGCTCGGTCTATCTGGTCGCCGACGATCCGGGCACGCAGTTCCGCGTCGAATGGCATCGCGCGGACGGCAAGCTCGGCCGCCAGGAAGGCGGTCCGCTCGCGACCGTCGCGTTCCTGACCGACGTCGAGATTCCGTGGAGCGACGACGACGAGTAACGTCGTCATGAAGCCGGCGCCGTGCGCGCCGGCCGTCAGCGCATCATCCGCCGCCGGAACAGCCACGCGGACAGCAGGAATCCGCCGACCGCATAGCCGGCGAGCACCGCAACGTGCAACACGACGTCCGTCGCCGGCCGGCCGAGCATCGCGGGCCGGATCAGCTCAACCGCGTTCGCGAGCGGCAGCGCATGCGCGGCGTGCTGCGCGACCGGCGGCAACTGCGTGATCGGGAAAAACACGCCCGACAGCAGCAGCATCGGCGTCAGCACGAGCGTCTGATAGAACATGAAGAAATCGTAGGACGGCGCGAGCGCCGTGACGATCATCGCGACGCTGGCAAACGCGAGGCCCGCGAGCGCGATCACGGGCAGCGCCACGAGCATCGACGGAAACTGCGCATAGCCGAGTGCGCCCGCGACGAGCATGATCGCGACACCCGACAGCATCGCCTTGCTGGCCCCCCAGACAATTTCGCCGAGCACGATGTCGCCGAGCGCGAGCGGCGTATGCATGATCGCCTCCCAGGTGCGCTGCACGTGCATCCGCGAGAAGCCCGAATACATCGATTCGAAGCTCGCGGACATCATCACGCTCGACCCGACCGTGCCGGCCGCGAGGAACGCGATATACGACACGCCGTCGACATGGCCGAGCATCAGGCCGAGCCCGAAACCAAGCCCGAACAGATAGATCATCGGATCGGCAAGATTGCCGAACATCGACGCGAGCGCGAGCTTGCGCCAGACGAGATAGTTGCGCCGCCAAACGGCGACCCAGTTGGTTGCGTTCGCGGGCATCGCGATCGCGAAGCGTGACTCGCGCGGCGGGGCCGAAGGTGCGGCGGCGGAATAGTTGCGGACATCCATGATCGATCAGTCCTGCATTTCGCGGCCCGTGAGCCGCAGGAACACATCCTCCAGATTGGCCGGGCGATGCAGATAGCGCAACCCCGTACGACCCTTGATCCGCGCACTGAGCGGCTCCGGGTCGCTCACGTAGCAGAACAGCGTCTCGCCGCTGATCTCGGTGTGCTTCGCGAACGCCGACAACTCGTCGCGAAGCGCGGCCGGGTCGGGCCCGTAGATCTCGATCACGTCGCAGCCGATCTCCGATTCGATCAGCGCGTGCGGCGCGCCTTCGGCGATCTTCCGGCCTTCCTCGATGACGCACAGGCGGTCGCACAGACGTTCGGCTTCTTCCATGAAATGCGTGGTGATCAGGATCGTCTTGCCGCGCGCGAGCAGCGAACGCAGCCGCTCCCACATCAGGTGCCGCGCCTGCGGATCGAGGCCGGTCGTCGGCTCGTCGAGCACGAGCACGTCGGGATCGTTGACGAGCGCGCGGGCGAGCGTGAGGCGGCGCTTCATGCCGCCCGACAGCTCGCCGACCTTCGCATCGGCCTTGTTCTCGAGCTTCGCGAATTCGAGCAGCGGCTGCACGAGTGCGCGCGCAGCCTGCGCCGACATCCCGAAATAGCGGCTGAACACGAGCAGGTTCTCGCGCACGGTGAAGTCGGGGTCGAGATTGTCGAACTGCGGGACCACGCCGACGCGCTGGCGCGCGTGCCGCGCACGCGATGGAACCGGTTCGCCGCACAGTGAAATGGTGCCTGCATCGGGATACGCGAGGCCGAGCAGCATCTTCAGCGTGGTGGTCTTGCCGGCGCCGTTCGGCCCGAGCAGGCCGTAGCATTCGCCGGCCTGCACGTTGAAGGACAGGCCGTTGACGACGAGCTTGTCGCCATAGCGCTTTTCGACGTTGCGGAGATCGATCGGTGCGACGGACATGGGCATGTTGTCGTTGTAAGCGGGCGCGTTCCGCGGCCCGATGCGTGGCCGGTCGGCGAACGGATAGGGCGAATGTGTGTCACATGGGCATGACCGAAGCGCACGACGCCGGCGCGTCACGACCCGCTGGGGTACGAACGGGCCATTCTAGTGCATCGGCTGCGTCTCTTCAGCGCATGCCTGCACGATGCGATGCCGGTGCACACCGATCGTGCACTGCATCATCGCGCACGCGCCGAGCGGGGCGAATCAGCGTTTTCCATCCCTTGCGTCCTGAATTGCGGCGCACCATGATGAATGCGTAGGCTCGTTGTCGCGATAGGGAGGTTTCATGGCTAGCTACAACAAGATTTTGCTGTGTTACGACGGCTCGCTCGAAGGGCGCAAGGCACTGCGTTGCGGCGCCAATCTGGCAATGGACCTGAAGGCCGAAACGCACTTGCTGTCGGTCGTCGACATGCGCTCGAGCATCGCGCAAAGCGCGGGGCTGCTGACCGATGTCGCGTGCGGCCGCTTCGAGGAAACCGCGCGCGAAATCCTGCAGGAAGGCGTGAACTGGCTGCGCGAGCGCGGCGTGCAGGCCGAAGGCCATTTTGCGTTCGGTTACCCGATCGACGAAATCGCGAATCTCGCGTCGGAGCTGAAGGTCGACCTCGTCGTCGTCGGCCACCGGTGCCGTAGCGGGCTGTCGAGATGGTGGATGGGGTCGGGCAATACGCAACTGCTCGATCGCGTGAACTGCAGCATTCTGGTTGCGTGTTCGTCGGCGGAAGAGCAGAAGGCCGAAATCGCGCGCGAGCGTGAAGCGGCCACGGCGAGCGGCAAATGACCTGATGACGCAATGACGGCCTGACAGGCGCCGCGCCGCATCAGTGGCGCGGGCGTCGACCGCGGCCGGCTACGCATGCAGGTCGATCGCGGACAGCTTCCACGAGAACAGCCCGAAGCGGTGGAATATCGCCGCATAGCGCGTGCCGTCGGCGCTGCGCTGGTAGGTCACGACGAAATCGTCGACATTCCGGTAGCCGGCGCTGGTTTGCTGCTGATGCGGCGTGTGCGTTGCATCGTTCGCGCTGGCCGGTGCCGGCGATGACGCAGCCGCGGCGGCTGCGTTGCTGCCCGGAACGGCTGCGCTCGCCGGAGCCGGATTGGCGGGTGGTGCGGCCGGTGCGCTGCCCGGTGCATTGCCTTGCGGCAGATTCGACCATTCGGGCGGGCGCTCGCCCGGATTGCCGCGCGGCGGCAATCCGCTCATCAGCGCGGCCACGCCCTCCGGGGTCGCGTACGCATCGACCAGCGGGCCGATCAGCGCGGACCCGATCAACGCACCGATCACCGCGAACGGATTGTCTTTCTTCACCGCGTCGATCCGGCGCATCAACTCTTCCGTGACCTGCTGCTTCAGGCTGATGCGCAGCGACGGAAAATCGACATATTCACTGATGGCCTGCGCATCGCGTGCATCGATCGCCGATTTCAGGCGACCGAGCGCGACGTACGGCGATGCATATGCGTAGCCGATCGCCGCAATGACGGCGACGGCCAGCATGACGATCAGCAGCGGCTTGAGCCGCGGTTTGCGGCCCGACGATCCAGTCACGTTGCCTCCGGTACGGGAATGCTCCGCAATCAGAGACCGCCTTGCGCGGCCGATCGTTCCTCCGCGATGCAGTGATCGATCATCCGGCACACGGCATCGATCGTGCCGACCATGATCAGGCGCGACCGGCCGTGATAGACGCGCACCGGCGCGCGGCGCGCGGGTTCCGCATGATTCAGGCCGGCGTTCAGCGATACCCGCGCGAAAGCGGGGAGCGCCGATGGCAGCAGGGACGCCTGCCGTTCGACTGCGACTTCTTCTTTCACAGGCGCTGCCGCGGACAGCGGCGCGCAAGGCGTGCGGCCGCGCAGATGACGCAGGCGACCGAATTGACGGAAAGGCAGCAGGCGGGCAAGGCGTTCCATGATGTTCTCCTAAGCGAGACGGAATGTCAGAGTTCGCCCGAGCGGATCAGCCCGACGGCGATGCCTTCCAGCGCGAATTCCGCGCTGCCGGCCTTGACGAAGATGTTTTCGTAATCCGGGTTCTCCGCGATCAGCTCGAGACCGCCCGGCCGGCGCATCAGGCGCTTGACCGTGACGTCGTCGCCGAGACGCGCGACGATGATCTGGCCGTCCTTCGCCTCCGTGCGTTTCTGCACGGCGAGGAGGTCGCCGTCGAGAATGCCTGCGTCGCGCATCGACAGGCCGCGCACCTTCAGCAGGTAATCGGGCTTGCTGGAGAACAGCGCGGGATCGCACGCGTAATGCTGCGAGATGTGCTCCTGCGCGAGGATCGGGCTACCGGCCGCGACGCGGCCGACGAGCGGCAGCGACAGTTGCATCAGGCCGGCGTGCGGCAGCGTGAACTGGTGCGGGGAATCTTCGAGGCCGAGCAGGCGGATGCCGCGCGATGCGCCGGCGGCCAGCTCGATCACACCCTTGCGCGCCAGTGCGCGCAGGTGCTCCTCGGCCGCATTCGGCGAGCTGAAGCCCAGTTCGGCCGCGATCTCGGCACGGGTGGGCGGGAATCCGGAGCGCTCGATCGCGCGACGGATCAAGTCGAACACTTGCTGCTGACGGGCGGTGAGTTTGGTCATGGCTCAACTGTATGGATAGACAGTGAGCTGTATTTTTATACAGTACTTCGCGAATTTCAAGTGTTACTTGAGGTTCGACGCGATCACGCCGGTTCCGGCGTGATTTCGTGACGTTCGGACGCCGGTTCATCTGCCGCAACCGTCCATCCCGTATGCGTTAGCACTTTTGAGTATTAAAAAATGAAGAACGATTATTTTTAATCATGTAACCCGTTCGTTAGACTGGCCCGACATCGCAATACCGACAACACTGGAGAACCAAGGATGGCGAAGCGCAATACGGGGCTGGTGGGCGGCGTGGGCCGCCTGATCGCAACACTCGCGCTGGGCGCGGCGGCGGCGCTGGGCGTCGCGACGCACGCCCAGGCCGATACGACCTTCCTGAACGTGTCGTACGACCCGACGCGCGAGCTGTATCAGGACTTCAACCAGGCGTTCGGCAAGGAGTGGAAGGCGAAGACGGGCGAGACCGTCAACTTCAAGCAGTCGCACGGCGGCTCGGGCGCGCAGGCGCGCTCAGTGCTCGACGGCCTGCAGGCCGACGTCGTTACGCTCGCGCTCGCGTACGACATCGACGCGCTCGCGAACAAGGGGCTCGTCAGCAAGGACTGGCAGAAGCGGCTGCCCGACAACGCGTCGCCGTACACGTCGACGATCGTGTTCCTGGTGCGCAAGGGCAATCCGAAGGGGATCAAGGACTGGGACGACCTGACCAGGCCGGGCATTTCGATCGTCACGCCGAACCCGAAGACGTCGGGCGGCGCGCGCTGGAACTACCTGGCCGCGTGGGCGTATGCGGTGCACAAGCCGGGCGGCAGCGAGCAGACGGCGAAGGAATTCGTCACGAAGCTGTACAAGAACGCGGGCGTGCTCGATTCCGGCGCGCGCGGCGCGACCACGAGCTTCGTGCAGCGCGGGATCGGCGACGTGCTGATCGCATGGGAAAACGAGGCATTCCTGTCGGTCAAGGAATTCGGTACCGACAAGTTCGAGATCGTCGTGCCGTCGGTGAGCATCCTGGCCGAGCCGCCCGTCGCGGTGGTCGACAAGGTGGTCGACAAGAAGGGCACGCGCAAGCTGGCCGACGCGTACCTGAACTTCCTGTACAGCCCGCAGGGCCAGGAGATCGCGGCGCGCAACTACTACCGGCCGCGTTCGAAGAACGTGCCGGCGGAACTGACCAAGCAGTTCCCGAAGCTGAAGCTGTACACGGTCGACGACACGTTCGGCGGCTGGACGAATGCGCAGAAGACGCATTTCGCGGACGGCGGCGTGTTCGATTCGATCTACAAGCCGCAGTAACGCCATAACGACAGCGGCGCGCCACGACAGCGCGCCGCATCCCCGACGGGCCGCCGGCGCAATTCATCGCGCCGGCGTTTGCGTCGGACCCATGAGCAGCATCGACCCAGCAAGAGCATCCGATGACGACGTACACCTTTCGCAAGCCGAGCGCGCTGCCCGGTTTCGGCGTGACGCTCGGCATCACGGTGGCCTATTTGAGCCTCGTGGTGCTGATTCCGCTCGCCGCCACGTTCCTGAAGACCGCGACGCTGTCGTGGGACCAGTTCGTCACCGCCGTCACGTCGCCGCGCGTGCTCGCGTCGTACCGGCTGACGTTCTCGGCCGCGCTCGGCGGCGCGCTGATCAACGCCGTGTTCGGCTTCCTCGTCGCGTGGGTGCTCGTGCGCTACACGTTCCCGTTCAAGCGCCTCGTCGATGCGATCGTCGACCTGCCGTTCGCGCTGCCGACGTCGGTCGCCGGCATCTCGCTCGCGGCCGTTTACGCGACCAACGGCTGGGTCGGCCAGTATCTCGCGCCGCTCGGCATCAAGATTGCGTTCACGCCGGCCGGCGTGCTGGTCGCGCTGACCTTCATCGGGCTGCCGTTCGTCGTGCGCACCGTGCAGCCGGTGCTCGAGGATTTCGAGCGCGAGCAGGAAGAAGCCGCCGCGTGCCTCGGCGCGTCGCGCTGGCTGACGTTCCGCCGCGTCGTGCTGCCGGCCGTGCTGCCGGCGCTGCTGACCGGTTTCGCGCTGGCGTTCGCGCGCGCGCTCGGCGAATACGGGTCGGTGATCTTCATCGCCGGCAACGTGCCGATGAAATCCGAGATCACGTCGCTGCTCATCATCACGAAGCTCGAGCAATACGACTACGCGGGCGCGACTGCGCTCGCGGTCGTGATGCTGGTCGTGTCGTTCCTGATGCTGCTGCTGATCAACACGCTGCAATGGTATTTGCAGCGCAGGACGAGCAAGGGCGCAAGCGGCCCCGCGCCCGCGACCGTCACCGCAACCGCAGCAGGAGGCCAGCAATGAGCCAGGAGGCCACCGTCGTGCTGAAAACCCCGCCGTCGGCCGCGCAAGGGCGCACCGCGAATCGGCTCGACCCCGTCAGCGAGTCGCGCGTCGTGCGCTGGCTGCTCACGGGCATCGCGCTGACGTTCCTCGCGTTCTTCCTCGTCGTGCCGCTCGCCGCGGTGTTCGTCGAGGCGCTGCGCAAGGGCGTCGGCTTCTATCTCGAATCGCTGGCCGATCCCGACGCATGGGCGGCGATCAAGCTGACGCTGACCGTCGCGGCGATCGCCGTGCCGCTGAACCTCGTGTTCGGCGTGTGTGCGTCGTGGGCGATCGCGAAGTTCGAATTCCGCGGCAAGGCGCTGCTGACGACGCTGATCGACCTGCCGTTCTCCGTGTCGCCGGTGATCTCGGGCCTCGTGTACGTGCTGCTGTTCGGCGCGCAGGGTTGGCTCGGGCCGTGGCTGCAGGATCACGACGTGCAGATCATCTTCGCGGTGCCGGGCATCGTGCTCGCGACGATCTTCGTCACGTTCCCGTTCGTCGCGCGCGAGCTGATTCCGCTGATGCAGGCGCAGGGCACCGACGAGGAAGAAGCCGCGCGCGTGCTCGGCGCGTCGGGCTGGCAGATCTTCCGCCGCGTGACGCTGCCGAACGTGAGGTGGGGCCTGCTGTACGGCGTGATCCTGTGCAATGCGCGCGCGATGGGCGAGTTCGGCGCGGTCTCGGTCGTGTCGGGCCACATCCGCGGCGTGACCGACACGATGCCGCTGCACGTCGAGATCCTGTACAACGAATACAACTTCGCGGCGGCGTTCGCGGTGGCGTCGGTGCTGGCGCTGCTCGCGCTCGTCACGCTCGCGCTGAAGCTGCTCGCCGAGCGTCATCTCGCCGCCGAACTGGCCGGCGCGCGCGACGCCGTTCCCGCACATGCCGGCCCTGTCGCCGCCGTTTCGTCGAAATCGTAAAGAGGCAACCAGAATGGGTATCACCGTCCGTAACCTTCAGAAGCGCTTCGGCGATTTCACGGCGCTCGACAACGTGTCGCTCGATTTCCCGCCCGGCGAGCTGGTCGCGCTGCTCGGGCCGTCCGGCTGCGGCAAGACCACGCTGCTGCGCGTGATCGCGGGCCTCGAGCACGCGGACGCCGGCCAGGTCGTGCTGCAGGGGCTCGACGTCGCGTCGGTCGGCGCGCGCGACCGCCAGGTCGGTTTCGTGTTCCAGCACTACGCGCTGTTCCGCCACATGACGGTGTTCGAGAACGTCGCGTTCGGGCTGCGCGTGAAGCCGCGCCGCGAGCGGCCGTCGGAAGCCGCGATTCGCGACAAGGTGCACGAATTGCTGAAGCTGGTGCAGCTCGACTGGCTCGCGCAGCGCTACCCGTCCGAGCTGTCGGGCGGCCAGCGCCAGCGCATCGCGCTTGCCCGCGCACTCGCGGTCGAGCCGAAGGTGCTGCTGCTCGACGAACCGTTCGGCGCGCTCGACGCGAAGGTCCGCAAGGAACTGCGCGGCTGGCTGCGCCGCCTGCACGACGACCTTCACATCTCGACGATCTTCGTCACGCACGACCAGGAGGAGGCACTGGAGGTGGCCGATCGAATCGTCGTGCTGAACCGCGGCCACGTCGAGCAGGTCGGCAGCCCTCAGGACGTCTACGATCATCCGCAGAGCGCGTTCGTGTACGAGTTCCTCGGCGCGGCGAACCGGCTGCCGGGCACGGTTGCCGGGCGCGGCTTCGTCGCGGAGGGCGCCGCTGCGCCGATCGAGGTCGACGCCGACTTCGCGGGCCCCGCGAACGCGTATGTGCGCCCGCACGACCTGCAGCTTTGGCCGGCAGGCGAAGGGCACCGGGACGGCATCGCGGTGGACGTGCGCCGCGTGATCCCGCTCGGCGGTTCGGTGCGCGTCGAGCTCGAGGCGCGCGCGGGCGGTGCGCTCGAGGCGGAACTCGATCGCGACGCGTGGCGTGCGCTCTCGCTGCAGGTCGGCGATGGCGCGACGGCCGTGCCGCGCGCGGTGCGCGTGTTTCCCGCGCGTTGAGGCGAGAATGCAGGGCAGGGGGCGGAATTCGCTCCGATTCGACAATCAAACAACGACAGCCTAAGAGGCATACCCATGAATTTTCAGCAATTGCGGTTCGTGCGCGAAGCGGTGCGCCAGAACATGAATCTGACGGAAGTCGCGAACGTGCTGTACACGTCGCAGTCGGGCGTGTCGAAGCAGATCAAGGATCTCGAGGATGAACTGGGCGTCGACATCTTCATTCGGCGCGGCAAGCGGCTGACGGGCCTCACGGAGCCCGGCAAGGCCGTGCACCAGTTGATCGAGCGGATGCTGCTCGACGCCGAGAACCTGCGCCGCGTCGCACGCCAGTTCGCGGACCAGGACAGCGGCCACCTCGTCGTCGCGACGACGCACACGCAGGCGCGCTACGCACTGCCGAAGGTGATCCGGCAGTTCACCGACGTGTTCCCGAAGGTGCATCTCGCGCTGCGTCAGGGCAGCCCGCAGCAGATCGCGCAGATGATCCTGAACGGCGAGGCCGATCTCGGCATCTCGACCGAGGCGCTCGACCGCTATCCGGACATCGTCACGTTCCCGTGCTATTCGTGGCACCACACGGTCGTCGTGCCGAAGGGCCATCCGCTCGTCGGCCGCGAGAACCTGACGCTCGAGGAAATCGCCGAGTACCCGATCATCACGTACGACCAGGACTTCACGGGCCGCTCGCACATCGACCAGGCGTTCACGGCGGCGGGCGCCGTGCCCGACGTCGTGCTGACCGCGATCGACGCGGACGTGATCAAGACCTACGTCGAGCTCGGGATGGGGATCGGCGTCGTCGCGGCGATGGCCTACGATCCGCAGCGTGACACGGGCCTCGTCGCGCTCGATACGCAGCACCTGTTCGAGGCGAGCACGACGCGGGTCGGGCTGCGCAAGGGCGCATTCCTGCGCGCGTATGCGTACCGGCTGATCGAGATGTTCGCGCCGCACCTGAACGAAGCGGAAATCGCGGCGATGTTGCGCGAAGCCGTCTGACGGCAGTGCTTCTCGCGCCGTCCGGGCTGTTGCACCGGGCGGCGCGGCGTGCGCTCGCCGGATGCGATGCGCAGCGCGGCGGCAGGGGCGGTGCCGCCGTCGTGGTTGGCCGATACATCGAACCATCGACCGCAGTCGCGGTTTTCAATCTTTCCAGTCCGATATTCGCCTGTCAGCAGAATAACGAGACGACACATCCGAACGCTTCGTTTCGGCCATTCGGCCAGGCCGAACGGGCCATTTTTCGGAAGACATGATTCAATGCGCGTGAATGCCGGATGACGGGCATTCGAGCCGCTCCACGGCCGTCATCCCGACCGGCCGGCCAGCATCTGCAATGCAACCCGCAACTCACATCGCCAGGACGAAGCGCGGAAGGCGAAACCGGCAGGCAATCCGCATCCAGAAAAATACGCGCGCGGAGGGTCGCCTCCGACACAGTCGGCGACACATCGCGCAGCGCGCAACACGCAACACGCAACACGCACGAAGAAGAGGTAAACAGTGAGTCTCAAATGGTTTCTCTTTTCCTTCGAAGGCCGGATCGGGCGCATGCCGTGGTGGATCTACGCGCTGGTTTCCGCGTTGTTCAGCGCGTTTTTCGACGCAGGTTCCCGCGGTTCGTCGAATGACGATCTGCCGCTGCTGGTGATGCTCGTGCTGTTCGCGATCGCGGTCGTCGCGGTGTGGTCGTCGATTGCCGTCGGCGTGAAGCGGCTGCACGACATCGACAAGTCGGGGTGGTGGATGCTGCTGATCTTCGTGCCGATCGTCGGCGCGATTGCACTGTTCGTGATGAACGGCTTCATCGCCGGCACGCCGCATGCGAACCGCTTCGGCGAGCCGCCGTCGGCCGATGAAGACGCGCCGGCGCCACGGGACCCGGCGTGACGCGCTGCGGCCTCCGCAAGTGTGGCTTTTGCGCGTCGCGATGCACGATCGCACACTCCGAATAAACCCTTAAATATTGATCAGACAGGTTGCGCGCCGAAGCGAATCGGTACAGCATACTTTCACTCCGCCGGCTTCCCGCCGGCGGCGGCGCGTCAACGACAGCACGCGCCAGGCAGTCGGCCGTCTGCCTCGCTTCCATTCCGTGGTACCGACAGCAGCATCGATGGCCATTGCCCGGGTAGTGTGGCGCAAACGTTTGCTCACATTAAAACAACAGTTCGGCCTTCGGGCCAGTCGCCAGGAGATGTGTATGAATGTCCGCTTTCGCCGTCGCTTCCTGACCGCCGCGCTCGCCGCTGTCGCGGTCGCCGCCGCACCGGCCGTCCACGCGCAGTCTGCAGCCAAGCCGAAGGTCGCGCTCGTGATGAAGTCGCTCGCCAACGAGTTCTTCCTGACCATGGAAACCGGCGCGAAGGATTACCAGAAACACAATGCGAACCAGTTCGACCTGATCACCAATGGCATCAAGGACGAGACCGACACCGCGAACCAGATCCGCATCGTCGAGCAGATGATCGTGTCGAAGGTCGATGCGATCGTGCTCGCGCCGGCCGATTCGAAGGCGCTCGTTCCGGTCGTGAAGAAGGCTGTCGACGCGGGCGTCATCGTCGTGAACATCGACAACCGGCTCGATCCCGACGTGCTGAAGTCGAAGAACCTGAACGTGCCGTTCGTCGGCCCGGACAACCGCAAGGGCGCGCGCAAGATCGGCGATTACCTCGCGAAGAAGCTGAAGGCGGGCGACCAGGTCGGCATCGTCGAAGGCGTGTCGACGACGACCAATGCGCAGCAGCGCACGGCCGGCTTCCAGGACGCGATGAAGGCGGGCGGGATGAAGGTGGTGTCGGTGCAGTCCGGCGAATGGGAGATCGACAAGGGCAATGCGGTGGCGGCCGCGATGCTCAACGAATACCCGAACCTGAAGGCGCTGCTGTGCGGCAACGACAACATGGCGATCGGCGCCGTGTCGGCCGTGCGCGCGGCCGGCAAGCAGGGCAAGGTGGCCGTGGTCGGCTACGACAACATCAACGCGATCAAGCCGATGCTGAAGGACGGCCGCGTGCTCGCGACCGCCGACCAGTACGCGGCGAAGCAGGCCGTGTTCGGTATCGACACGGCGCTCAAGGCGATCGCCGAGCATCGCAAGCAGGCCGACATGTCCGGCGTGGTCGAGACGCCGGTGGATCTCGTGACGAAATGACGCCGCGCCGGTGCGGCCGCCGCCCTCAAGAATCCGGCGCGGCGGCCGTTATCCGGAGTGAGCGCGATCACGGCCACTGCATGCACATGCACTAGTGAGCGTCACACCCGCGCGCCGCGTGCGCGCGGCCGCAACCAGGATCGCGATGGAACCGACCTTCCAACCCTCCCGTTCAGCCAGCCCGGTGCTGTCCGTTTCCGGCATCGGCAAGACCTATGCGGAACCCGTGCTCGCCGACGTCACGCTGACGCTCTCGGCGGGTCAGGCGCTCGCGCTGACGGGCGAGAACGGCGCCGGCAAGAGCACACTGTCGAAGATCATCGGCGGGCTCGTCGAACCGACTGCCGGCACGATGCAGCTCGGCGGCCAAGCCTATGCGCCGGCGAGCCGCACGCAGGCCGAGGCGCTCGGCGTGCGCATGGTGATGCAGGAGCTGAACCTGCTGCCGACGCTGACGGTCGCCGAAAACCTGTTCCTGAACCGCCTGCCGCGGCGCTTCGGGATCATCGATCGCGCGCGGCTGCGCGACGACGCGCGTGCCGCGATGGCGCAGGTCGGGCTCGACACGGTCGATCCCGATACGCCCGTCGGTGCGCTCGGCATCGGCCATCAACAGATGGTCGAGATCGCGCGCAACCTGATCGGCGATTGCCGCGTGCTGATTCTCGACGAGCCGACCGCGATGCTGACCGCGCGCGAAGTCGCGCTGCTGTTCGAGCAGATCGATCGGCTGAAATCGCGCGGTGTCGCGATCGTCTACATCTCGCACCGGCTCGAGGAACTCGCGCGCGTCGCCGAACGCGTCGCGGTGCTGCGCGACGGCCGGCTCGTGCATGCGGGCGACATGGCGGCGACGACGTCCGACGGGCTCGTCACGCTGATGGTCGGGCGCGAGATCGGCGAGCACATCGATCTCGGCGAGCGCCGTATCGGCGCGCCGCGGCTCGTCGTGTCGGGCCTCACGCGCGGGTCGGCCGTGCGGGACGTGTCGCTCGAGGTGCGCGCGGGCGAGATCTTCGGCATCTCGGGGCTGATCGGCGCGGGGCGCACCGAACTGCTGCGGCTGATCTACGGCGCCGATACGCCGGATGCCGGGATGATCGCGGTCGGCCAGCCGCTGAAGCCGGCGCGGATCGCTTCGCCCGTCGATGCGGTGAAGCACGGCATCGCGCTGATTACCGAGGATCGCAAGGGTGAGGGGCTGCTGCTGTCGCAGTCGGTCACCGCGAACGTGTCGCTCGGCCAGCTCGACCGGCTTGCGCGCGGCGGCATCGTCGACACCGCGCGCGAAACGGCGCTCGCCGAGCGGCAGATCGACGCGCTGCGGATCCGCACGCATGGTGCGACGCAGGCGGTCGGCGAGTTGTCGGGCGGCAACCAGCAGAAGGTCGTGATCGGCCGCTGGCTCGCGCGCGACATGGGCGTGCTGCTGTTCGACGAGCCGACGCGCGGGATCGACGTCGGCGCCAAATTCGAGATCTACACTTTGATGGGCGCGCTCGCGCGCGAAGGCCGCGCGCTCGTCGTCGTGTCGAGCGACCTGCGCGAGCTGATGCTGATCTGCGACCGGATCGGCGTGATGTCGGCCGGGCGCATGACCGCCGTGTTCGAGCGCGGCAACTGGACCCAGGATGCGCTGCTGGCCGCGGCGTTCGCCGGCTTCGGCCGCGAGACGCCGCCGGGCGGCGCGCGGCATCCGGACGCGGGGCCGGCGCAGGGCGCCGCTCCCGGCACTTCGACGACAGGACGACAGCAATGACCCAGCCTCCCGTATCCCCGACCGACGCAGGCGCGCAGCAGGACGTGACGGGGCGCCGCGCGCGCATGCTGTCCGGCACGCGGCTCGGCCTGTCGAACTATCTCGGGCTCGCCGGCGCGCTGGCCGCGATGATCGCGCTGTTTTCGGTGCTGAGCTCGCATTTCCTGACCTACGACACGTTCAGCACGATCGCGAACCAGATTCCCGATCTCGTCGTGATGTCGGTCGGGATGACCTTCGTGCTGATCATTGCCGGGATCGACCTGTCGGTCGGCTCGGTGCTCGCGCTCGCCGCGTCGATGGTCAGCGTCGCCGCGCTGAAATGGCAGTGGGGGCCGCTGCCGGCCGCGCTGATCGGGATCGCGGTCGCGACCGCCACCGGCGCGCTGACCGGCGCGGTCACGGTCGGCTGGCGGATCCCGTCGTTCATCGTGTCGCTCGGCGTGCTGGAGGCCGCGCGCGGCCTCGCGTATCAGCTGACGAATTCGCGCACGGCCTATATCGGCGATGCGTTCGATTTCCTGTCGAACCCGATCGCGCTCGGCATCTCGCCGGCGTTCCTGATCGCGGTCGCGGTGATGATCGCGGCCCAGTTCGGGCTCACGCGCACCGTGTTCGGGCGCTATCTCGTCGGGATCGGCACGAACGAGGAAGCCGTCCGACTTGCCGGGGTTAACCCGCGGCCGTATAAAATCCTCGTATTCGCAATGATGGGCGCGCTCGCGGGGCTCGCGTCGCTGTTCCAGATTTCGCGGCTCGAGGCGGCCGACCCGAACGCGGGCGCAGGCGTCGAACTGCAGGTGATCGCTGCCGTCGTGATCGGCGGCACGAGCCTGATGGGCGGGCGCGGCTCGGTGATCAGCACGTTTTTCGGCGTGTTGATCATCTCCGTGCTGGCCGCGGGGCTGGCGCAGATCGGCGCGAACGAGCCGACGAAACGGATCATCACCGGCGCGGTGATCGTGGTGGCGGTCGTGCTCGATACGTATCGCAGCCGGCGCGCGCGCGTGCGGTAGAAAGACAGACAGAACAGACCAGAGAGAAACGGGAAATGGCGACGATCAAGGATGTGGCGGCCATGGCGGGCGTGTCGTTTACGACCGTCTCGCACGTGGTGAACAATTCGCGGCCGGTGTCCGCGGATGTGCGTGCGAAGGTCGAGGGCGCAATCCGCGAGCTGAACTACGTGCCATCGGCCGTGGCGCGCTCGCTGAAGGCGCGGGCGACGGCGACCATCGGCCTCGTCGTGCCGAACAGCACGAATCCGTACTTTGCGGAGCTTGCGCGCGGCATCGAGGATCAGTGCGCGGCCAACGGCTATTGCGTGTTCTTCTGCAACTCGGACGACGATCCCGTGAAGCAGCGCAACTACCTGCGCGTGCTGCAGGAAAAGCGTATCG
Source organism: Burkholderia pyrrocinia (assembly GCF_001028665.1). Classification (NCBI taxonomy): domain Bacteria; kingdom Pseudomonadati; phylum Pseudomonadota; class Betaproteobacteria; order Burkholderiales; family Burkholderiaceae; genus Burkholderia; species Burkholderia pyrrocinia. Next base: position 3,018,634 of record NZ_CP011503.1, read on the forward strand.
ACGGGCTGATCGTCGCGTCGGCGGGCGAGGATGCGGTGCTGGCGCAGACGCTTGCGGACATACATGCGCCGCTCGTCGTCGTCGACCGTAACATCGAGGGGCTCGCGGCCGACCTCGTGCAGATCGACCACGAGCGCGGCGCGTACCTGGCGACGCGCCACCTGCTCGAACTCGGGCACGCGAAGATCGGCTGCATCACCGGGCCGACCGATACGGCCGTCAGCGCGATGCGCGTGCACGGCTTCATCCGCGCGATGGCCGAGCGCGGGGTCGACATCGTGCCGGGTGCGATCGCGGAAAGCGACTTCTCGTGCCTCGGCGGCTATCACGCGGCGTCGCGGCTGTTTGAAACGGTGCGACCGAGCGCGATCTTCGCGGGCAACGACCTGATGGGCGTCGGCGCGCTGCGCGCGGCGGCCGAGCGCGGGCTGCGCGTGCCCGACGACTGCTCGATCATCGGTTTCGACGACATCGAATTTTCCCGCTACACGTATCCGGCGCTGTCGACGGTCGGCCAGTCGGTGCGCGCGCTCGGCGAAATGGCCGCGCAGACGCTGATCGAGCGGATCGGCGGCGGCTCGACGGCCGTGCCGAGCCGCCGTCGCGTCGTGTCGCCGCGCCTCGTGCTGCGCGAATCGACGGCGATCTACCGCGAGCCGGCTGGCTCAGGCGGTCGCGCATGACGGCGGCCGCTGAGGGCGCCGGCCGCGTGACGGTGGTCGGCAGCCTGAACATGGATCTCGTCGTGCGTGCGCCGCGGCTGCCGCTGCCGGGCGAAACGCTCGCCGGGCACGCATTCGCGCAGGCGGCGGGCGGCAAGGGCGGCAACCAGGCCGTCGCCGCCTCACGGCTCGGCGCGCAGGTCGCGATGATCGGCTGCGTCGGCGCGGACGCGCACGGCGCGGCATTGCGCGCGGGCCTCGAAGCCGAGGGCATCGACTGCACGGGGCTTGCGACGAGCGCGTCGGCGTCGACCGGCGTCGCGCTGATCGTCGTCGACGATGCGAGCCAGAACGCGATCGTGATCGTCGCGGGCGGCAACGGCGAGGTCACGACCGACACGGTCGCGCGCCACGAAGCCGCGCTGGCGTCGGCGGACGTGCTGATCTGCCAGCTCGAGACGCCGCCCGATGCGGTGTTCGCGGCGCTGTCGGCCGGGCGGCGGCTCGGCCGCACGGTGGTGCTCAATCCGGCACCGGCCGTCGCGCCGCTGCCGGACGGCTGGCTGCCGCTGGTCGATTACCTGATCCCGAACGAAGTCGAGGCGGCCGCGCTGACCGCGCTGCCGGTGCGCGATCCGGCCGATGCGGAAGCCGCCGCGCGTGCGCTGCAGGCCGGCGGCGCGCGCAACGTGCTGGTCACGCTCGGCGCGCGCGGCGTGCTTGCGCTGACGGCCGACGGCACCGCGCGGCATTATCCGGCCCCGGCCGTGCAGGCCGTCGACACGACGGCAGCCGGCGATACCTTCATCGGCGGCTTTTCCGCACGGATCGCGGCCGGCGTGGACGTCGACACGGCCATCCGCTTCGCGCAACGCGCGGCGGCGCTGTCGGTCACGCGAGCGGGCGCGCAGCCGTCGATTCCGACGCTCGCCGAACTGGCCGAATAGGGCCCGATCGCCGATTCCGCGTCGCGGCCGGCCCGTCACACCAGACGGCCGGCCGTGTCACCTGTCATCGGCCACCGGCCGGCGCCCCGCGGGTTTTCTCCCATCCTGTTCGTCGAACCCACCGGATTTCGCGTCAATTATTCAGTCTCCTGTAATAAACATACGAATAATTCGAAAAAATAGCGCGAAAACCATCAAGTTGTGCGCTGTACGGTCGTAAATGCACGGAGCGAAGCAATGCTTCGAGCCAACGGGCCTGGCCCGTTCATGACGACGCAACACAGGATGGATGATGGTGTTCAGGAACCTGACGATTCGTGCGCGCATCGGTTTGACGATGGCGTTTCTGGCGGTGCTGCTGGGCGTAACCGGTGTGCTCGGGCTGTACGGTATGACGCGTGCGAACGACTCGACGCGCGAGATTTTCACGAACCAGATGCCGAGTGCGGTCGACGTGGCGGTCGCGGAAATGTTCTCTGCGCGCGAGCGCCTCGCGCTCGATCGCGCGGCGCTGCTGTCCGGCACGCCCGACTCGGCGGCCGCCGTCGAGCGCAGCCGTGCGATGCGCACGCAGTCCGACGCGTGGTGGCAGAAGTATCTCGCGCTGCCGCGCGGGCCGGAGGAGGATCGGCTCGCGCAGGATGTCGCCGCGAAGCGGCTGGCGCTGCAACGCAGCTGTGACGCATTCGCGAGCATCGTCGGGGCGGACCAGCGCGATCGCATCGGCGACGGCGCCAAGCAGCTCCAGGCGCTCTACAACGACCTCTCGGTGGCAGGCGAAGCGTTGCGCAACTTCCAGTTCACCGATGCGAAGGCGAACTTCGAACGTGCGGAAACGGTGTTCGAGACGTTGCGCGTGCTGTCGATCGTCGCGCTCGCGGCCGGCATCGGCGCCGCGCTGCTGTCGTGGCTGACGCTGAGCCGCGCGATCGGCCGCCCGATCGCGGACGCGCTCGCACATTTCGACGCGATCTCCGCAGGCGACCTGCGCCGGCCGATCGTCGTGCACCGGCGCGACGAAATGGGCCAGCTGCTCGACGGCCTCGCGAAGATGCAGCGCGGGCTTGTCGACACGGTGCGCACCGTGCGCGGCGGCAGCGAGTCGATCGCGACCGCAGCCCGCCAGATCGCGGCCGGCAACATCGACCTGTCGTCGCGCACCGAGGAACAGGCCGCTGCACTGCAGGAAACCGCGTCGAGCATGGAACAGCTGACCGGCACCGTGAAACAGAACGCGGACAATGCGCGCCAGGCAAGCGCGCTGGCCGCGAACGCGTCGGAGATTGCAAACAAGGGCAATACGGTGGTCGGCCAGGTGGTCGGCACGATGGGCGAGATCAACGACAGCTCGGCCAGGATCGCGGACATCATCGCGATCATCGAGGGAATCGCGTTCCAGACCAACATTCTTGCGCTGAATGCGGCCGTCGAAGCGGCGCGCGCGGGCGAGGAAGGCCGCGGCTTCGCGGTCGTCGCGGGCGAGGTGCGCAGCCTCGCACAGCGTTCGTCGACCGCGGCCAAGGAGATCAAGGCGCTGATCGACGCGTCGGTGGAGCGCATCCGGTCGGGTTCGACACTGGTCGACGAAGCGGGGCGCACGATGAGCGACGTGATCGGTGCGGTGCAGCGCGTGACGGACATCATGGGCGAAATCGCCGCGGCGTCCGAGGAGCAGAGCGGCGGGATCGACCAGGTGGCGCGCGCGGTCGCGCAGATGGACGAGGTCACGCAGCAGAATGCAGCGCTCGTCGAGGAAGCCGCGGCCGCCGCGCAGTCGCTCGACGAACAGGCTGCGCGCCTGCGCGAAACGGCGTCGGTGTTCCAGCTCGACGACGAAGCGGCACGCCCGGGCGTTATCGCGCCGGCTGCGGCGCGTCACGCGTCGCGTGCCCCCACGGCGGCGGTTGCCGTGCCGGCGCAACAGGCTGCTGCACGCGACGATCGCGATGCACCGCCGAAGCGCACGGCTGCGGCGACGCCGGCGCGCAAGCCCGCGACTGCATCTGCGGCATCCGCAGCGGCGCCGGTCGCGGCGGCCGCCGGCGCCGACGACTGGGAGACCTTCTGATTCGCGCGTACCGCGTATCTATCCCCATTTGGTGACGAACGACGCCCGCGACATGCGGGCGTTGTCGTTTCGGCGGCGGACAAAATGTGACAGGGCGCATGAAAGATCGTGCATCGTCGCGTGCATCGCGTGACCCGTCCCGGCGGATACACGCAACGATGCGCGACGTATGCCCGCATCCGTCGTACGGGTATCTCCGTAAGGGCACGCCGAAAAAAAATTGTAACGGTGCACGCGACGTGTCGTCGTAAACGACGGCTCGAACGTATAGGGATGAAGGGGAGAAGCGACGACGTCGGATGTGTCCAACGCACAAGACGTTCCGTCGTTCGACGAGACGCGGCGGATGCAGATTCTGCGGCTCGGGAGATCGATTGTAAAACGACGAAATGTGTTGTCCAAGCGGTGTTGTCGAGAATAACGAACTTCATACGAAGAGTTCGTGAAAAAAAATAAGAAAGGGTTTAGGATGAATTCGAACGCGCTTGCTTCTGCGCAGTCGTACGAAGGCAGGCACGTCTTCAGACTCAGGCGAGGGAGGTAGCATGGATATTTACAGCAGCTTCGCGAACCGCTTCGAAAAAACGCGAGAGGAAGAGCTCTCGCTGGAGGAGTATCTCGCGCTCTGCAAGAACGATCCATCCGCGTACGCGACGGCTGGTGAACGCATGCTGGCAGCAATCGGGGAACCTGAACACATCGATACCCGCAACGAGCCGCGCCTGTCGCGGATCTTCGCGAACAAGGTCATCAAGGTGTATCCCGCATTCCGTGAGTTCTACGGAATGGAGGAAGTGATCGAGCAAGTGGTCGCGTATTTCCGCCACGCTGCGCAAGGGCTCGAAGAGAAGAAGCAGATCCTCTATCTGCTCGGCCCGGTGGGCGGCGGCAAGTCGTCGATCGCCGAGCGTCTGAAGCAACTGATGGAGCGCGTGCCGTTCTATTCGCTGAAGGGCTCGCCCGTCAACGAATCGCCGCTCGGGCTGTTCGACTACGACGAAGACGGCCCGATCCTCGAGGAACAGTACGGCATTCCGCGCCGCTACCTGAAAAACATCCTGAGTCCGTGGGCCGTCAAACGCCTGCACGAATACAACGGCGACATCCGCCAGTTCCGCGTCGTGCGTCGTTATCCGTCGATCCTGCGGCAGGTCGGCATCGCGAAGACGGAGCCGGGCGACGAGAACAATCAGGATATCTCGTCGCTGGTCGGCAAGGTCGACATCCGCAAGCTCGAGCAGTATGCGCAGGACGACGCCGATGCGTACAGCTACTCGGGCGGCCTGTGCCTCGCGAACCAGGGCCTGCTCGAGTTCGTCGAAATGTTCAAGGCGCCGATCAAGGTGCTGCACCCGCTGCTGACCGCCACGCAGGAAGGCAACTTCAAGGGCACCGAGGGCTTCGGCGCGATTCCGTTCGACGGGATCATCCTCGCGCACTCGAACGAGTCGGAGTGGAAGGCGTTCCGCAACAACCGCAACAACGAGGCACTGCTCGACCGGATCTTCGTCGTGAAGGTGCCGTACTGCCTGCGCGTGTCGGAAGAGACCAAGATCTACGAGAAGCTGATCCGCAACTCGTCGCTTGCCGAGGCCGTATGCGCGCCGGGCACGCTGAAGATGATGTCGCAGTTCTCGGTGCTGTCGCGTCTGCACGAGCCGGAGAATTCGAGCCTGTTCTCGAAGATGCAGGTGTATGACGGCGAAAACCTGAAGGACACCGATCCGAAGGCGAAGTCGTACCAGGAGTACCGCGACTACGCGGGCGTGGACGAAGGGATGACGGGCGTGTCGACACGCTTCGCGTTCAAGATCCTGTCGCGCGTGTTCAACTTCGATTCGAGCGAGGTCGCGGCCAACCCCGTGCACCTGATGTACGTGCTCGAACAGCAGATCGAACGCGAGCAGTTCCCGCCGGAAACCGAGCAGAAGTACCTGTCCTTCGTGAAGGACGTGCTCGCGTCGCGTTACGCGGATTTCATCGGCAAGGAGATCCAGACGGCCTACCTCGAGTCGTATTCGGAGTACGGCCAGAACATCTTCGACCGCTACGTCACGTATGCCGACTTCTGGATCCAGGACCAGGAATTCCGCGATCACGACACGGGCGAGAGCTTCGATCGCGCCGCGTTGAACGCGGAGCTGGAGAAGATCGAGAAACCGGCCGGCATCAGCAATCCGAAGGATTACCGCAACGAGATCGTGAACTTCGTGTTGCGTGCACGGGCGGCGAACGCCGGCAAGAACCCCGTGTGGACGAGCTACGAGAAGTTGCGCGTCGTGATCGAGAAGAAGATGTTCTCGAACACCGAGGAACTGCTGCCGGTGATCTCGTTCAACGCAAAGGGTTCGGCGGAGGAGCAGCGCAAGCATGAGGACTTTGTGAACCGGATGGTCGCGAAGGGCTATACGCCGAAGCAGGTGAGGCTGCTTTGCGACTGGTACCTGCGCGTGCGCAAGTCGTCATGACGCGCGCGGTACCGAGCCCGTACGGCGAGTCCGTACGGGCGCTTTCAGAGACGCCGCCCGCTTGACGGGAGACGGCATGTGCGGCGAGCGTCCCGGCATATCGACTTTCGAGCGGGAGACCGGCAGTGCTTCATCAAATCATCGACCGCAGGCTGGCCGGCAAGAACAAGAGTATCGCCAACCGCGAACGCTTTCTGCGTCGCGTCAAGAACTACATTCGTCGTGCCGTGTCCGACGCGGTGCGCGACCGTAGCATCAAGGATATCCAGAGCACGCAGAGCATCACGATCCCGCGCAAGGACATCGCGGAGCCGAATTTCCGGCACGGGCCGGGCGGGCGTCGTGAATACGTGCACCCCGGCAACGAGGACTACGTACGCGGCGACAAGATCCCGCGTCCGCAGGGCGGCTCGGGCGGCGGCGGAAGCCAGGCCAGCAACGAGGGCGAAGGGCAGGACGACTTCGTGTTCGAACTGTCGCGCGACGAGTTCATGCAGTACTTCTTCGACGATCTCGAACTGCCGCGCCTCGTGAAGACGCACCTGCTGACGGTGCCGAGCTGGAAGAACGTGCGCGCGGGCTGGTCGGCGGAAGGCACGCCGAACAACATCGACGTCGTGCGTTCGCTACGCAGCGCGCTCGGCCGGCGCATCGCGCTCGGCTCGCCGCTCGTCAACGAGCTGCGCGAACTCGAGGCGCAGCTCGAAGCGCTGAAGTGCGATCCGGACGACCGCCGCGAGGACATCGCGACGCTCGAGGCCGAGATCCATCACCTGAAGGGGCGCATCTGGCGGATTCCGTTCATCGATCCGTTCGACCTGCGCTACATCAACCGCGTGAAGCAGCCTCAGCCGTCGAGCCAGGCCGTGATGTTCTGCCTGATGGACGTGTCGGGCTCGATGGACGAGCAGCGCAAGGATCTCGCGAAGCGCTTCTTCATCCTGCTTTACCTGTTCCTCAAGCGCAACTACGAGCGCATCGAGGTCGTGTTCATCCGTCACCATACGCGCGCCGAGGAAGTCGACGAGGATACCTTCTTCCATTCGACCGAGAGCGGCGGCACGGTCGTGTCGAGCGCCCTCGAACTGATGCGCAAGGTGCAGAACGAGCGCTACTCGCCGACCGAGTGGAACATCTACGGCGCGCAGGCGTCCGACGGCGACAACTGGACCGACGATTCGCCCAAGTGTCGCAAAATCCTGGAAGAGGATATCCTCACGAAGACGCGTTACTTCGCGTATATCCAGGTCGCGCCGGAAGAGCAGAATCTGTGGCTGGAATACGCGCAGCTGGCGCTGTCGCAGCCGCATCTCGCGATGAAAAAAGTGGAATCGGCTGCCGAGATTTACCCGGTGTTTCGCGAATTGTTCGAAAAGCAGGTGGAAATGTCATGACGACGCGCCATCTGCACAACGAGTCGCGCGGCTACGAGCCGCGCCCCTCCGGCGACGACACGGCCGGCCCTGCCGCATCGCAGCAACGCGCGCAGGCCGAACCGCCGCCGCCGGCCGCCGACTTGCCCGGCTCCGGGCAAAAGGAAGCGCGTATGAACGTTGCCGAACGCAAGCCGCTGCCGTGCCCGTCCGACTGGACGTTCGAACTGCTCGAGGAATACGACACGCACATCTCGCAGGTCGCCGAACAATACGAGCTCGACATCTACCCGATCCAGCTCGAACTGATCAGCGCCGAACAGATGATGGATGCGTATGCGTCGGTCGGGATGCCGGTCAACTACCGCCACTGGTCGTTCGGCAAGCACTTCCTCTCGACCGAGAAGAGCTACCGCCGCGGCCAGATGGGCCTCGCGTACGAAATCGTCATCAATTCGAATCCGTGCATCGCGTATCTGATGGAAGAGAACACGATGACGATGCAGGCGCTCGTCATCGCGCACGCGGCGTACGGGCACAACTCGTTCTTCAAGGGCAACTACCTGTTCCGGCTGTGGACCGACGCGCACGCGATCATCGACTATCTCGTGTACGCGAAGAACTACGTCGCGGAATGCGAGGAGCGCTACGGGCTCGATCGCGTCGAGGAACTGCTCGATTCGTGCCATGCGCTGATGAACTACGGCGTCGACCGCTACAAGCGGCCGCAGAAGCCGTCGCTGTCGAAGGAAGCGGCGCTGCGGCGCGAGCGCGAGGCGTACTTGCAGTCGCAGGTGAATGAACTGTGGCGCACGCTGCCGGGCAAGAAGCCCGAGCTGATGGAGGAGCAGGAAGGCCGCTATCCGCCCGAACCGCAGGAGAACCTGCTGTATTTCGCGGAGAAGAACGCGCCGCTGCTCGAACCGTGGGAGCGGGAAGTGATCCGCATCGTGCGCAAGATCGGCCAGTATTTCTACCCGCAGCGGCAGACGCAGGTGATGAACGAAGGCTGGGCGACGTTCTGGCACTACACGCTGCTGAACACGCTGTACCACCAGGGCAAGCTGGAAGACGGCTTCATGATGGAGTTCCTGCATTCGCACAGCAACGTGGTCTACCAGCCGCCCGTCACGAAGCCGTACTACAGCGGGATCAACCCGTATGCGCTCGGTTTTTCGATGATGAGCGACATCCGGCGGATCTGCGAAGCGCCGACGGAAGAGGATTACAAGTGGTTTCCGGAGATCGCGGGCACCCCGTGGCTGCCGGCGATGCACTACGCGATGCGCAACTTCAAGGACGAGAGCTTCATCGCGCAGTACCTGTCGCCGAACCTGATCCGCGAGATGCGGCTCTTCTCGGTGCTCGACGACGACATGCGCGATTCGCTCGAGGTGTCGGCGATCCACGACGGTTCCGGTTACCAGTACGTGCGGCAGGCGTTGTCGCGGCAGTACGACATCCATCACCGCGAGCCGAACATCCAGGTGTGGGCGGTGAACACGCGCGGCGACCGCAGCCTCACGCTGCGTCACTTCATGACCGACAACCGCCACCTGTCGAACGACAGCGACGAGGTGCTCAAGCACATGGCGCGGCTCTGGCAGTTCGACGTGTACCTGGAAAGCGTCGATGAGGCCGGCACCGTGCGCAAGCGCTACGAGTGCCGCTACGTGCCGCCGGAGGTGCGCGTTTGATCGTCGGCTTCAAGAATGTTTGCATCGGACGCCAGCCTGCCGGCTGGCGTTTTCATATGACGAACGCGTGGCGGGAGAAAAATCTTCTACATCCGGACGAACCCGGAAAGCCTGTTACTTTACATTTCGCTAAAATCCCGTAGCGCCGTGCCGCCGGAACCGGTGCCACGTGCGACCGCACGCGGCGGCCTCCAGCCGTCTCGCCCAGAAAGCACTAAAAGGAACAGACCAATCCATGGACGTCCAGACCGACCAAGCTGCGCTGTCCGCGCATGACACCCGGCGGCGCGTGTTCGCCATCGTCGGCGCCTCATCGGGCAACCTCGTCGAGTGGTTCGACTTCTACATCTACTCGTTCTGCGCGCTGTACTTCGCGCCGGCGTTCTTCCCGAGCGGCAACACCACGACGCAGCTGCTGAACACGGCCGGCGTGTTCGCGGCCGGCTTCCTGATGCGCCCGATCGGCGGCTGGCTGTTCGGCCGCATCGCCGACCGTCACGGCCGGCGCGCCGCGATGATGATCTCGGTGCTGATGATGTGCGGCGGCTCGCTCGTGATCGCGGTGCTGCCGACCTATGCGCAGATCGGCGCGCTCGCGCCGGCGCTGCTGCTGGTTGCGCGCCTGTTCCAGGGGCTGTCGGTGGGCGGCGAATACGGGACGAGCGCGACCTACATGAGCGAGGTCGCGTTGAAGGGCCGACGCGGCTTCTTCGCGTCGTTCCAGTACGTGACGCTGATCGGCGGCCAGCTGTGTGCGCTGCTGGTGCTCGTGATCCTGCAGCAGACGCTGTCGACCGACGAACTGAAGGCGTGGGGCTGGCGCATTCCGTTCGTCGTCGGCGCGGCGGCCGCGCTGATCTCGCTGTACCTGCGGAAATCGCTCGACGAGACGTCGACCAGCGCGTCGCGCGACAAGAAGGATGCCGGCACGATCCGCGGCGTGTGGCAGCACAAGGGCGCGTTCTTCACGGTGGTCGGCTTCACGGCCGGCGGCTCGCTGATCTTCTACACGTTCACCACGTACATGCAGAAGTACCTCGTGAACACGGCCGGCATGCACGCGAAGACGGCCAGCAACGTGATGACCGTCGCGCTGCTCGTCTACATGCTGATCCAGCCGGTGTTCGGCGCGCTGTCCGACAGGATCGGCCGCCGCACGTCGATGATCCTGTTCGGCTCGTTCGCGGTGATCGGCACGGTGCCGCTGATGCATGCGCTGCAGGACGTGACGAGCCCGGTGGCCGCGTTCGCGCTGATCACGGTCGCGCTGGCGATCGTCAGCTTCTACACGTCGATCAGCGGCCTCATCAAGGCCGAGATGTTCCCGCCGGAAGTGCGCGCGATGGGCGTCGGCCTGTCGTATGCGGTCGCGAACGCAATCTTCGGCGGCTCGGCCGAATACGTCGCGCTGTGGTTCAAGTCGATCGGCAGCGAGGAAACCTTCTACTGGTACGTGACGGTGCTGTGCGCGATCTCGCTGATCGTGTCGTGGCGGATGCGCGATCCGAGCAAGGAAGGGTACCTGCGCCACGAACCGTGATCGACTGCGCCGCGCGCGCATTCGCATCGTGACGAACGTCCCGCCAGCCGGCGGGACTTTTTTTTGCGGCGTGTGATTACGCGGGCGGCAGCGGCACGGCGGCGGCATCCACTGCTCGACGCGGGATGCGCGGGCATGAGCGCATCCCGTCATATCGATATTGAAATCGATTCGTTGTCCGTTGCAGGCGATTTCCTTAATCTGAACCTGTAGTTCGTGTGACACCTCCTTGACTGGGATTCGCGCCCGCTGCGTGCAGCGGGCGTCTTTTTTTGTGCGCTGCGCTGTTCGCGAGCCGAGGCAGGGTTGGTGCCGCGTGGCGGCTTGCCCATGTCGATTGCTACATGTCGTCGCGACGGTCCGGATCTGCCGGACCGCGGTGACGGGGCTGCCTGCGGCCGACTGGGTGGATGGCGATGCGATGACGTGTCATGCCAAGTCAAAGAAAGACACGATGAGCAAACCTGCGGTCGCCTCGTTCGGGGCTTCCGGAGCGACGCCGAGCAGGGGACAAAACGATCGTCGAACTGGTACGCAGAGGACATGCGTCGATGCACGCGGTCGAACTACCGCCTACGTCGCCTGCCGGCGACGCCGAGCGCACCCGCTAGATGGTCGCGCAGCAGCGCCGGATCGGTGCTGCCGGTCGGTCGATTGCACGACGGCGCAGCGATCAGCGAAGCTGGCGACCTGCCGAATACGGATCTCGCGCACGTCACGGAACTTGCGCCGGACGCCGCCGAAACCCCCGACCAGCAGCGAATGTCAGTGCGGATGAACGCGCGCAAGGCATCACGCTCGACGCGAGCCGTGCATCGCTCGCCGGACGATGACTGGGGCGGTCGTGACCTGCTCCCCGCGTTTAGTACGGTGACGGTGTAGAGTCCGTTCCAGAGAGGAACGGCAATGAAAAAGCGATTCACTTAAGAACAAATCATCGGCATCTTGAAGGAAGCCGAGGCTGGCTTGAAGCCGGCCGAGCTGTGCCGCAAGTACGGCATATCGGAAGCGACCTACTACAACTGGAAAGCGAAGTTCGGCGGGATGACGGTCTCCGAAGCACAGCGCCTGAAGGAACTGGAGCAGGAGAACAGCAAGCTCAAACGTCTGTTGGCCGAATCGATGCTCGACAACGCCGCGCTGAAGGACCTGCTGGCTCGAAAGTAGCAAGCCCGCAGGCCAAGCGCGAAGCGGTCCGGATATTGATGACCGAACGTGCCATGGGTGTTACCCGGGCCTGCGGGCTGGTAGGGATTTCGCGCTCGCTGTTTCACTACGAATCACGCCGCCGAATTGACGACGAAGCGCTGACTGGCCGGATGATGGCCATCGCTGCGCAGAAGCGCCGTTACGGTTATCGCCGGATTCACGTGCTGCTGCAGCGGGATGGCTGCTTCGCCAACCACAAGCGCATCTGGCGCCTGTACAGCAAGGCGGGGCTGAGCGTGCGCAAGCGGCGACGCAAGCGTATTGCGGCTGTCGAGCGCACGCCGCTGCCGTTACCGACAGGCCCGAATCAGAGCTGGTCGATGGACTTCGTTTCTGACGGGCTGGCCTATGGTCGGCAGTTTCGATGCCTGAACGTGGTCGACGACTACACACGCGAGTGCTTGGCCATCGAGGTCGATACTTCATTGCCGGGCCTACGCGTGCAGCAAGTGCTCGAGCGGCTCAAGGAGATGCGAGGCTTGCCCGCATCCATCACGGTCGACAACGGGCCGGAGTTCGCTGGTAAGGTGCTGGATGCATGGGCCTACGAAGCCGGTGTCACGCTGTCGTTCATTCGGCCTGGCAAGCCGGTGGAGAATGCCTATATCGAGAGCTTCAACGGGCGGTTCCGCGATGAATGTTGGGCGCAAAGTAATAATGAGCCACTTCGCGCGAAGTAAATCTAAGCCACCTTTCAGTACAGTCAGCCTTTTGCGCGCAAAGGCTGGCGATGCTCCAGAAGGAACAGTGGATGCAAATCCATGTGCTCAAAGCCCAAGGCGTATCGGAGCGCGAGATCGCGCGGCGCCTGGGCATTTCTCGCAACACGGTGGCGCGGTACCTGTCGGCTGAGGAAGTGCCGCGCTACAAGCCGCGTGAACCGCGGCCAACCAAGCTCGGAGCGTTCGAGGCGTACATCATCGAGCGCATGAGGGCCGCAGCACCGGAGACCATCGCAGCGCCGGCGCTGCTGCGCGAGTTGCGGGCGCGCGGCTACGAGGGCCAACTGCGAAGCCTGCAGGCTTTCATGAACACGCATAAGCCCATGCCGAAGCCCGATCCAGTCGTAAGGTTCGAGACCGAGCCCGGTCGGCAGATGCAGTGCGATTTCGTTGTCTTCCGACGAGGCACCGACCCGCTTTACGCCTTCACCGCCACGCTCGGCTTCAGTCGTTGGCGCTGGGCACGCTTCACCACCGATGAACGCGCCGAGACGCTGGTTGCCTGTCATCATGCGCTGTTCGAAGCCTTGGGTGGCATTCCTCGCGAGATCCTTTACGACAACGCCAAGACCATCGTTGTCGAGCGCGATGCTTATGGCGACGGCCAACATCGCTGGCACGCCGGCCTGCTCGATCTGGCCAAGCGGTACGGCTTCCTGCCCAGATTGTGCCAACCGTACCGCGCGCAGACCAAGGGCAAGGTCGAGCGATTCCACCGCTATCTGCGCGGCAATTTCTATGTGCCGCTGGCAAGCCAGCTTAAACAATCCGGCTTGATGCTCGATGCCGCGACTGCGAACGTCGAGGTGAGTAAATGGCTGCGCGACGTGGCCAACCAGCGCGTGCATCCGGTTACCGGGCAGGCACCCGCGATTCTGTTGGAGCAACGAGAACGGGCTTGCTTGCTCGATATGCCTGGCTACACATTGCCCCGATTGCCGGCTCGCGCCGTCGCTCGGCCGCGCGTTGATCCCGCGATGTCGATCCAGCACCCGTTGTCCGTCTACCAGCAATTACTGACCGAGGTGCGCGCATGAACTTGCAGCAGGAACGCATCGACGGGCACTGCCAAAGCCTGAAGCTCGAGGGACTCATGCACCGATACGTCGCTCTGGCCAGCGACGCGGCGGCCAAGCAATGGAGTTTCCTCGACTTCCTCGAGAACGCGCTCGCGCACGAACGAGAGACGAGGCAAGTTCGTTCGCGGCAAACACTGGTGCGCATGGCCGGGTTTCCCGCCATCAAGACACTGGATGACTACGACTACAGCTTCGCCGTCGGGGCCCCGCGCGAGGCAATCGACGAGCTTGCCACGCTACGCTTCATCGAGCGAGGCGAGAACGCCGTGTTGCTTGGTCCGTCGGGCGTGGGCAAGACGCACCTCGCGATCGCCATCGGATATGCAGCGACGCAGGCCGGCATCAAGACGAAGTTCATCACGGCGGCGGATCTGATGTTACAGCTCGAGGCTGCACGCCGACAGGAGCGATACGACGCCGTTCTTCGGCACAACATTCTCGGCCCGAGGCTGCTCATCGTCGATGAGATCGGCTATCTACCGCTCTCGGGCGATCAGGCCAGTCACTTCTTCCAGATCGTCGCCAAGCGCTACGAGCGTGGCTCGATGATCCTGACCAGCAACCTGCCGTTTGCGCAGTGGGACGAAACCTTCGGCGGCAACACCACCCTCACTGCAGCGATGCTCGACCGCATCCTCCACCATGCCCACATCATCCAGATCAAAGGAGACAGCTACAGACTGAAACAGCAACGCAAAGCCGGGCACGTCCCGACATCGAAGAAGTAACGACTGGCTCAGTTTTACTTTGCGCGATCAGGCGCGAAGTGGCTCAGATTTCAAATGCGTTTGACAATGAATGCCTGAATGAGCACTGGTTCGTCTCAATGCGCCACGCCAAGCGGCTGATTGAGGAATGGCGTATCGAGTACAACACCGAGCGGCCCCATAGTTCACTCGGCTATCTGACGCCTGCGCAGTTCGCTCGGGCGCACGACGCGAAGCAGCAGTTTTTAACCTCGGACTCTAACTGCAGTTCGGACTAAAACCGGGGGCAGGTCAGTCGCGGAATGAGACGCGTCCGTGATGGAGCATTCGTCGATGTGATTTCGGGAAAAATTCTGGATCGCTATGGCGAATCGCGATCGAAAGTCGAAGTCGGGGCGATGGGGATTGCGCACGACCAATCTCTTGGCGAAAGGGAAATCCATGATGAATTGGGTCATTTGATTTGTCCTATGTCGGATTGGCTCTGAAAATAAATTCCAAATTACTTCGCGTGCAAGGTGAAAAATTATCGGTTTTCAATAATTTTGACGATTGGTGAAGGTTTCTTTGGCTGCCCTTGGCGCATCGTGCCGAATCGACCGGATGTCATGTCGCATCGTTGCCAATCGTTTCTGGCGAGGCGGTTGATCGTCCTTGGGGAATCGGCGAGGTGATCCGCGACAACCGCTTCACGCAGACTGGAACGATGGGCGTCGGCATATGCCTTCATTTGAACTTCGCCTGAGTGGACAAATTAATCAAATAATTCTTACTTGTACGATATCGGGAATCCGTATTGGAAAATAGAATGGCTCGGTCGTCATTTTTCTGGATGGAATCATTCGGTTATTCGGAATAAGGCGATTCGATCCGTGTTGCAGGCAGTGAGGTGCCTGCATGTCGATCGAGTTGTTTCGAGAAAAACGTCTGCTTTTAGAGGAATTCAACGATGAAAATGAATCTGCTTCGGGGTTGCGTTGCCGCCGGCATCGCGAGCGTCGCGCTGGTACCGTCGGTTTCCCACGCATTTGACGGCGAACTCGCCTTCTACGGCAGCATCTCCGACGTCACCTGCAACATCAACGGCGCAGCGCCCGGTCCCGGCAACCGGAAGGAAGTGCAGCTCGGCGACCGCATCAGCCCGAGCACGTTCGACAAGATCGGTGCGACGTCGACGCCCGTCCCGTTCAACCTGGTGCTTGGCGGCAACGCGGGTTGTGCGGACGGTACCAAGGTCGTGATCGAATTCGATCCGGTTTCGGTCAACGTCAACCCGGAAACCGGCAACCTGAAGCTCATCGGGACCAAGCCGGCGGAGGGCGTCGAGATCCAGATCAGCGATGCGGGCAACGGCAAGACCGGCAAGATTCCGCTTGGCAAGCCGCAGAATCTGGCGGACGCGCAGGTCGCGACCATCGACAAAAACACGGCGACCCTGACCTACTCGGCGGCTTACGTATCGACCGCCGAACCGGCCGCGATCAAGACCGGTTCGGGCAACTCGTTCATTCGGTACACGCTCGCTTACCACTGATCGGTGCATTTCCCGTTCCACGTCATGGCCTTGTCAATTCGTAATCCTTATTTAGCATCCGTGGCCGGCTTCGTGGCGTGGGCTGCCTGCGCCGCGCTGGCGCAGGCAGCGCTTCTGCTGGACGGTACCCGGGTGATTTTCCCTGAGCATGCCCGCGACGTGACCGTCCGGATGGAAAATTCCGGCGCCGCGCCGGTACTCGCACAGAGCTGGATCGACGACGGTCGCGCCAACGTTCCTCCCGAGCAGATGCGCACGCCGTTTATCGTCACGCCGACGCTGGTGCGCGTCGAAGCGGGGCGGGGCGCGGTGCTGCGCATCACGAACATGCAGGAGCCGCTGCCCGCCGACCGTGAGTCGGTGTTCTGGCTCAATGTGCTCGAGGTGCCGGCAGCGGAGCAGGACACGGACAACCTGCTGCGCTTCGCCTTCCGGACGCGCGTCAAATTGTTCTACCGGCCCGCGGCGCTTGCGAACGACGTCGAGACTGCGCCGGACAAACTGGTCTGGAAGGTATCTGCCGGTACGTCGCATACGAGCGAGCGACAGGTGTCGCTCGAGGTTTCCAATCCGACACCCTATTACGTCTCGTTCGGGATGGTTGAAGGCGATGTCGGTGGAACCTTCATCTCGTCCGGCGGCGGGATGGTCGCGCCATTCGGCACCCAGCGTTTCCCGTTGCCGGGTGTCGCTACACGATCGCATCGCCCGGCAGCCGTGCGATACATGATCATCGACGACTACGGCGGGCGCAGCACGATAACCAAAAAACTGACCGACTGAGCAGTCGGTCCACGCAACGCGTCCAGGGGCATGATCCTGCATGTCGAATCCAAGGCGGCAATGAGATGCAAGCGGTTCGGCATGCAAAATAACTGTATCGACATGCGGAGTTCAGAAGGTTCACGTTCTTCATTCACATCTGGACTAGTCCCGCGGCCCTCGCGGCGGCCCTGTCTGCTGGCAGTCGCTTCGGTATTTGCTTCGGTAGCGATGTCGGCGAGTGCAAACGCTGTCGCGGACGCGATCGAGCCAGACAACGCACGCGGTGCAGGCGCGGGCGCATCGCCGATTCCCCCGCCCGCAGGCGCGACGCATTTCGACGATTCGATGCTGATGCGCGACGCGGGCAGCGAGCCGATCGATACGACGCCGTTCGAGCGTCCGAACGGTGTCGTACCGGGGCAGCATCGTGCGGATCTGATCGTCAACGGGCAGTGGCGCGGGGTCGAAGACATCACATTCCGTCGCGACGAGCGGGGCGACGTGCGGCCGTGCTACGACCGGCTGCTGCTGCAGCGGGCCGGCGTCGACCTCGACCGGAGCGAGCGAGGCCAGGACGGCAGCCAGCCGCCGAATCCGATGCCCGACGGGCTGTTCTGCGACGCGCCTTCCCGGTACGTGCCCGGTGCGGTGCTGTCGTTCGATCCGGCCGAGCAGAAACTGTATCTGACGGTACCGCAGTTCTACATGCGGCTGGCCAGCCACAGCACCTACGTCGATCCGGCAAACTGGACGAACGGCGTGCCGGCTGCCTTGCTGAACTACAACGTCAGCGCGTTCACGACGCGCTCCGGCGGCTACGAGTTCTCGCAGCTCTACACCGGCCTTTCGATGGCGGCGAGCGCAGGGCGCTTCCGGATTCGTCACAACGGCAACCTGACCTGGTCGCAGCGCGGTGGCGCGCGCTATCAGCGCGGCTTCGTCTATGCGCAAACCGATCTGCCCGACTGGCACGCGCAGTTGCTGGCGGGCGAGAGTTCGACCAGCGGCGCGCTGTTCGACGCCGTGTCGTTTCGCGGCGTGCAACTCGCCAGCGATGACCGGATGCTGCCCGACGAGCAGCGCTACTACGCACCGACCGTGCGAGGCGTTGCACAGTCGAACGCGAAGGTGTCGATCTATCAGCGCGGCTATCTCGTTCACGAGACGACCGTCGCTCCCGGGCCGTTCGCGATCGACAACCTCCAGGCGATGAGCTACGGCGGCGACCTGAACGTGACGGTGACCGAGGCGAACGGCGAAACGCGCAGTTTCGTGGTGCCGTTTGCAACGACGGTCCAGTTGTTGCGTCCCGGCAGCACGCGGTTCAGCGCAATGGCCGGGCGGGCAATCGACCTCGGCGGCGATATCGGCACGCAATACGTCGGCCAGTTCACGGTGCAGCGAGGCGTCAGCAATACGGTGACGGCCTACGGAGGCGCCGCGTTTGCAAATCGCTACCAGTCGGTGCTGATGGGTGTCGCGCTCAACACGTCGATCGGCGGCTTCGCGGCGGACGTCACGATCGCGCGGACCCAGCCGCCAGGCAGCGACCGTCTGACCGGGTCGAGTATCCGCGTGTCGTACAGCAAGAACCTGCCGAACAGCGGCACGAACTTTTCGCTGCTCGCCTATCGCTACTCGACGAAAGGCTATCTCGGCCTGCGCGATGCGTTGCTGCTGAATGGCCGGAGCGACCAGGGAGCCGGTGCCGAAGTGTTTCCGCGGCTGCGCAATCGGGTCGACCTCAACGTGAGTCAGCAGATCGGGCGATCGGGCAACGTTTACGCGAACGGATCGGCGCTCAGCTACTGGGCGGGGGGCGGGCAGTCGCTCAGTTTCACGCTCGGCTACAGCACGCAATGGCGCGACGCCACGCTGACCGCGTCGGTGCAGCGCGTGCGCAACCTGTCCGCGCGAGGCCCTTCTTCTGGCGGCGGGTCGGGCAGCACGCTCGTGAGCGTGAACGTATCGATCCCGCTGGGGCACAACGCGCGGCGCGCGCCGATCTTCAGCACGCTCGTCACGCACGACAGCAGTGCCGGCACGAGCGCCACGGCGAGCGTGGCCGGCCGATTCGGCGAGCGGAGCGACGGGTCGTATTCGTTGTCGTCGAGCTACGACGGCAACAACCGCGCGGCGTCGGGCGGCGTCGGCGTCGGTTATCAGTTGCCGTCGGTGTCGCTGTCGGCGAATTTCGGCCTCGGGCGCGAATACCAGCAGGCATCGGCGAACGCGACGGGCGGCCTGGTGCTGCACCCGGGCGGTCTGACGCCGGCACCCACGCTGAGCGAGACGATCGGCGTCGTGCACGCGCCGCACGCGCGCGGCGCGCTGGTTGCCAACACGAGCGCACGCGTCGACCGGTTCGGCTACGCGATCGTACCGAGCCTCATTCCGTATCAGCTCAACAAGGTCGACATCGATCCGAAGGACGTCCCGGACGATGTCGAACTGAAGACCGTCTCGCGCAGCGTTGCCCCGCGCGCGGGCTCGGTCGTCATGCTGCCTTACGACACGCTGAAGGCGCGTGCGTTGCTGATCGACGCGCAGACCGACGACGGTCGGCCGCTGCCGTTTGCGGCGCGCGCACTCGACGCGCGCACCGGTGCCGCGCTCGGCGTGGTCGGCCAGGGCAGTCGCCTGTTCGTGCGCAGCGCTGCGAACGATGGTCGGATCCGCGTCGAATGGGGGGCGCGTGCCGATCAGCAGTGCGTGATCGATTATTCGGTGCCGGCCGCACAGCACACGGGCAGTGGCTACGTGACGATGACCGGCACCTGCCGTGTGTCGACGGCGCCTCCACTGGCCGCCGCACCGTCCGCTGACCGTGTCGGGGAGCGTTAGTCCGATGCACCGCTCCGCCTTTCCTGTCGACGCTGTCATCCGCATTGCGCGATACCGTTCACGCGGGCGGGCCGGCACCGTTCGCATCGTGCGTGCGGCGGTGCTGGCATGCGTGGCGAGCATCGCCACGGTTCGGTGCGAGGCGGCGCTGTCCGTGATCGGAACCCGCTTCGTTTATCCGGGCGACGCGCGTTCGCTGGCGATACTCGCGCGCAACGGCGGGCCGGCACCCATCCTCGTGCAGGCCTGGCTGGACGATGGCGACGCGAACGTCGACCCGAGCCGCCTGCGTGTGCCGTTTATCGTCGCGCCGCCGCTCGCAAGACTCGATCCGGCGCAGCCGCTGTCGATCCGCGTGCAGTCCGTCGGCGGCGATCTCGCACCGGATCGGGAATCCTGCTTCTGGATCAACCTGCTCGAAGTGCCGCCGGCCGCGTCGGCGGGCGATCACACGCTGCGCATCGCGTACCGGCTCAGGATGAAGCTGCTGTATCGGCCGCCGGGTCTCGACGGTGATCCCGAACACGCACCGAACCGGCTCGCCTGGACGCAGGGCGGGACGAAGGCGGCCTCGTCGATCGTCGCGATCAACCCCACCCCGTACTACGTGACGCTCACGCGCGTGACGCTGCACGGCGTACCCGTCGAGCTTGCGAACGGCGCGGTGGATGTCGCGCCGTTCGGTCGCGCCGAGATCCCGACCGGTGCGCATGCCGCCGCGCATCCGGGCGAGCTCGTGTTCGACGCCGTCGACGACAGCGGCGCATCGCACGAGTACCGGGCGCGGCTCGCCGCCGCAGCGAGCACCGGTACGTCAACGCTTGCGGTACCCGTCCTGCCGGGGGCATCGGCAGGGATTCAACCATTACAAGGAAAACAGAAGTGAACAAGACATACGCTTTGGTATGGAACGCCGGGCAGGGCGCTTGGCAGGTGGCCGGCGAACGGGTACGCCGGCGCGGCAAGTCCGCGGTGCGCGAGCGCGTCGTCGCGGTGCTGGCACTGCTCGCGGGCGGCACGCTGACGTTGACGCCCGCATACGCGCTGCCGGTAGGCGAGACGATCGTGTCCGGGAAGGCGGACATTCTTCGCTACGACAACGGGCAGCAGATGTCGATCAACCAGCACAGCGACAAACTGGTGACGAACTGGCAGTCGTTCAACATCGACAAAGGACAGCGCGTCACGCTCAACCAGCCGTCCGCGACGTCGGTCGCGCTGAACCGGGTCGTCGGGCAGGACGCCAGCGCAATTCACGGCAACATCGACGCGAACGGCCGCGTGTTCCTCGTCAATCCGAACGGCATCCTGTTCGGCAAGGGGGCGCAGGTCAACGTGGGCGGGCTGGTCGCGACGACGCTGGACATCAAGAATGACGACTTCGAGGCCGGCCGCTACCGGTTCGCCGGCTCGTCGCCGAGCGAGGTGCTGAACGTCGGCAATCTCGTCGCGAGCGAAGGTGGCGCGATCGCGTTGCTCGGCGCGAAAGTCACGAACCGCGGTATCGTCCAGGCGCAGATGGGCACCGTCGCGCTGGGTGCAGGCAGCGACGTCACGTTGAATTTCGACGGCGGCAAGCTGCTCGGCGTGCAGATCGACAAGGGTATCGTCGACGCGCTGGCGAGCAACGAACAGCTGCTGAAGGCCGATGGCGGGCAGGTGCTGATGAGCGCAAAGGCGGCCGATGCGCTGCTGCGCACGGTGGTCAACAACCAGGGCAGCATCGAGGCGAAGACGCTCAGGAATACGGCTGGCCGGATCTCCCTGGACGGTTACGACGCAGGCACCGTCAACGTTGCGGGCATGCTGAACGCCAGCGCGACGACGCCGGGCAACGGCGGCACGATCGAGACGCGCGGCGCCGACGTGAAGGTGGCGCTAGGTGCGATGGTCGACACGCGTGCGACCAACGGATATGCCGGTACGTGGCGCATCGCGTCGTCCGAGATGAGGGTCAAGGCGGGTGCGAACCAGCCGGGTACGATCGTGGCAGACACGTTGGCCCGCAACCTTGCGACCACCGATGTCGAACTCGTCGCCGAACGCGGCGCGCTGTCGGTCGACGGGCCGGTGACCTGGGCCAGCGGCAACCGGTTGAGTCTTGCCAGCAAGCAGGGCAGCGTCGCGATCAACGGCGCGCTGCGAGCGACGGGCGCGAACGCGCGCGTTGTCGTCGCCTCCGGGCAGGACGTGAAAATTGCGGCGCCGATTTCGCTGACGGGCGCGAATGCGCTGTTCGTGCTGAATCATGTCGGCGGGTATTCGTTCGCCAACGGTGCGGCCGTGACGTTGGCGGGGCTCGGCGCGGGCTTCGAGTCGAATGGCCAGCGCTACACCGTGATCCAGAATCTCGGCCAGTTGCAGGCGGCCGGCTCGAACCTCGGCGGGCTATACGTGCTCGGCAACGACATTGCCGGTTCCTACTACGGCAGCGCGTTCCAGACCATCGGCTCCGGCACGGCGTTCTACGGCACATTCGATGGCCTCGGCAATACGATCAGCAACCTGACCATCTCGAGCAGTGGCCCGTATGCGGGCCTGTTCGGCCGCAACACCGGCACCCTTGCCAACCTCAACCTCAAGTCGCTGCGCGTCAGCGCTGCGTCGGGTGTCGGGCCGGTAGCCATCGGCGGGCTGGTCGGCGAAAACGTCGGCAAGATCTCGAACGTGACGGCGACTGGCATGCAGGTGAGCGCGGGCGCCAATCGCAGCAATGCGCTGGGCGGGCTGGCCGGCATCAACCTCGGGGAGATCCGCAATACGTCGTTTGCCGGGTCGGTGACAGGCAACGGCATGTCGTATGCGGTCGGCGGGCTGGTCGGCGAGAACGGCCTGAATCGACCTGAAAGCGTGCTGTCCGACAGTACGGCGAACGCGAATGTATCCGGCGGCGCGTCGAACCAGGCGTCGATCGGGGGGCTCGTCGGCATCAACCGGGGCGGTGCGATTCTCCGCTCGACGAGCCTTGGCGCCACGTCAGGGGCGAACCTTGCCGGCGTGAACGTCGGCGGACTCGTGGGAGCGAACCTGCTCGGCACGATCGACGGCGGATCGGCGTCGGGACGCGTGACGGGGGGATCGAGCGGCATGGCGGGCGGGCTCGTCGGGATCAATGCCGGCACCATTACCGGCTCGAGCGCCTCAGGCGTGGTCGACGGCCGATACGCACAGGGGATCGGCGGCTTCGTCGGGCTGAACCAGGGGATCGTGCGCAACAGCAACGCGACGGGCGCGGTGTCGAGCGCGTCGACCGGTTCGACGGGCGGTTTCGTCGGGATCAACATGGGCGTCGATTCGCTCATCGACATGGCGGAAGCGCATGGTGCGGTCACGGGCGGGCAAGGCGCCAACGGCGGTTTCGTCGGCAGCCATTTCGCCGGCCGGATTTCCCACGCGGTTGCCCGCGGCAAGACGACAGGCGGCTATTACAGCAAGACGGGCGGCTTCGTCGGCAGCAACGCGGCCGAACTGATGGACGTCGACGCGAGCGGCGACGTGTCGGCGGGAAGCTGGGCGTCGGTGGGCGGCTTCGCCGGCACCAACATGTCGTCGGGCACGATTGCGACGGCCCAGGCGACCGGCAATGTCCAGGGCAGCTCGTCGAGCACGGTCGGCGGGTTCGCGGGCGAGAACCTGGGCACGATGACCGACGTGTCCGCGTCGGGAACGGTCGGGGGCGGCTGCGCTGCGACGCTCGGCGGCCTCGTGGGCCTGAACGCGGGGCTGGTCGAGCGTTCGGCCGCTAGCGGCCGGATCATCGGATCGTCGAATCAGACCTTCGGCGGTCTGGTGGGCATCAACCGGGGCACGTTCCGCAACAGCGGTACGTCGGGCGACGCGGCGCTGCAAAAGATCGCAGGCCTCAACCTTGGCGTAATCGAGTAATACGGCCGGCGGCGGGCGCGCGCGCTACCGGCGTGAGGCGTTCGCCGCCCAGTCAATGAGAGGCATCATGACAAGGATTCAATGGCGCGGGCTCGGGCGAGCAGGTTGGCGGATACTTCGGTTCGCGGTGGCCGGGTGCATCGCGCTGGTCTGGGGCGCGCATGCGGCGGCGCAGGGCGCGTCAATGGCGCTCGATTGCGCATTCAGCAACGTCGACGCGACGTCGTGGCGTGTGGTCACGCCGTTGACGAGCTCGACGCCGGTTGGCTCAGTCCTGTATCAGCGTTCCGTTTCGCTGTTCGTTTCGTTCAAATACGGCGGCCCGGGCAGCGACGGCGCGCACGAACTGGTGAACGCCGGGCACTGGGTGCCGGGCACCATCATCGCGGACGGTATCGCGCAAACGAATGTCGACGGTATCGGCTTCAAGTGGGCCGGCGTATCCGATGACGGTGTCGAGCGAACGTTGCTGCAACGTGGCTTCCCGATGGCCGTTGCGAAAAGCGAAGTCGTCGATCCGGCAGGAGGGGGAAGCAAGGGCGATGTCCAGATCATGCGTTACCGACAGTTCCTGATGCTCAACAAGCCTGCGTCTCAGTTGCCGCAAGGCAAGCTGGTCGTCAGCAATTTGCCGGGCAACCCGACCGTCGCGCTCTATGCGGTCGATCTCCCGAAGGGCGCCGTATCGCTCGGCGGCGACGTGACTGTGCCGGAACTGACCATTCCCCCCAATCGGTGCAAGCAGAGGAAGACCTTTGTCGGCGTCGGCAACATTTGCATCGGCAGCGAATGCCAGATCACGGTGCCGAACCGCTGTGAGATCCAGTCGAACATGATCGTGCCGGTGACGCTCGGCAATTTCGCGATCAGCAATTTCCCCAGCCTGCACGCGACGTCGAAGCCCGTCGATTTCGATATCGCGCTCAGTCAGTGCGCTGCCGCGGCGAAACCGTCGATCAGCTTCCGCGACAAGGCCGCCAAGCCGAATCCGGACCGTACGCTGCTGCAGTTGAGCGCACCGGCCAGTCAGAGGGTCGCGCAAGGTTTCAACATCGTGATGACGAACGCGCTGACCGGCGAGCGGATAGCCTACGGCGAGCCGGGCGCGGCCACCGAGTATCCGATGCGGCGCACCGGAGATATGGCCGTGATGCCGCTGCGCGCCCAGTACATCCGCACCGGCGCGGATAGCGAACTGGCACCCGGTTATGCCAGTGGCGGTGCGGAGTTTTCGTTTACGTTTCCATGAAAGCGCGCGTGGCATGGCGATCGCGGTGATGCACGCGAGCCATGCCTCATCACGAAACCCGCTGAGCAAAGCACCATTTGTTGGTTCGGATTCGCCGCACGCGCTGCTACGTTAGCGGCTTCGCGGCCACACACTCCGTCGCGATGTTCCTCGAACCGGCCGCCGCGCGATCCGCGGCGGCCTTCATAACAATTCAGGTCGTGCTCATGAAAATCCACACTCTCGCTACGTGGCTCGTCGGGGCTGCGCTCGTCACCGCAGGCACCGTCGCGCATGCGGACCGTCTCGACGACATCAAGAGGGCCGGCGTGCTGCGCGTCGCGACGTTCGACAGCAACCCGCCGTTCGGTTATGTGGATGCCAGGAACAACCACATCGTCGGTCTCGATGTCGACTATGCGAAGGCGCTCGCCGACAAGCTCGGCGTGAAGCTTCAACTCCAGCCGACCAACCCGGCGAACCGCATTCCGTTCCTGACGTCCGGCAAGGTCGATCTCGTGCTCGCGAACTTCACGATCACCGACGAGCGCGCGAAGCAGGTCGACTTCAGCATTCCGTATTTCTCGTCGGGCCAGCAGTTTCTTGCGAAGAAGGGCGTGCTGAAATCGGCCGACCAGTTGAACGGCCTGCGCGTCGGCGCGGACAAGGGCACGACGAACGAGATCACGCTGCGCGAGAAGTTCCCGAAGGCGACGATCGTCGCGTACGACGACACGCCGTTCGCGTTTGCCGCGCTGCGCGCCGGCAACGTGCAGGCGATCACGCAGGACGGCCCGAAGCTGATCGGCCTGCTTGCGAACGTGCCCGACAAGCAGAACTACGAGATCCCCGCGTTCACGATCTCGAACGACTACATGGGCGTCGGC
The DNA here is from genome assembly GCF_001028665.1 of Burkholderia pyrrocinia. Taxonomy (NCBI): domain Bacteria; kingdom Pseudomonadati; phylum Pseudomonadota; class Betaproteobacteria; order Burkholderiales; family Burkholderiaceae; genus Burkholderia; species Burkholderia pyrrocinia. The sequence goes on from NZ_CP011503.1 coordinate 3,044,249, forward strand.
GTGCCGAAGGGCGAGACGCGCCTGCTCGGCTTCGTCAACGACACGCTGAAGGGGCTCGAGGCGAACGGCCGCGCCACGCAGATCTACGACGCATGGTTCGGGCCGACGACGAAGACGCCGCTTACGCGCATCTTCCGCATCGGCGACAAGACCTGAGCCACGCCGCACGCGCGCCGCGACCTGTCGGAACATCGGCATCACGGCGCTTTCCGTTTGTTTCGATCGCGTGTTTCGCGCACGTACCTCAGCATGCTCGGGTTGGCTCCCAAATATCTGTCCTGGCTCTGGCAGGGTTTCCTGCTGACACTCGGCCTCGCGGCCGCGTCGGCCGTCGCCGCGACCGCCGGCGGGCTGCTGCTCGCGGTCATGCGGCATGCGCGCGGCACGGCGCTGCGCATGACGGCGTCCGCGTATGTCGTCGCGTTCCGCAACACGCCGCTGCTCGTGCAGTTGCTGTTCTGGTATTTCGGCGTCGCATCGTTGCTGCCCGACACGTGGATCGGGTGGTTGAACGCGCGCCATGAAGTGAGCGCGGGCCCGCTCACGCTCGCATGGCCGTCGTTCGAATTCGTCGCGGGCTGGGTCGGGTTGAGCGCATATACGGCCGCGTTCGTCGCCGAGGAATGCGAAGCCGGCCTGCGCGGCGTGCGTCGTGCGCAGCATGACGCGGCGGCGGCGCTCGGCCTCACGCCGATGCAGTCGCTGCGCTACGTGGTGCTGCCGCAGGCCGTGCGCATCGCGTTGCCGCCGCTGTTCGGCCAATACATGAATCTCGTGAAGAACTCGTCGCTCGCGATGGCGATCGGCGTGGCCGAGCTGTCGTATGCGTCGCGGCAGGTCGAAACGGAAACGTTCAAGACCTTCGCCGCGTTCGGTGTCGCGACCTTGCTGTACGTCGCGGCAGTGGCCGCGATCGAGGCAGGTGCGTACGCGGCCACGCAATGGCGCGACCGGCTTGGGGCGGGGCGTTGACGATGGACCTTTCGCTGCTGCTCGCCAACCTGCCGTATCTGCTCGTCGGCGCGTTCCCGGAAGGCCCGCTCGGCGGCGCCGCGCTGTCGCTGGTGCTTGCGATCGCGTCGGCCGTTGCATCGGCCGTGCTCGGCATCGCGCTCGGTGTCGCGATGGCGCTCGCGCGCGGCCCCGTACGCGTGCTGCTGCTCGCGTTCATCGGCTTCTTCCGCGCGATTCCCGTGCTGATGCTGATCTTCTGGACGTACTTCCTGATGCCCGTGCTGCTGCACATGGATGTGCCGGGGCTCGCGACGGTCGTCTGTGCGCTCGCGCTCGTCGGCGGCGCGTATCTCGCGCATGCGGTGCATGCGGGCATCGTCGCCGCGGGCGACGGGCAATGGCAGGCCGGGCTGTCGCTCGGGCTCACGCGCTGGCAGACGGTGCGCCATGTGCTGCTGCCGCAGGCGATCCGGATCATGACGCCGTCGTTCGTCAACCAGTGGGTCGCGCTCGTGAAGGATACGTCGCTCGCGTATATCGTCGGCGTGCCGGAACTGTCGTTCGTCGCGACACAGGTGAACAACCGGCTGATGGTGTATCCGGCGCCGATCTTCCTGTTCGTCGCGGTGATCTATCTGGTGCTGTGCACGTCGCTCGACGGTGCGGCGCGCTGGCTGCTGTCGCGGGGCTCGCGCGCGGAACGCGTCGCGCAGGCGACGGCCAAGTGCACGGAGCCCGCGCGGTGATGGTGTGGCGCGGCCGTGGTGAACTGCCGGTGAGGAAACGCTAGTGAATATCCGCAGCGGACAGCACACCGGGCAGGTCGGGCCCGGCGTGCAGTACGGACATGAATGGTAGATGGCCGGCCGCCGGCGCCGCAGCTTCCGTAGCGACGGCGGGCGGCACGCGCATCACGACGCCGAGTAGTGCGCGTTGAAGACCGCGCGCAGTGTCGATTTGTCGGTCGCGAAATCCCCCCACAGCGGCCCGTCGTTCTGCGCGAACGCGAACGGCGCCGTATTGATCGACGCGAGGCGGAAGCGCCATTGCGCCGCTTCGTGGCGGAATGCGGTGAGCTGCATGTCGGACAGCGCTGTCTGTGCGCTGGCGAGCGTGACCAGCGGGTCGACCGGATCGTTCGCGACGCGCACCTCGAAATGCAGGTGCGGGCCCGTTGCGGCGCCGGTCATCCCGACCGAGCCGAGCCGCTGGCCCTGCTTCACGGTTTCGCCGGTCTTGAGCCCGTGCGCGAACGCGGACAGGTGCGCGTAGTAGGTCGAGTAGCCGTCCGCGTGATCGACGATCACGTAGCGGCCGTAGCCGCCCGGATCGGTGCCGACGAACGACACGACGCCGTCGGCTGCCGCGTCGACGGGCGTGCCGCTCGGTGCGGCGAGATCGACGCCCGTATGGAACGCCATCGCCTGCGACAGCGGATGGATGCGCTCGCCGAAGAACGAGCTGATGCGCGTCCACTTGACCGGCATCATGAATGCGGCGGCTTCGAGCGGCGAGCCGTCCAGCGTGTAGTACGCGCCGTGCTCGGTGCCGGGCGCGCGGAACCAGATCGCGCCGAACGTGCGGCCGGCGACGCGCAGTTCGAGCGCGGTGAGGCGCGGCGTGCCGTCGTTCGTGTCGTACGCGACGCGGTAATAGTCGCCGCGCTGCGCACTCGCACGCATCGCGACCTTGCCGGTGACGAGATCGCCGAGCTGGATGCGCACCTCGGGCGGCACGTCGAGACGGTTCAGCGTATCGGACAGCGTGAGCTCGATGTCGCCCGCGCGCATCCCGTGCTGGTTTTCGGGCGGCGCGAGCTGGAACAGGCTCGCATAGCCGAGCATCTCGTTGCGGTGCGCGCTGAGCGGCGCGAACAGGCCCGGCTGCAGGCTGCGGTCGTTGCGTTCGCCGGATTCATTGCGCTCGCCGAGCGTGTGGGCGAGCTCGCTCGTCACGAAATGCTGTGCGGTGGGAAACGGCGTGTCGGACAGTACGCGCTGCGGCAGCGCGGCCGTGCCGGAATCGACGGCGCCGGGCAGTTGCGACACGGCCGGCAGTGCGGCGGCAAGGCCGAGTGCGGCGAGGGCGCCGAGCACGGCGGCCGGCACGAGCGCGCGCACGACGCGCTGCGCGCGGCCGGGCGCGAAAGCATCAGGGGTTGCGGCAGGCTTGACCAAGGTGTCCACATCCAGGAAAGCGGTTCAAAGGGGTGTGGGCAGGGGCCGTCGGCGGCACAACCGTCGAGTGGCGACGGGGCGGGCGGCGGGCGTGCAACAAAACAGGCCCCGCCAGGGGCCTGTGTCGTTTCCGTTCGACCCAACGCGCGGGGCGGGCCCGCTTCGAACGGCGGCGTGCATACCGGGTCGAACCCGGTTATCACGAAGACGCTAAAGAAAGATGACAGCGTCAGTCTACCGATGTTCCGCGAAACGTTAAAAATTTTAAAGGGGGTCAGCTCATTCGTTTCGCAGTGCGGTAAATCGGGTTAAATCAGCATTTGTTACGACGATTTTCGTCAGTCCGGCAATTTTTGCGCGCGGCCTCGCAGTGCAGCGGAGGTGCGGACGGCGTCGAAGCCGGCGTCGAGCATCGCTTCGGCGTCGTTCCACAGGTTGCCGCGCAGCCGGTTGGTCCAGATCATCGACGCGAACACGCCTTCGAGCAGCGACACGAGATAGACGGCGGCCAGATGCACGTCGAGATCGGCGGCAAGTTCGCCCGCCGCGATCGCGCGGCGCAGCAGCGCCTTCGTGATCCGCAGCATTTGCAGCTCGAGCAGCATGCGGCGCCGCTGCAATTCGCCGTTTTCCTCGCTCTGCTCGCACTTCGTATAGAGGATCACGAGCACGCGCTGCATCGGGCCTGGCTCGCCGCATTCCTGCAGGTAGTGCGACGCGGCGCGCCGCAGCGTGGCGAGCGGCGGCAGGCCGTCGCCCGCGTCGAAGCCTTCCGACGTGCGCGCGAACGCGCGGTCGCACATCGCGAGACACACTTCCATCTTGTTGCGGTAGTGGCCGTAGACGGCGCCCCGCGACATCCCGGCGGCCTCGGCGAGGTCCGCCATCGCGGTTAGCGCGACGCCTTTCTCGAGCAGCACGAGCTCGGCGGCGTCGAGGATCCGGTGCTTGATGGCGAGCGATTCTTCCCGGGTCTTGCGGGCCATGTCGTGAGTTTCCTTACAATTCGCTGTCGTTTTATTGAGACAGTGGGGCGGTCAGAATGAAACAGCGTTTATTTAATCAGTCGTGACTGATTATAATCGGCCACCCTGAGCCGCCGCATTGTATCGGCGGCGAACGATCCGAGGTCACCATGAATAACAACAATTGCTTCCTGTCGCGCTGCCGCCGGCTGGCGCCGTTCACGCTGGCGGCCGCGCTCGTCGTGGCCGGATGCGGCAAGGGCGGGCAGGACGCGGAGAAAGAGACCGCGAAGCAGGCGACCGTCGTGACGGTGCGCCCGACGGCCGTGCCGATGACCGTCGAATTGCCGGGCCGGCTCGACGCGTACCGGCAGGCGGAAGTGCGCGCGCGGGTCGCGGGCATCGTCACCGCGCGCACCTACGAGGAAGGCCAGGAAGTGAAGCAGGGCGCGGTGCTGTTCCGCATCGATCCCGCACCGCTGAAGGCCGCGCGCGATGCCGCGCAGGGGGCGCTCGCGAAGGCGCAGGCCGCCGCGCTCGCGGCGAGCGACAAGCGCCGCCGTTACGACGATCTCGTGCGCGATCGCGCGGTCAGCGAGCGCGACCATACCGAGGCCGTCGCCGGCGACACGCAGGCGAAAGCCGAGGTCGCGTCCGCGAAGGCCGAGCTCGCGCGTGCGCAATTGCAGCTCGACTATGCGACCGTCACCGCGCCGATCGCGGGCCGCGCCCGGCGCGCGCTCGTGACCGAAGGCGCGCTCGTCGGCCAGGACCAGGCGACGCCGCTCACGACCGTCGAGCAGCTCGATCCGATCTACGTGAACTTCTCGCAGCCGGCCGCCGACGTCGACGCGCTGCGCCGCGCGGTGAAGAGCGGGCGCGCGACGGGCATCGCGCAGCACGACATCGCGGTGACGCTGTTGCGCGCCGACGGCAGCGCGTATCCGCTGAAAGGCAAGCTGCTGTTCAGCGATCTCGCGGTCGATCCGACCACCGACACCGTCGCGATGCGCGCGCTGTTCCCGAATCCGGAGCGCGAACTGCTGCCGGGCGCATATGTGCGGATCGCGCTCGACACGGCGGTCGACCAGCGGGCGATCCTCGTGCCGCGCGATGCGCTGCTGCGCACGACCGATCGCACGTCGGTGCGTGTCGTCGGCGCGAACGGCAAGGTCAAGGACGTCGAGGTCGCGGCCGACCAGATGAGCGGCCATGACTGGCGCATCACGCGCGGCCTGACGGGCGGCGAGCGCGTGATCGTCGACAACGCCGCGCAGTTCGCGCCCGATACGGCCGTCCAGCCCGTCGAGAAGGCGCCGCCGTCGAAGGCGGCGCCGGCAGCGGCCGCTTCGCACGCGGCCGCCCGTCAAACCTGACCGGTTCAAACCACCATGGCACGTTTCTTCATCGATCGCCCCGTCTTCGCGTGGGTGATCGCAATCTTCATCATGCTGGGCGGCGCGTTCGCGATCCGCGCGCTGCCCGTTGCGCAGTACCCGGACATCGCACCGCCCGTCGTCAGCATCTACGCGACGTACCCGGGCGCGTCCGCGCAGGTCGTCGAGGAATCGGTGACCGCGTTGATCGAGCGCGAAATGAACGGCGCGCCGGGGCTGATGTATACGTCCGCGACCAGCAGCGCCGGGATGGCGTCGCTGTACCTGACGTTCAAGCAGGGCGTGAACGCCGATCTCGCGGCCGTCGAAGTGCAGAACCGGCTGAAGACGGTCGAGGCACGGCTTCCCGAGCCCGTGCGCCGCGACGGCATCCAGGTCGAGAAGGCCGCCGACAACATCCAGCTCGTCGTGTCGCTGACGTCGGACGACGGCCGGATGACCGACGTGCAGCTCGGCGAATATGCGTCGGCGAACGTCGTGCAGGCGCTGCGCCGCGTCGACGGCGTCGGCAAGGTGCAGTTCTGGGGCGCCGAATATGCGATGCGGATCTGGCCCGACCCGGTGAAGATGGCCGGGCACGGCCTCACCGCGTCGGACATCGCGTCGGCCGTGCGTGCGCACAACGCGCGCGTGACGATCGGCGACATCGGCCGCAGCGCAGTGCCGGCCAGCGCGCCGATCGCGGCGACCGTGTTCGCCGACGCGCCGCTGAAGACGCCGGCCGATTTCGGCGCGATCGCGCTGCGCACGCAGGCCGACGGCTCCGCGCTTTACCTGCGCGACGTCGCACGCGTCGAGTTCGGCGGCAACGACTACAACTACCCGTCGTACGTGAACGGCAAGGTCGCGACCGGGATGGGCATCAAGCTCGCGCCGGGCTCGAACGCGGTGTCCACCGAGAAGCGCGTGCGCGCGACGATGGACGAGCTGTCCGCGTATTTCCCGCCGGGTGTGAAGTACCAGATCCCGTACGAGACGTCGTCGTTCGTGCGCGTGTCGATGAACAAGGTCGTCACGACGCTGATCGAGGCCGGCGTGCTCGTGTTCCTCGTGATGTTCCTGTTCATGCAGAACCTGCGCGCGACGCTGATCCCGACGCTCGTCGTGCCGGTCGCGCTCGCCGGCACGTTCGGCGTGATGTATGCGGCCGGCTTCTCGATCAACGTGCTGACGATGTTCGGGATGGTGCTCGCGATCGGCATCCTCGTCGACGATGCGATCGTCGTGGTCGAGAACGTCGAGCGGCTGATGGTCGAGGAAGGGCTCGGCCCGTACGACGCGACCGTCAAGGCGATGACGCAGATCAGCGGCGCGATCGTCGGGATCACCGTGGTGCTGACGTCGGTGTTCGTGCCGATGGCGTTCTTCGGCGGCGCGGTGGGCAACATCTACCGGCAGTTCGCGCTGTCGCTCGCGGTGTCGATCGGCTTCTCGGCATTCCTCGCGCTGTCGCTGACGCCCGCGCTGTGCGCGACGCTGCTCAAGCCCGTGTCCGGCGACCATCACGAGAAGCGCGGCTTCTTCGGCTGGTTCAACCGCTTCGTCGCGCGTGCGACGCAGCGCTACGCGACGCGCGTCGGCGCGATGCTGAAGAAGCCGGTGCGCTGGCTCGTCGTGTACGGCGCGCTGACCGCGGCCGCCGCGCTGATGCTCACGCAATTGCCGACCGCGTTCCTGCCGGACGAGGACCAGGGCAACTTCATGGTGATGGTGATCCGGCCGCAGGGCACGCCGCTCGCGGAAACGATGCAGAGCGTGCGCGAGGTCGAGTCGTATATCCGCCACGACGAGCCGGCCGCGTATACATTCGCGCTCGGCGGCTTCAACCTGTACGGCGAAGGGCCGAACGGCGGGATGATCTTCGTCACGCTGAAGAACTGGAAGGAGCGCAAGGCCGAGCGCGATCATGTGCAGTCGATCGTCGCGCGCATCAACGAGCGCTTCGCGGGCACGCCGAACACGACGGTGTTCGCGATGAACTCGCCGGCGCTGCCCGATCTCGGCTCGTCGAGCGGCTTCGACTTCCGGCTGCAGAACCGCGGCGGGCTCGACTACGCGACGTTCAGCGCCGCGCGCGAGCAACTGCTCGCGGCGGGCGGCAAGGATCGCGCACTCACCGACCTGATGTTCGCGGGCACGCAGGACGCGCCGCAACTGAAGCTCGATATCGATCGCGCGAAGGCGTCGGCGCTCGGCGTGTCGATGGACGAGATCAACACGACGCTCGCGGTGATGTTCGGTTCGGACTATATCGGCGACTTCATGCACGGCACGCAGGTGCGGCGCGTGGTCGTGCAGGCCGACGGGCTGCACCGGCTCGCCCCGGACGACGTGAAGAAGCTGCGCGTGCGCAACGCGCGCGGCGAGATGGTGCCGCTCGCGGCGTTCACGACGCTGCACTGGACGATGGGGCCGCCGCAGCTCACGCGCTACAACGGCTATCCGTCGTTCACGATCAACGGCTCGGCCGCGGCAGGCCACAGCAGCGGCGAGGCGATGACCGCGATCGAGCGGATCGCCGCGAAGCTGCCGGCCGGCATCGGCTATGCGTGGTCGGGGCAGTCGTTCGAGGAGCGGCTGTCGGGCGCGCAGGCGCCGATGCTGTTCGCGCTGTCGGTGCTCGTCGTGTTCCTCGCGCTCGCGGCGCTCTACGAGAGCTGGTCGATCCCGTTCGCGGTGATGCTGGTCGTCCCGCTCGGCGTGATCGGCGCGGTGCTCGGCGTCACGCTGCGGATGATGCCGAACGACATCTATTTCAAGGTGGGGCTGATCGCGACGATCGGGTTGTCGGCGAAGAACGCGATCCTGATCGTCGAAGTCGCGAAGGACCTGGTCGCGCAGCGCATGTCGCTCGTCGACGCCGCGCTCGAGGCTGCGCGCCTGCGGCTGCGGCCGATCGTGATGACGTCGCTCGCGTTCGGCGTCGGCGTGCTGCCGCTCGCGTTCGCGTCGGGCGCCGCGTCCGGCGCGCAGATGGCGATCGGCACCGGCGTGCTCGGCGGCGTGATCACGGCGACGGTGTTCGCGGTGTTCCTCGTCCCGCTGTTTTTCGTGATCGTCGGCCGCCTGTTCGACGTCGGCCCGCGCCGGCGCGGCGGGGCGCAGCCGGCGACGATGGAGGGATCCCGATGATGTTTGCGCTGAATGCACGCGCTGCGCTGCGCGCTCAGCTCGCAATGGCCGCCGCGCTCGCGCTCGCCGGCTGCTCGCTCGCGCCGCGCTACGAGCGTCCGGCGGCGCCGGTGCCGGCTACCTATGCGCCGGCAGACGGAAGCCTGGAGCCGGCAGCGGCGTCCGAAGCGACGCCTGCCGCCGCGCTGCTCGACGACTGGCATGCGTATTTCACCGATCCGGCGCTGCAGGCGTGGATCGACGCGGCGCTCGCGAACAACCGCGACCTGCGGATCGCGGCCGGCCGGCTCGAGGAGGCGCGCGCGCTGTACGGCGTGCAGCGCGCGGACCTGATGCCGTCGGTCGATGCGAATCTCGGCTATGAACGCACGCGCCAGTACGACCCGGTCGTGCGCGAAAGCGCGATCAGCGGGCTGTATCGCGCGGGCGTCGGCGTGAGCGCCTACGAACTCGACCTGTTCGGCCGCGTGCGCAACCTGTCCGACGCGGCGCTCGCCGAATATTTCGCGACGGCCGACGCGCAGCGCACCGTCCGCATCGGCGTGATCGCCGAAGTGGCGGGTGCGTATGTATCGGAGCGCTCGCTGTACGAGCAGCTTGCGCTGGCGCAGCGCACGCTCGACGCGCGCGTGCGCATGGCCGCGCTCACGCAGCGCCGCTACGAGGCCGGCACGAGCGACGCGATCGAGTTGCGTTCGGCCGAGATGCTGGTGGCGTCCGCGCGTGCGTCGCAGGCCGCGCTGCAGCGCGAGCATGCGCAGGCCGTGCGGGCGCTGCAATTGCTCGCGGGCGATTTCGCGCGCAACGTGCCCGGCGACGCGACCGCGCTCGACACGTTGTCGATCGCGCCCGTGGCGCCCGGCGCACCGAGCGCGCTGCTCGAACGGCGGCCGGACATCCGGCAGGCCGAGGCGCGGCTCAAGGCCGCGAACGCGCAGATCGGCGCCGCACGCGCGGCGTTCTTCCCGCGCATCGCGCTGACGACCGACTACGGCTCGGTCAGCGACGCGTTCTCGAGCCTGTTCGCGGCCGGCACCAGTGTGTGGACGTTCGCGCCGCGCATCACGCTGCCGATCTTCGCGGGCGGCCGCAATCGCGCGAACCTCGACGTCGCGAACGCACGCAAGCACATCGCGGTCGCCGAATACGAGAAGACCGTGCAGACCGCGTTCCGCGAAGTGGCCGACGCGTTCGCCGCGCGCGACTGGATCGATCGGCAGCTCGCGGCGCAGCAGGACGTCTACACGGCGGACGGCGCGCGGCTGAAGCTCGCGGAGCGTCGTTATGCGGGCGGCGTCGCGACGTATCTCGAACTGCTCGACGCGCAGCGCAGCACGTACGAGTCGGGGCAGGAGCTGATCCGGCTCAAGCAGCTCAGGCTCGCGAACGCGATCGCGCTGTATCGCGCGCTCGGCGGCGGCTGGGCGCCGGCCTCGGCGTCGGCGGAGGTCGCGGCTTCCGCGTGATGTGATGGACTTCGCCTGACGCCGCAGCGAGTCGGGCAACAAGACGGCGGCCGCACGATTCGTCGTGCGGCCGTCGCTTCGATCGACATCGTCGCCCGCTGTATCGCCGACCGCTACCGGCGATACCTTCCGCTGCGGGGCAAGTCATCCAGACGTTTTTCATCCCGCGGCAGGGCGGAAGGGCATCTTCCGGAACGACCCCCATCCGGCGACCGATCGTGTCGCCACCCGGCGCAAGCGTGTGCCGCGCATCTTCCATTTTCATCTCGTCCGTTCCGGCCTGCATGTCTCGTTCCGACTGCGGCGCAATTGTCTGATTCCCGATCTGGAATTGACGATTGGATTAATCCGTGCATTGAAATTAATGAGAGTGGCAAAGTGTCGCGGTAAAACGTTTGTATTCAATTCGCAATCGTTTGCGCAATAAATCAGGATTGATGGAAGGCGCGGTTCATTTCCTGTCAGTTGAAAATGATTCGATATTGGCGTTGCCGCCTGGCAACGGTGGCGGCATTGGACAATGTTTTGTCTTTTTTGCGGATGAATCCACGCGGGCCAATGCCGGCAAGGGTGGGCGGGGTGGTGATGATTATCGGTCAGAAATATCGTTAATCTTCAATCAGTTCCGCGAAACAAAAAAGGACTGCGGATGAAAATGTCAGGATTGAAAATTGCCGGGAAAGAATGCGATTGATCGAGCGTAAATCGCACATTGTCAGAGGTATTTGACAATGATTTACAAAAAACTTTCACGATTATCTCGATAATGCCGCCTCGTGACGGACGGGAGCCAACCACACGCTGCCTTTTGTATCCGCCACGTCGTCCATTCCCTTTGCAATTCTCACGGAAAACGTCATGAAAAAATCCCTCCTGACCGCTGTCGCACTCGCGGCCCTGTCGACCTCGGCCTTCGCAGCGGGCACCGGCACGATCAACTTCACCGGCGAGATCGTCGCGGGCGCATGCGGCATCGATTCGGGCTCGGTCAACCAGACCGTGAACCTCGGCAAGGTGCCGACCAACGTGTTCAAGCAGGCCGGCGACAAGTCCACGCCGACCAACTTCGACATCAAGCTGACCGACTGCGACACGAGCATCGCGCAGAACGCGTACTTCACGTTCACGGGCACGTCGAGCGCGGGCCAGCCGAAGCTGCTCGCCACGATCGGTTCGGCAACCAACGTCGGTATCCGCCTGCAGGCCGCGTCGGGTGAATACCTCGACAACGGCGCCGAGCAGAAGGCGCCGACCGTGCTGCAGAACGGCACGAACATCGCCCGCTTCGCAGCGATGTACGAAGCGACGGCAGCCGGCGTGACGCCGGGTACCGCCGACGGCGTCGCGAACTTCACGGTCCGCTACCAGTAAGCGTCCGTATGGAGGAGGGGGCATGCATCCCTTCCTCCTTCTTCTTCTTTCCTTCCCGCTTTCCTCTCCTCGGACTTCCGGTAGCACCGCGTGCGAATCAGACATTCCTTCCTTTGCGTCTCCGTGCTGGTCGTCGGCAGCCAGAGCCATGCGACGGAATTCAATTCGTCGTTCCTCGACATCGACGGAACGAGCAATGTCGACCTGTCGCAGTTCTCGCAGGCCGACTTCACGCTGCCGGGCGAGTACATGCTCGACGTGCAGGTCAACGACCTGTTCTACGGGCTGCAGTCGATCGAGTTCATTGCCGTCGACGCGTCCGGCGCGGGCAAGCCGTGCCTGCGGCCGGAACTCGTCGCGCAGTTCGGGCTGAAGCCTTCGCTCGCGAAGGACCTGCCGCGCTTCCAGGGCGGACGCTGCGTCGACCTCGGCGCGATCGAGGGGGCGACCGTGCGTTACCTGAAGAGCGACGGACGGCTCAAGATCACGATTCCGCAGGCCGCACTCGAATTCAGCGATTCGACCTACCTGCCGCCCGAGCGCTGGTCCGAAGGGATCCCCGGCGCGATGCTCGACTATCGCATGATCGCGAACACGAACCGCAACTTCGGTGCGGGCGGCCGGCAGACGAATTCGATCCAGGCCTACGGGACGATCGGCGCGAACTGGGATGCATGGCGCTTTCGCGGCGACTACCAGGCGCAGTCGAACGTGGGCAACACGGCGTACGCGGACCGCACGTTCCGTTTCAGCCGGCTTTACGCATTTCGCGCGCTGCCGTCGATCCAGTCGACGGCGACGATCGGCGACGACTACCTGAGCTCCGACATTTTCGACACGTTCGCGCTGACGGGCGCGTCGATCCGCAGCGACGACCGCATGCTGCCGCCTTCGCTGCGCGGTTATGCGCCGCTGATCGCGGGCGTCGCGCGCACCAACGCGACCGTGACCGTGTCGCAGGCGGGGCGCGTGCTGTACGTGACGCGCGTGTCGCCGGGCGCGTTCGCGCTGCAGAACATCAACACGAGCGTGCAAGGCACGCTCGACGTGGCGGTCGAGGAAGAAGACGGCAGCGTGCAGCGCTTCCAGGTGACGACGGCCGCCGTGCCGTTCCTGGCACGCACCGGGCAGTTGCGCTACAAGGCCGCCGTCGGCAAGCCGCGCCTGTTCGGCGGCGCCGGCATCACGCCGTTCTTCGGTTTCGGAGAAATCGCGTACGGCCTGCCGTTCGACGTCACGGTGTACGGCGGCTTCATCGCCGCATCGGGCTATACGTCGATTGCGCTCGGCGTCGGCCGCGATTTCGGCACCTTCGGCGCCGTATCGGCCGACGTCACGCATGCGCGGGCGCGCCTGTGGTGGAACGGCGCGACGCGCAACGGCAACTCGTACCGCGTCAACTATTCGAAGCACTTCGATGTGCTCGACGCCGACGTGCGCTTCTTCGGCTACCGGTTTTCGGAGCGCGACTACACGAACTTCGCGCAGTTCACGGGCGACCCGACCGCATACGGCCTCGCCAACAGCAAGCAGCGCTACTCGGCGACGATGTCGAAGCGCTTCGGCGATACGTCGACCTATTTCTCGTACGACCAGACGACCTACTGGGCGCGTTCGTCCGAGCAGCGTGTCGGCCTCACGCTGACGCGCGCGTTCTCGGTCGGGACGCTGCGCAACCTGAACGTCAGCGTGTCGGCATTTCGCACGCAGAGCGCGGGCGCGAGCGGCAACCAGTTCTCGATCACTGCGACGCTGCCGATCGGCGGCCGCCACACCGTCACGTCGAACCTGACGACGGGCAGCGGCAGCACGAGCGTGAACGCGGGCTATATCTACGACGATCCGGACGGCCGCACCTACCAGGTCAACGCGGGCGCGACCGACGGCCGCGCATCGGCGAACGCGAGCTACCGCCAGCGCACGTCGGCGTACCAGCTCAACGCGCAGGCGTCGACGCTCGCCAATGCGTATGCGGCGGCATCGCTCGAAGTCGACGGTTCGTTCGTTGCGACGCAGTACGGCGTGTCCGCACACGCGAACGGCAACGCGGGCGACACGCGGCTGCTGGTGTCGACCGACGGCGTGCCCGACGTGCCGCTGTCCGGCACGCTCGCGCATACCGATTCGCGCGGCTATGCGGTGCTCGACGGCATCTCGCCGTACAACGTGTACGACGCGACGGTCAACGTCGAGAAGCTGCCGCTCGAAGTGCAGGTGACGAACCCGATCCAGCGCATGGTGCTGACCGACGGCGCGATCGGTTTCGTGAAGTTCTCCGCCGCGCGCGGCAGCAACCTGTACCTGACGCTGACCGACGCGGCCGGCAAGCCGCTGCCGTTCGGTGCGTCGGTGCAGGACGCGGCGAACGGCAAGGAGCTCGGCATCGTCGGCGAGGGCGGCGCGGCGTTCCTGACGCAGGTTCAGCCGAAGTCGTCGCTCGCGGTGCGTGCGGGCGAACGCACGCTCTGCACGGTCGATGCGCTGCCGAACCAGCTCCAACTCGAAGGCACGCCGATCCCGGTGACGTGCCAGACGCCCGGCGAATCGCACGCAGCGGTCGCACGGGTCGAACGATGAATCCACGGATCCTGCGATGAAAAATTCTCTTTCCCTGTCCTTCCTGCGCCGCGCGTCGTGCGTGCTCGCGACCGCCGGTGCGCTGCTCGCGGGCGCCGCGCATGCGGCGATCGTGCCGGACCGCACGCGCGTGATCTTCAACGAAGGCGAGCAGGCCGCGATCGTCACGATCACCAACAAGAGCACGACGTATCCGTATCTCGTGCAGTCGTGGCTCGAGGACGCGAAGGGCAACAAGATCACGTCGCCGCTGATGGTCGTGCCGCCGCTGCAGCGCGTCGAGGCGAACGAGCGCAACGTGCTGCGGATCGCGAAGCTGCCGGGCACGGAGCTGCCGGCCGATCGCGAATCGGTGTTCTACCTGAACATCCGCGAAGTGCCGCCGAAGACCGATACGCCGAACACGCTGCAGATCGCGCTGCATACGCAGATGAAGCTGTTCTACCGGCCGAAGGCCGTGCAGCCCGCGCGCGACGAGGACTGGACGCTGCCGATGACGCTGCGCGTCGACGCGGCCGCGCACAAGCTGGTGTTCGACAACCCGACGCCGTACCACGTGACGGTGGTCGACGTGAGCTCGGGTGCGCAGAAGACCCCGGTGCCGATGGAGCCGGTGATGGTGAGCCCGATGAGCACGGCCGACGTGCCGTTCAAGGCCGCGATGCCATCGACGCTGTTCGTCACGCATATCGACGATTACGGCGGCCAGGTGGCGGTCGAGTATGCGTGCGACGCGGGTGCTTGCAAGAGCGTGAAGAAATGAGCGGGGGAATGCGTGATCGGGAATCGCCCGCGGCGTGGTTGCGCTGGATCGTACTCGTGCTGCTGGTCGCGGCCGTGCAGCCGGCATGGGCACTGCGCTGTCTGACCAACAGCGGCGCGACTTCGCTGACCGAGCCGATCGGCGGCGTTGCGTCGTATCCGACCGACGCGCCGGACGGCTACGTGATCTGGGTGTCGCCGGTGCGCACGACGTCGGGGTATTGCTACAAGGACCTGGGGGACGACGGCAGCCTGAAGGTCGTCGACAACATTTACTTCTACGCGAATCCGAATCGCACGAACCCCGCCGCATGGGGGCTCGAGATCGGCATCCGCTACAAGGGCATCGACTATTTCGACAAGACCAGCAATCGCGGCGGCGGGGTGTTTACCGGGTATTCGGTGCCGCCGTGCAGCAGGTACGACTTCGGCCGCGGGCGTTGCCAGCAGACGCGCATCAGCATCGACTATCAGGTCGTCGTGCGCAAGAAAGGCAATTGGGTCCAGCCGCCGAGCGATATCTACACGGTGTTCCAGTTCGACGGCGAGTTCGGACTGAACGCGTACAGCCCGAGCTTCCAGTACCGCCTGAGCGGCCTGCGCAACCTCAAGCCGACGCCGTGTTTCGTCGACGTGCTCGTGACGCCCGAACCGGGCATCGTCAATTTCGGACAGGTGCAGGCGGTCGGCAACGGCTTCCTGCCGGCGGTGCCGCGCAAGCGATTCTCGTTGTCGTTGACCAAGAAATGCAACGTCGCGGTACGCGTCGACGGGTACTTCGAAACGAGCTACCCGGTTCAGAACGGTTTGCTGGTGCCGGCGAAGGACAGCAATTTCGGTATCGGCATCGAAGACAGCCAGGGCAAGGCGATTCCGTTCAACCAACAGTTCAACCTGGCTCAATTCCCGTCCAACGTCATGAACCAGAGCGTATTGATGGACGCGGTGCTGAAGTCGTTCGGGCCGCCGAAGATCGGGCGGTTCGATGCGACGGCGACGATCCGGCTGTTCATCTATTGACGCGGGTGGGCGCGGCTACCCGCCCTGCACGCGAGTCATGAAAAATGCGCCGGCACGCCGGCGCTTTTCCGCATCTGCTGCGTGACGCTTGTCGCACCCAGCGGCACACCTTGTGATGGCGACGACCGCATCGTTCCGGCCCTTCAGGACCGAAAGCTCGCCGCACGCTGCGATCGACGAAGCGAACCCCGTCCGCTCGATCAACGATCTCGCCAATTGTTCAGACAAATCCTGACGACTGAAAGGGGTATTTGGGAATCGTATTGAGAATGATTTGCGTTTACGTTAAATTTTGCTATCTCGAAATATGACGGAGCAGATCGATGGCCATGGCGGAAGTGCTCGACCGACCGGCGGCGGCAACGGCGAACCCGTTCCTCGGCAGTTATCCGGACCTGCCGCCGCGCGCCGTGCCGCGTGCGCGCCGTGCCGCGGAGCCCCGCGCGCAGGGCGCACTGCTCGACGTGCTGATCTCGCATCGCGCGATGCTCGTCAATGTCGCGCGCGGCTTCGTCGGCTGTGCGAGCCGTGCCGAGGATGTCGTGCACGACGTATTCGTGAAGCTCGTCGAATTCCCGAACCAGGACGCGGTGCGCCAGCCGGTCGCGTACGTGACGCGGATGGTGCGCAATGCGTCGATCGACGCGTGCCGCCGGCAGAGCCTCGAGAACGTCTATCACACGGAAGAAGACGACGGCTTCGACGTGCCGTCGCCCGAGCCGACGCCGGAAGCCGCGCTGGTGACGCGCGATACGCTGCGGCGCGTATGTGCTGCGCTCGACGACCTGCCGGCGCGCAGCCGCGCGGCCTTCGAGATGGTGCGGCTGCGCGAGGAGACGCTGCAGACCGCTGCGCGCGCGCTGAACGTATCGCAGACGCTCGTGCATTTCATGGTGCGCGACGCGGAGCGCCACTGCGCGGAATGCCTCGACGCGTGCCATCGCGGCGTCGCGTGCCCGGTGTTCCTGGGCGGTCGCGCGCGGCGGCGGTAAAAAACCGCGCCGGCCAATCGTCTATCAGACAGGAGCGGCGCAATCCGCCGCTTCGCATCCTTCAACCGTCTCCCGTTTTTTTCCGATCATGACGCAAGCCACGACGCCTTCCGCCGACACCGACGATCTCGTCTACACGGTCGTCATCAACGACGAAGAACAGTATTCGATCTGGCCGACGTTCCGGCCCGTGCCGGCCGGCTGGCGCGAGGTCGGCGTGAGCGGCCCGAAGGCCGACTGTCTCGCGCACATCGAGACCGTCTGGACCGACATGCGCCCCGCGAGCCTGCGCCGCGCGATGGACGGCGAGCGCGCGACGCGCGCCTCGTGAACCGCTGCGCCGGATTCCGGCGCGCCACCTGAAGAGGACGTTGCATGACCCTGCTTTCGTTGCCGACGCTCGACGACCTGCGTATCGAGCCGGGGCTGCCCACCGTCGTGTCGCCGCGCGGCAGCGACGGGATGTCGATCGACGATGTCGCGCCGCTGGCGCGCGAGATCGCGGCCGACACGCTCGAACGGGCGGGCGGCGTGCTGTTCACGGGCTTTCACGTGCCGTCGATCGATGCGTTCCAGCAGTTCGCGGCATCGTTCGGCGATCCGCTGATCGGCTATGAATACGCGTCGACGCCGCGCAGCCAGGTCGAAGGCGCCGTCTACACGTCGACCGAATACCCGCCGCACCGCGCGATTCCGCTGCACAACGAGCAGTCGTATACGCGGGAATGGCCGCTGCGGATCTGGTTCCACTGCGCGCTCGCGGCGCCCAAGGGCGGCGCGACGCCGATCGCGGACAGCCGCGCCGTGTACCGCGCGCTCGATCCGGCGCTCGTCGCGCGCTTCGAGCGGCGCGAGCTGCTGTACGTGCGCAATTTCGGGCAGGGGCTCGACCTGCCGTGGCAGCAGTCGTTCGGCACCGACGAGCCGGCCGAGGTCGAGCGGATGTGCGCGGCGCGCGGCATCGAATGCGCATGGCGCACCGACGACGACGGCGAACTGCTGCTGCGCACGCGCGAACGCTGCCAGGCCGTCGCACGCCATCCGCGCACCGGCGACCGCGTGTGGTTCAACCAGGCGAACCTGTTTCACCTGTCGGCGCTCGACGACGACATGCAGGAAGCGCTCGTCGACGCGGTGGGGCTCGAGAACGTGCCGCGCAACGTGTACTACGGCGACGGCGAGCCGCTCGAGGCCGATGCGCTCGCGCAGATCCGCGGCGTGCTCGACCAGCAGCGCATCGTGTTCCCGTGGCGCACGGGCGACGTGCTGATGCTCGACAACATGCTGACCGCACACGCGCGCGACCCGTTCGAAGGGCCGCGCAAGGTCGTCGTCGCGATGGCGCAGAGTTACACGGTCCCGCGCGCGACCGAACGGAGGACCGATGACGCGTAGTACCGCCGCGCTTGCCGCGCGCGGGTTGACGGTGGGTTATCGCGACCATGTCGTGATCGACGGGCTGGACCTGTCGATCGCGGCCGGCCGCGTGACCGCGCTGTGCGGGCCGAACGGCTGCGGCAAGAGTACGCTGCTGCGCACGCTCGCGGGCCTGCAGCCTGCGCGTGCCGGTCATGTCGAAGTCAACGGCAGGCCGCTCGCGTCGTTTCGCCGTCGCGCGCTCGCTCGCGAGCTGACGATGCTCGCGCAGTTCAACCAGATTCCGTCGGGCCTCACGGTGCGCGAGCTTGTCGCGTACGGGCGCTATGCGTACGGCGGCTTCCTGCGCGGGCTGTCGCGGGCCGATCATGCGGCGATCGACGAGGCGCTCGAGACGAGCGGCCTTGCCGACGATGCGGGCCGCGACGTCGGCGCGCTGTCGGGCGGCGAACGCCAGCGCGCGTGGATCGCGATGGCGCTCGCGCAGCAGGCGCCGATCGTGCTGCTCGACGAACCGACGACCTATCTCGACATCCATCACCAGCTCGATATCCTCGACGCGCTGCGCGCGCTGAACCGCGCGCGCGGGCTGACGATCGTATGGGTGCTGCACGACCTGAACCAGGCGGCCGCGTACAGCGACGAGATCGTGCTGATGCGCGCGGGCCGCCTCGTCGCGCAGGGCTCGCCCGACGCGATGCTCGATCCGGCGCGGCTGCGTGCGGCGTTCGGCGTCGAGATGCTGAAGCTCGCGCATCCGCAGACGGGCGCGCCGATGTGCGTGCCGGCCTACGGGCCGTCGAGTGCCGACACGCCGCAGGCGGCCGGCGTCTTCGATCGGGATCTCGCCGTATGACGACGTTCGCGATGCGCAAGCGCCTCGCGGCGACGGGGAAGGGCGCGGCGTCCGGCCGGGCAGGCACGATCGCGATCGGCCTCGTCGCGCTGATCGCGATACTCGCGGCGCTGCGCGTCGCACCCGATTTGCGCGTGTGGTGGGCGGCGGCGCCCGGCAGCGACGGCGCCGCGCTCGCGCACGTGTTCCTGTTCGACCTCAACCTGCCGCGGGTCGCGGCCGCGCTCGTCGCGGGCGGCTGCCTCGGCATCGCGGGCGCGCTGTTCCAGTCGCTCACGCGCAATCCGCTCGCGTCGCCCGACCTGCTCGGCGTGACGGGCGGCGCGCAGCTCGGCCTGCTCGCGGCGATGCTCGTGCCGGCACTGGCGGGCGTCGCATCGGTGCCGCTGCTGTTCGTGTGCGGGCTGGCCGCCGCCGCATGCGCGATCGTCGCGGCCGGCGGCTGGCGTGCGACGCCGTTGCGGCTCGTGCTCGCGGGCAGCGTGTGCATGCTGCTGTTCGCCGCGCTGTCGACGCTCGTGCTCGCGTTCTTCGAGCAGAACATCGCGGGCGCCGCGCTGTGGACCAACGGCAGTCTTTACCAGCCGGGCGCGACGGGCCTCGCGCTCGCCGCGCGCTGGCTCGTCGTGCCGCTGGTCGCGCTGCCGTTCGTGATCCGGCCGCTGAATCCGCTCACGCTCGGCGACGATGCGGCGGCCGCGGCCGGCGTGCGCGTCGATGCAACGCGGCTCGCCGCGACGCTCGTCGCGGTCGCGTTCACGAGCGTGGCCGTCAGTATCGCGGGCCCGCTGTCGTATGTCGGTCTCGTCGCGCCGAACCTGCTGCGCCAGGTGCGCGGCGCGCGCGCGGCGCGGCTCGGCGTGCTGGTGCCGCTGTCGGCGCTCGCCGGTGGCGCGCTCGTGCTCGTCACCGACAGCGCGGTGCTCGCGTCGGGCCTCGACGCGACGCTGTCGACCGGCGTCGCGATCGCGCTGGTCGGCACGCCGCTGATGCTCGCGATGATTCGGCGCGGCGCCGCGTGGTCGGGCGTGCTGCATGCGGATGGCGAACGCGCGGCGGGCGGCGGCTCGACGCGGCTCGTCGGCTGGCTCGAACGGCTCGGCTGGCCGCTGCGCACAGCGTTGTTCTGCGTGGTCGGCGCGCTGGTGGTGTGGGGCGGCGTGTCGGCCGGCCCCGAATGGCTGTCGCCCGCACGCTGGTCCGCCGCGCTGTCCGGCCACGATGCGCTCGCGCGGATGCTGATCGACCTGCGCATGCCGCGCCTGCTGTGCGCACTGCTCGCGGGCGCGCTGCTGGCCGTGAGCGGCGTCGCGATGCAGAGCGTCGTGCGCAATCCGCTCGCGGGCCCCGAAGTGCTGGGCGTCACGCAGGGCGCGGGGCTCGTTACGTTGTTCGCATTGTCGACGTGGCCGTTGATGGGCCACGTGACGCTTGCGGCGGCTGCGCTGATCGGCGGCGGACTGTCGCTCGCGATCACGCTCGCGCTGAATCACCGGCATCGTTATGCGCCGCTCGCGGTGGCGTTGACGGGTATCGCGATCGGCGCGCTGTGGACCACGCTCGCACAATGGCTGATCACGCAGCAAAGCGTGCAGCCCGCGCGCTTCGTCGTGTGGCTCGTCGGCGGCACCTATGGCCGAAGCTGGGGCGAGGTGTCGATGCTGCTGCCGTGGTGCGTGCTCGCGGTGCCCGTGTTCGCGTGGCTCGCGCGACCGCTCGACATGCTCGCGCTCGGCGACGACCAGGCGGCCGCGCTCGGCCTGCCGGTGGCCGCGCTGCGACCGCTCGCGCTGACGATCGCGACGCTCGCCGCGTGCGCGGCCGTCGCGGCGGTCGGGCCGGTCGGTTTCATCGGGCTGATGGCGCCGCATGTCGCGACGATGCTCGGCGCGCGCCGGCATCGCACGCGGCTGTGGCTCGCGGCCGCGTGCGGCGCGCTGATCCTCGGTGTCGCGGATCTCGCGGCGCGCACGGTCGTCGCGCCGCGCGAAGTGCCGGCCGGCGTGTTGACCGCGCTGATCGGCGCGCCGTACCTGCTCGGGCTGCTGATTCTCGAGGGGCGCCGCGCCCGGCGCGCGGGGCGATGACGCCGTCGCTCGACGGCGCGCGCGCCACGCGCTTCTCGGCGTTCGCGCCCGAACCGTTCGCCGACCATCTCGACGTCGTCTGGCTTGGCATGCCCGACGACGCACATGCGCCGGGCCGCATCGTCATGCCCGTCAGCGCGTTGCCCGAGCACCGCGACGCGGTGCTCGATGCAATGGTCCGCCATTACGGCGGCGATCCGGCGCAGCATGCGCGCGCGCTGATGTCGCAATGGAGCAAATACTATTTCGGCCGTGCGGCGCCGGCCGGCGTCGTCGCCGCGCTGACGCTCGGCCGGCCGCTCGACATGACGCCCGAGCGCACGTTCGTCGCGCTCGACGACGGGATGCCGGTTGCGCTGTATTTCGCGGCGGACGCGCTCGGCGCGCCGTGCGACGATCCCGCGCTTCGTTATGCAGGGCTCGTCGCGCATCTCGGCGCGGTGATCGACCTGCTCGCCGCGATGGGCCGCGTCACGCCGCGCGTGCTGTGGAGCAACGCGGGCAACCTGCTCGACTATCTGCTCGACACCTGCCGGTCGCTGCCTTGCGCGGCCGATCCCGTGCGCGATGCGGGCTGGCTGTTCGGCTCGACGTGCCTTGCCTGCGAACCGAATCCGCTGCGCATGCCGGTACGCGATGCCGTGCCGCGCTCGCCGCTGCTGCCGACGCCGTTTCGCGCGCGCCGCGTGTGCTGCCTGCGCTATGAAATTCCTGGAGAAACACAACTGTGTGGGAGCTGCCCCCTGCTACTGACGATGGACGACGCGGCGCTGGCCGGGCAGGACGCCATCCGGTGACGCACGACGCGGGCCGCCGACACGCGTTGGGCGCAATCGCCGCGCTCGGTGCTGCGTGCTGCGGCGTGTTTTCTGCGTCGGCCGGTGCGGTTGCCGTTGCCGGCGGCAGCAACCGCGCGCCGGGCGCCGTGTCGCTGGCCGGCAACCCGGTCGTGTCGCAGGCGAGCGCGAAGATGCCGGTGCGACCGCAGCGCGTGGTCGCGCTCGACTTCATGTTCGCGGAAAGCGTGATCGCGCTCGACCTCGTGCCGGTCGGGATGGCCGATACCGCGTTCTATCCGGGCTGGCTCGGCTACCAGAGCGACCGGCTCGCGCACGTGACCGACATCGGCTCGCGGCAGGAGCCGGGGCTCGAGGCGATCGCCGCGGTCAAGCCCGACCTGATCATCGGCGTCGGCTTCCGGCATGCGCCGATCTTCGACGCGCTCGACCGGATCGCGCCGACGATCCTGTTCCAGTTCAGCCCGAATGTTGCCGAGGACGGCGTGCCCGTCACGCAGCTCGACTGGATGCGGCAGATCTTCCGGACGATCGGTACAGTGACGGGGCGCGACGCGCGCGCACAAGTGGTCGATGCGCAGCTCGATGCGGGGATCGCACGCAATGCGGCGCGGCTCGCGGCAGCGGGCAGAAAGGGCGAGCGCATCGCGCTGCTGCAGGATCTCGGCTTGCCCGATCGTTACTGGGCCTATACGGGCAACAGCACGTCGGCGGGTCTCGCGCGTGCGCTCGGGCTCGATCCGTGGCCAAAGAAGCCGACGCGGGAAGGCACGCTGTACGTGACGTCGGCCGACCTGCTCACGCAGCGCAATCTGGCCGTGATGTTCGTGACCGCGTCGGGGATGGACGTGCCGCTGTCGGCGAAACTCGATTCGCCGGTGTGGCGCTTCGTGCCCGCGCTGCGCGACCACCGGATCGCGCTGATCGAACGCAATATCTGGGGGTTCGGCGGGCCGATGTCGGCGCTGAAGCTGGCCGACGTGATGACCGATACGATGCTGAAGCTGCCGGCCGCGCGTTGAGCGCGCGGAGGGTTGTCGGGTATCGATAACGCTGTGTTAACGGGCAGGGCGTTGTAATCGGCTTGACGGTCGATGTCCCGGCCTTTCCTTGTCTCCACGCTCCGGCAACATTTCCTTCTGAATCGAACATCGCCGACGCGCTGCCATTGCGGCGCGTCGGCGATCGATCCATCAATGGCTTACACGCTCAGCGCATCGACGCCGTCTTGCGCACGCGAACGCGCGGGCATCGTGTCGCTGACGATGCGCCCGTTGTCGAGCTTCAGCAGCCGGTCGGCGAGATCGAAATAGCGGTCGTCGTGCGTGATCACGATCACGGCCTTGCCGCGTGCGCGCAGTTCGGGCAGCAACTGCTCGTAGAACACGGCCTTGAACGACGGATCCTGGTCGGCCGCCCATTCGTCGAACAGGTAGAACGGCCGGTCTTCCAGATACGCGACGACGAGCGCGAGCCGCTTGCGCTGCCCGGTCGACAGCGCACGGGTCGAGAACGCGCCGTCGACGACTTTCACCTTGTGGTCGAGCGCCAGCTTCGCGACGAGCGCGTTCGCGCGTGCATCGGCCTGCGCGCGGGCCGGATCGTCGGGATCGACGATGCCGAGCAGCGCATCGAACAGGTGGAAATCGTTGAACACCGCGCTGAAGCGCTGCCGATACGCTGCCCGCTCGCGCCAGCCGATCGTGCGGCCGTCGACCTCGATCGTGCCTTCCTCGGGCTCGTAGAGCCCCGTCAGCACCTTCGCGAGCGTCGTCTTGCCGCTGCCGTTGCCGCCGACGATGAACACGAGCTCGCCTGGCTTGATCGTCAGGTCGATCGGCCCGATGCTGAACATCCGTTCGTCGCGCTCGTGGAAATACGCGTGCGTGACGCCGTGCAATGTGACGGCGCCGGCCGGCGGCACGTCGGGCGCGTCGGCCGCGGGCGGCACCGTGCGCAGCGCGCCGAACTCGGCCATCACGCCTTCGATTCGCGTAAGCGATACGCGCGCCGCGTTGACGGTCGGCAGGTTGTTCAGGAGCCCGTCGAGCGGCACGAGCATGAACAGGAACACGACGACGTAGCCGGCCGCCACGCCCGGCTCGGCGTGCACGCCGAGTTGCGGCCAGAACGATGCGAAGCCGAGGAACACGTAGAACAGGAAGATGATCCAGCCGACCCCGACCGCATACGCGCTGAACGCGCGGCGGCGGTGGTCGCGCACCTCGCCGATCGCGGCGCCGAGCTGGCCGTCGACGAACTGGCGTGCGCGCGCATCGTGCAGCTTCAGTTCCTTCGCACCGGAAAACAGCGAGCCGAGATAGCCGAACAGGCGGTCCTGCGCCTGGCCGGCCGCTTCGAGCGACGCGATCGCGCGGCGGTCGCCGGTGTGATAACCGAGCGAGCCGGCGATGATCGCGGCCAGCGCCAGCACGCACACGGGCCACGACAGCCACGCGAGATAACCGAGGCAGCCGAACACGATCGAGCCGTGCATGACCAGGTTCGGCAGCGCGAAGAACAGCATCGACACGTTGGTCGCATCGTCGGTCAGCACCGACTGCACGGGCGCCGCGCCGATCCGCTCGATGTCGCGCAGCTCGGCCGCACCGACGCGTCGCGCGAGGTGCACGCGCAGCCGCGCCATCGTGTCCTGCGACAGGCGCGCGAACAGCGTGCCCGACACGATCCGCGTGACGAGCGCGATCACCGCGCACAGCGCGAAGCGCCACGCGAGCGACGCATCGGCGGCGCCCGGTTGCGCGAGTGCGCGGTTCAGCGTCGCGACGAGCAGCACGCTCGCGACGCCGTTCAGCACGCACGCGGTGAGTGCCAGCGCGAGCGACGCGCGGCTTTCGCGCAACAGCGCGAGGATCAGGCGCGCCGCGGGGCGGGCGGGCGAGGCGTCGAGGGACGGCGGGGAAGAAGGCTCGTAGGCGGCTGTCATCGGCAACGTCGGTAAAGGGAAGGCAAGCGAATACGCGGAAACGCAAAACGCGGAAGCGGAAAAGGTGATGCGAAAGCGGCGGGCGGGGTATGCCCGTTCCGGCTTTCCTCACTGATAGACGAACGGGCCGCGTAAATATTTAGCGGCGCGTGCAAAAAAGATGGCCACGCATGCTTTGAGCGCAAAACGGTAAAAAATCGGCCGCGCCGTTCGTCACACCAGTGAAGCCGCCCCAAGCGGCCCCGAGACTTGGCCGAAGCGGCCGGACCGAAGGACTTCACGCACATGACGAGTTTCCCGATTGCGCTGCATCACCGAATCCGCGAACTGGCGCGCGTCGCGCCCGACGCGCCCGCCATCGCGGTACCTTTCCAGAACGATTTGCGCCTGTCGCGCGGCGCGCTCGACGCGCGTGCGTCGCGGCTGGCCCGGCAACTGCGCGCGGCCGGCGTCGGCGCGGAAGTGCGGGTCGGCGTCTGCGTCGAGCGTTCGTGCGAGCTGTTCGTCGCGCTGCTGGCCGTGCTGAAGGCGGGCGGCGTGTTCGTGCCGCTCGATCCGCGTCATCCGGCCGCGCGCCTCGACTGGATCGTCCAGGATGCGCAACTGCGGCACGGCATCGTCGACGCAGCCGGCCGTGCGGCGCTCGGCACGCCGTTCGAACAGGCGTTCGACGCGGCTGCCGAAACGGCGGACGAGCAAGACATTGCTGCCGATGACGAAGACGTGCCCGTGCACCCGCGTTCGGCCGCCTACATGATCTATACGTCGGGCTCGACCGGCACGCCGAAGGCGGTCGTCGTCGAGCACGGGCCGCTCGCCGCGCACTGCGACGCGCTCGCGGCAGCGCTGCCGATCGAGGCCGGCGACCGTCTGCTGCATTTCGCATCGGTCAATTTCGACGCCGCTCATGAGTGCTGGCTCGCGCCGCTCGCGATCGGCGCCAGTATCGTCGTGGCGCCGCCGCAGCCGTTCGCGCCCGACGCCGCGCATGCGCTGCTGGTGCGCGAATCGGTCAACGTCGCCGCATTTCCGCCTGCATACCTGCGCGAATTCGCGGCTGTCGCCGCGCGCGACGGCGTGCCGCCGGCATTGCGCGTACTCGCGTTCGGCGGCGAAGCGCTGCCGCAGCAGGCATTCGAACTCGTGTGCCGCACGTTCCCGTCGGTGCGCCTGATCAACGGCTACGGGCCGACCGAGGCCGTGATCTCGCCGATGCTGTGGCCGGTCGAACCGGGCGAGACGCCCGTGCTGGCCGCCGATGACGCGTATGCGTCGCTGCCGATCGGCCGCGTGATCGGCCCGCGCGTCGCGCGTGTCGACGGCGAGTCGCGCGAAGGCGGCGAGCTGCTGCTCGGCGGCGTCTGTATCGCGCGCGGCTATCACGGCCGTCCGGCGCTGACGGCCGAACGCTTCATTCCCGATCCGGACGGCGAGCCCGGCGCGCGTGTCTACCGCACGGGCGATCTCGCACGCCTGCGCGACGATGGAGCGTTCGACTATCTCGGCCGTCTCGACGATCAGGTCCAGGTGCGCGGCGTGCGCGTGGAGCCCGCGGAAATCGCTGCGTGCCTGCGCTCGCATCCGGCCGTGGCCGATGCGGCCGTGGTTGCCGAAACCGGCAACGGGCCGACGCGGCTGATCGCGTGCGTCGCGCTGCGCGCGGCGGCCGACGATGCAGCGCTGAAGGCGCACGTGGGAGCGTTATTGCCGGCGGCATGGCAGCCGCACCGGTTCGTACGCTGCGATGCGCTGCCGTATACGTTGAATGGCAAGGTCGATCGCGCCGCGCTGCGCGAGCGGATTGCCGCCGCGCGCGACACGACGCAAGGTGCCGGCGACGCGCCGCGCACGCAGACCGAGCAGCAACTCGCCGGCCTCTGGCAAACGCTGCTCGGCCTCGACGCCGCGCCGTCGCGCGACGACCATTTCTTTGCGCTGGGCGCCGATTCGCTCGCCGCGATGCAGTTGCAGGCCGCGATTCGCGCCGCTTGGCGTGTGAACCTGCGGCTCGATACGCTGTTCGCCGATCCGGCGCTCGCCGAACTGGCCGAAACGGTCGATCGTTCGGAACGCGAGACCGGCGAACCGCTGGCCGTCATTTCCGCACGCCGAGCGACGGCCGATGCAGCCGCATCGGGCGCGCCGCATGTCGACCGTGCGGCATCGCTCGCGCAGCAACGTTTCTGGGTGCTCGCGCAAACGCGCGATGCGAGCGCCGCATATCACATCGCCGCGCACTGGACGATCGACGGCGCGCTCGATCGCGACGCGCTGCAGCGTGCGCTCGATCACTTGATCGGCCGGCACGAAGCGTGGCGCACGACGCTCGTCGACAATGACGACGGCATCGTGATGCAGCGGATTCATGCGCATCTGCCGGTGTCGATCGCCGACTTCGACCTGCGCGACCAGCCGCCGGCCGCGCGCGACGCGCAAGCCGCACGGCTCGCCGAGCGCGATGCGGCCGAACCGTTCGACCTCGCACGCGGCCCGCTGCTGCGCGCGACGCTCGTCGCGCTCGCCGACGATCGTCACCGCCTGCTGCTGACCGCGCATCATGCGATCACCGACGGCTGGAGTTCGCGCTGCGCGTTCGACGAACTGTCGGCCGCGTACCGCGCGTATGCCGAAGGCCGCGAGCCGTCGTTGCCCGATCTGCCGATCCAGTACGCCGACTACGCGGACTGGCAGCGCGACATGCTGGCCGGCGGCGAGGGCGAACGTCAGCTCGACTACTGGCGCGGCGCATTGCGCGACGTGCCGGGCCCGATCGCGCTGCCGGTCGATCGTCAGCCGGGCGCCGCGCGCACGCTGCAGGGCGCGCGCGTGTCGGTGCGCCTGCCCGACGCGGTTGCGGCCGACGTACGGCAACTCGCACGCGACGCGCAGGCCACCGTCTTCACGGTGCTGCTGGCTGCGCTCGACGCATGGCTGTCGCGCCTGACCGGCGAAACGGACGTCGTCGTCGCGGTGCCGGTCGCGCATCGCCAGCGGCCTGAAACGCGCGCGCTGCTGGGGTTGTTCCTGAATACGGTCGCGCTGCGCGTGCGCGTGGCGCCGACGCTGCCGTTCCGCACGCTCGTCGACGCGGCGCGCACGGCGGCGCTCGACGCGGTCGCGCACCAGGACGTGCCGTTCGAGCGTGTCGTCGATGCGGTGAAGCCGCCGGTCAAGCGCGGCGACGAATGGCTGCGCGTGAAATTCGCGCAGCAGTTCGACGCGCGGCACGACAGCGTGCTGCCGGGCGCGACGGCGGTCGCGACGCCGGGGCCCGATCTGGCCGCGCGCTTCGACTTCGCGCTGGATTTCACCGACGACGCGAACGGGATCGAACTGGTCGCGGCCTATGCGACCGACTGCATCGACGCCGATACCGCACGCGCGTGGCTCGACAGCTATGCGGCGCTCGTCGGCGCGGCCGCGCACGATCCGCACCGCACGACGGCAGCGCTGCCGTGCGACGCATCGGCCGCAGCGCGCCAGCCGCGCGACGGCCGTGCGCTGCGTGTCGAACATGCCGACATCGTCGCCGCATTCGCGCGGCAGGCGGCCGCGTATCCGCATCGCGTCGCGCTCGACGATGCGTCGGCGTCGCTGACGTTCGCCGAACTCGACGACGCGTCGAACCGCATCGCGCATGCGCTGAAGCAGCGTGGCGCGACGGCAGAAGCACCGGTCGTCATCTGCATCGAACGGTCCGCACGCTTCGTCGTCGGCCTGCTCGGTGCGTTGAAGGCCGGTGCGCTCGCCGTGTTGCTCGATCCCGCGCAACCTGCCGCACGACTCGCCGCGGCGGCAGCCGACTGCGGCGCACGCTGGGCGCTCGTCGCGGAGACGGCCGCATGGCCCGCCGGCATCGACGCAAAACCGCTCGACGTCGATACTCTCGCACAGGACGCGACGCTCGCCCATGCGGCCGGCGTGCGCGTTGCGCCGCATCCGGAACAGGGCGCGTACCTGATCTATACGTCGGGTTCGACCGGTACGCCGAAGGGCGTCGTCGTGTCGCACGGCGCACTGGCCGACTACGTGCAGGGGATGCTCGACGAACTCGCGTTCGCACCGGACGCGTCGTTCGCGATGGTGTCGACCGTTGCCGCCGATCTCGGCCACACGACGCTGTTCGGCGCGTTGTGCGCGGGCCGCACGCTGCACCTGCTGCCGGCCGCATGCGCGTTCGATCCGGACCTGTTCGCGGACGAGATGCGCCGCCGCGACGTCGGCGTGCTGAAGATCGTGCCGAGCCACCTGCAGGCGCTGCTCGACGCGCGCGTGCCGGCCGACGTGCTGCCGCGCCACGCGCTCGTGACGGGCGGCGAAACGCTCACGTGGGCGCTCGTGGCGCGCCTGGCCGCGCTCGCGCCGGCCTGCCGCGTGATCAACCATTACGGGCCGACCGAAGCGACGGTCGGCGCGATCGCGTGCGACACGGCGTCGATCGCCGCCGATGCGCGCGATCCCGCGAGCGGCGTGCCGCTCGGCCTGCCGCTGCCGAACGCGCGCGCGCTCGTGCTCGACGCGTTCGGCGCATGCGTGCCGGCCGGTGCGACGGGCGAGCTGTATCTGGGCGGGCCGGGCGTCGCGCGCGGTTACCTCGGGCGTCCGGCGCAGACCGCCGAACGCTTCGTGCCCGATCCGTTCACGCCCGGCGCGCGGCTGTATCGCACCGGCGACCGCGTGCGCTTGCGCGCGGACGGCCGTCTCGCGTTCCTCGGCCGCATCGACGACCAGGTGAAGATTCGCGGCTACCGCGTCGAACCGGGCGAGGTGAGTGCGGCCGTGCGCGCGGCCGGCCCGGTCGCACAGGCCGAAACGCTCACGATCGAGCACGACGGCCGCCTGCGTCTTGCGACCTTCGTCGTGATGCGCGACGGTGCGGCGTTCGACGAGGCCGCCATGCGCGCGGCGCTCGCCGCGAAGCTGCCCGACTACATGGTGCCCGCGCAGTTCGTCGCGCTCGCGCGCCTGCCGGTGACCGCTAACGGCAAGATCGATCGCGCGGCGTTACGCGAACTGGCGGCCGCGCCGGTTGCAATCGCGTCCGGCGATGCGCCGCAGGGCGCGGTCGAAACGGTGCTCGCCGAAGTCTGGCAGGCCGTGCTGAAGGCGCCGCAGGTCGGCCGCGACGACAACTTCTTCGAACTCGGCGGCGATTCGATTCTCGTGCTGCAGGTGATCGCCCGTGCGCGCAAGCGTGGCGTGCGCTTCACGCCGAAGCAACTGTTCGACGGTCCGACGGTGGCCGAACTCGCACGCATCGCGAAAACCGAAGACGTGACCGCTGCTGCTCAGCCTGCCATCGCAGCCGTAGTGGCGACGCCCGCTGCTTCGCCAATCCTGACGCCCGCGCAGCAACGCTTCTTCGCGCTCGACGTCCCGCAGCGCGGCCACTGGAACCAGTCGGTCGCGTTCGACGTGCGCGGGCCGTTCGACGCGGACGCGTTCGCGCGCGCATTCGATGCGTTGCTGACGCATCACGACGTGTTCCGCCAGCGCTTCGCGCGCGGCACTGACGGTACGTGGCGCGCCAGCGATGCCGCGAAGCCGTACGATGCGCTGCCGTTCGTCGAAGTCGCCGCACGCGACGACGCCGACGCGCTCGCGCGCTTCGACGCGTTGCAGCGCCGTCTCGACCTCGGTCGTGGGCCGCTCGCCTGCGCGTGCGCGGCACGGCTGCCGGACGGTTCGACGCAGCTCTATCTCGCGATTCACCACGCGATCGTCGACGGCGTATCGTGGCGCATCCTGCTTGACGACCTTGACTCGGCATACCGCGCCGCATGTGAACGCACGCCGGTCCGGCTGTCGCAGCCGGGCCTGCGTGCGGACGCGTGGGCCGCACGGCTCGCGCGCGCCGCGACGGAACCGGAATCGCCGTTCGCGGCCGAGGCCGCGTACTGGGCCGCGATGGCGCAGGGCGACGACCTCGTGCCCGATCACCCCGACGCGGCGGCGACGAATGCCGATGCAGCCGTCGTCGTGCAGACGATCGACGCGGCATTGACGCGCGCGGCGCTGACCGATGCGCATGCGGCGTATCGCACGCAGATGATCGAACTGCTGGGCGCGGCGCTCGCGCTGGCACTGGCCGGCGTGCGCGGCTCGGCATCGTGCCGCATCGAACTGGAAGGGCATGGCCGCGAGGCGCTGTTCGACGATGCGGACGCGAGCCGCACGATCGGCTGGCTGACGAGCCACTACCCGGTGACGTTGCCGGTCGAAGCGACCGCGAGCGACACGCTGTGCGCGGTCAAGGACACGCTGCGCGCGGTGCCGCACAAGGGGCTCGGCTTCGGCGTGCTCGTGCACTACGGCGATGCGGCGACGCGCGCGGCGTTGGCCGCCGTGCCGCGCCCGCGCGTCACGTTCAACTATCTCGGCCAGTTCGACGCGCCGCGCGACGCAACGCTCGTGCCGCGTTTCGGCGGCACCGGCGTCGAACGCGACCGCCAAGGGCCGCTCGGCAACACGCTCGCGATTCACGCGTACCTCGATACGGACCGGGACGGCGCGCGCACGCTGAAAGTGCACTGGGTCTATGGCGCGCCGCAGTTCGAGCGCGCAACGATCGACGCGTTCGCCGAACGCTTCGCGGCCGCGCTGCGCGAGCTGGTCGACGCATGTGCGTCACGCGTCGCGCATCGCGGCGGCGGCGCGACGCCGGGCGATTTCCCGCTCGCGCAGGCCGCCGGTCTCACGCAAGCAGCGATCGAACGCACGCCGCTCGACTGGCGCGCGATCGACGACGTGTATCCGTTGTCGCCGATGCAGCAGGGCATCCTGTTCCATGCGCTGTTCGCGCCGGGCCACGCGAGCTACGTGAACCAGCTCGTCGCGACCGCGACCGCGCTCGATGCCGACCGCCTCGCAGCTGCGTTCGACGCGTCCGTCGCACGCCACGACATCCTGCGCACGAGCGTGATGCCCGACGAAGCCGCGCCGCTGCAGTGCGTGCATCGCCACGCACACATGCCGGTCGAACAGCTCGACTGGCGCACGCGCGGCGACACGCTCGACGCCGATTTCGACGCATGGCTCGCGGCCGACCGCGCACGCGGGTTCGACTGGCGCGAGCCGCCGCTGATGCGGCTCACGCTGATCCGCGTGACGGACGATGCATGGCGCGTCGTATGGACGCGTCACCACGTGCTGCTCGACGGCTGGAGCACCGCACGCCTGCTCGCCGACGTGCTGCGCGACTATCGCGATCCGGACGCCGTGTCGCCGTTCGCGAGCCGCCCGGCGCTGCGCTATCGCGACTTCATCGCGTGGCTCGGTACGCGCGACCGCGATGCCGACGAACGCTTCTGGACCGACCGCCTCGCGCGGCTCGACGCGCCGACGCTGATCGCGGAACGCACGGCGGACCGCGCGGACGCCGACATGGTCACGTGGCGCGCGACGATCGATGCGGACGCGCTGACGCGCGTCGCGCAGACGGCGCGCGCACTGAAGCTGACCGTCAACACGCTGGTGCAGGGCGCGTGGGCGCTCGCGCTGCAGCGGATGACGCACCAGCCGGCCGTCGCGTTCGGCGCGACCGTCGCGGGCCGCCCCGATGCGCTCGCGGACGTCGACACGGTACTCGGTCTGTTCATCAACACGCTGCCGGTGATCACCGCGCCCGCGCCGCAGCAACGCGCGGCCGACTGGCTGCAAACGCTGCAGCGCGAGAACGCGGCCGCCGCCGAGCATGCGCACACGCCGCTTGCCGACATCCAGCGCTGGGCGCGCGGCGCGGGCGGCGCACTGTTCGACACGCTGGTCGTGTTCGAGAACTACCCGGTGGACGACACTGCGCGCGACGCAGATCCGCGCGCGCTTGCGCTGAGCGGCGTGCGCAGCATCGAAGCGACCGATTTCGCGCTGACGCTCGTGATCGAGAGCGGTGCCGAACTGACGATCGACTACGGCTACGACACCGCGCGCATCGATGCGCGGCAGGTCGAGACCTGGCACCGTGCATTCGCGTGCGCGCTCGATGCGCTGGCCCGCACGCCGGATGCGCTGCTCGGCGCGCTGTCGATCGCAGACGCCGCAACCCGCGACGCACTGGCGCTTGCGCAGGACACGGCGCGCTCATGGCCGGCTTCGCAACGGCAGCCGCTGCATCTGCAGTTCGTCGATGCGGCGCACGCGACGCCCGACGCGATCGCGCTCGAATACGCGGACGTTCACGGCGGCGTGCATCGCGCGACCTATCGCGAACTCGACATCGGCACGTCGCGCATCGCGGCCGCGCTGCGCCGGCGCGGCGTACGGCCCGACACGCCGGTCGCGCTGTGCGTCGAGCGGTCGTTCGACATGGTGATGGCGCTCGTCGGCGTGCTGAAGGCTGGTGCCGCGTACCTGCCGATCGATCCCGACTATCCGGCCGAGCGCATCGCATACCTGCTGCGCGATGCGCGGCCGGCCGTCGCGATCACGCAGGCCCATCTGCGCGAACAGGTCGAGGCCGCGCTTGGCGACGGTGCCGCGACGCAGTTGCTGACGGTTGCGGACCTGCTCGCCGATGAAGCGGGGCAACGTGAGGAAGCGCCCGCAGGCGTCGCCATCGACGACGCGCAACTCGCCTACCTGATCTACACGTCGGGCTCGACCGGCAAGCCGAAGGGCGCCGGCAACACGCACGGCGCGCTCGCGAACCGGATCGCGTGGATGCAGCACGCATACCGTCTGACGCGCGACGACGTCGTACTGCACAAGACGCCGTTCGGCTTCGATGTGTCGGTCTGGGAATTCGTGTGGCCGCTGGCGATCGGCGCGAAGCTCGCGATCGCCGCGCCCGGCGACCATCGCGATCCGGCGCGTCTCGCTGCCGCGATCCATGCGCACGGCGTGACGGTGCTGCATTTCGTGCCGTCGATGCTCGCCGCATTCGCCGCGTATCTCGACGATTTCTCGGCCGCCGCGCAATGCGACAGCGTGCGCCTGATCGTCGCGAGCGGCGAGGCGCTGGCGCCCGAACTCGTCGCGAAGGTGGCGCGGCTGCTGCCGAACACGACGCTCGTGAACCTGTACGGGCCGACCGAAGCCGCGATCGACGTGTCGCACTGGACCTGCGGCCCCGACGATGCGCATGCGGTCGCAGTGCCGATCGGTCATCCGATCGCGAACCTGCAACTGCACGTGCTCGATGCCGCATGGCAACCGGTGCCGGCCGGCGCGACCGGCGAACTGTATCTCGCGGGCGCGGGCCTGGCGCGCGGTTATCTCGGCCGCCCGGCGCTGACCGCCGATCGTTTCGTGCCCGATCCATTCGTGCCGGGCGCGCGCATGTACCGCACGGGCGACCTCGCACGCCGGCGCGCCGACGGCGCGCTCGACTATCTCGGCCGCGTCGACACGCAGGTGAAGCTGCGCGGCCAGCGGATCGAGCCGGGCGAGATCGAGGCGCTGCTGCGCGCGGCGCCTGGCGTGAACGATGCGGTCGTGATCGTGCGCGACGAGCAACTGGTCGGTTATGTCGCCCGCGGCGACGCGGGCCCGCTCGACCGCACGGCGCTGCTCGACGCATTGCGTGCGCAACTCCCGGCCTACATGGTGCCGTCGCAACTGATCGAACTCGACGCATTGCCCGTCACGCCGAACGGCAAGTGCGACCGTCATGCGTTGCCCGCGCCGGTGCGCGAAGCGGCTGAAGCCGTCGAACTCGCGACCGATACCGAACGTGCGCTCGCGGAGATCTGGCAACGCGTGCTGCACGTCGACGCGATCGGCCGCGACGGCGATTTCTTCCTGCTCGGCGGCCATTCGCTGCTCGCGACGCAGGCCCACGCGCAGGCGAACCTGCACTGGGGGCTCGCGCTGCCGCTGCGCACGCTGTTCGACACGCGCACGCTCGCGCGCTGCGCGGAAGCGATCGACGCGGCCTGCGCGGCACGTGGCGCGACCGATGCGGCGAGCGCGATCGACGCGCTGCTCGGCGAACTGGAAACTCAATAAGGACGACGGATGACGAAGGTTCAACCCGACTGGCTCGCGCTCGCGACGCGTTTCGCGCAACTGCCCGACGCGCAGCGCGCGGTCTTCATCGACAAGCTCGGCGCGGCCGGCATCGACTTCCGCGTGCTGCCGATTCCGCCGCGCACGCCGCGCAGCGACCGTGTGCCGGCATCGTTCGCGCAGACGCGGCTGTGGCTGCATGCACGCCTGATCGATGCGCCCGACGCTTATCACATCACCGAGCGGCTGGCGCTGACGGGCCCGCTGGACGCGCATGCGCTGCGTCTTGCTTGCGATGCGCTGATCGCGCGCCACGAAGCATTGCGCACGACTTTCGACGAAGCGCAGGACGGTGTCGCGCAAACGATCCACGCGCCGTTGCGTTGCCCGTGGCGCGAAACTGATCTCGAAGCGTTGCCGGCCGCGCAGCGCACCGCGCGCGCGGAGGCCGTCGCGACGGCCGACGAAGCCGAGCCGTTCGATCTCGGCGCGGCGCCGCTCGTGCGCGCGCACCTGGTCCGCTTCGACGCGACGCATCACTGGCTCGCGCTGACCGTGCACCACATCGTGTCGGACGGCTGGTCGTCGGGCGTGATGCTGGAAGAGCTCGCGGCGTTCTACCACGCGTATGCTTCCGACAAGCCGGTGGCGCTCGCGCCGCTGCCAATCCAGTACGCCGACTACGCGCTGTGGCAGCGCCGCTGGCTCGACGCCGGCGAACGCGATCGCCAGCTTGCGTTCTGGCGCGAACGGCTCGATCCGCAGCGCGGCGTGCTGACGCTGCCAGGTGCGGCCGCCCGACCGGCGCGCCGCAGTGCGCGCGGTGCGCGCCATGTGTTTTCGCTCGACGCGCGCATCGGTGCGCAACTGCGTGCGTTCGCGACCGCGTCGGGCGCGACGCCGTTCGCGGTGCTGCTCGCCGCGCTCGATGCGCTGCTCGCGCGTGCGACCGGCGATGCGCGGATTTGCGTCGGCGTGCCGGCCGCGAATCGCGAACGCGCGGAAGTCGCCGGCCTGATCGGGTTCTTCGTCAACACGCTCGCAATTGACGTAGACGTGCCCGCGCACGGCGATTTCTCGTCGCTGGTCGCGCGCACGCAGCGCGCGCTCGTCGACGCGCAGATGCACCAGGACGTGCCGTTCGAGCAGGTGGTCGATGCGCTCGGCGTGCCGCGCAGCGCGAGCCACCATCCGCTGTTCCAGGTAATGGCCGCGTATGGCGAGCGCCGCGCGCTGCCGGCGCTCGGCGCGGCATCGGCCGCGTTGCTGCCGTCCGGCACGCCTTCCGCGAAATTCGATCTCACGCTCGCCGTCGAGGCAACGCCCGACGGTACGTTCGACGCCGCGTTCATCTACGCGCTCGACCTGTTCGACGCCGACGCAATCGCGCGACTGGCCGCGCGCTTCGTCACGCTGCTCGCCGATGCGCTCGCGCGCCCCGACATGCCGGTCGGCGATCTCGACTGGCTGCCCGCCGACGAGCGCGCGCAGCTCTTTGCGTGGAACGCGCCGGCAGGCGCGACCGAAGCCGAACCGTTCGTGCCCGTGCATGCGCGCATCGCCGCGCATGCGCATGCGCGGCCCGACGCACGCGGCGTCGCCGATATCGATCGCGCGCTGACGCGCGGCGAAGTCGATGCACGCGCGGCGCACCTGGCGCGTCATCTCGTTGCGGCCGGCGTGCGGCCCGAGATGCGCGTCGGCGTCGCGCTGCAGCGCTCGGTCGACCTGCTCGTCGCGCTGATCGCGGTGCTGAAGTCCGGTGCCGCGTTCGTGCCGCTCGATCCGGCCCACCCGCGCGAACGGCTCGCGCAGATCGTCGGCGACGCGAACATTGCGCACGTGCTGACCGACGGCGCAAGCGTCGCGTCGTTGCCCGAACTGCCGGAACTGCGCGTGTGGCGCGCCGATGAAATCGATGCACTCGACGAAGCCGCGGACGTCGCGCTGCCGGACGTGCTGCCCGGTCATGCCGCCTATGCGATCTACACGTCGGGCTCGACCGGCAAGCCGAAGGGCGTGATCGTCGACCATGCGTCGTTCGCGCTGCATTGCGCGGCAATTGCCGAGCGCTACGGCGCGGGCGAGCAGGACGTGTTCCTGCTGTTCCAGTCGGTCAACTTCGACGGCGCGCACGAAGGCTGGTTTTCGCAATACATGTCGGGCGCCGCCGTGTCGGTGACGGCCGACGTGCTGTGGCCGCCCGCGCAGACCTGCGCGATGATGGTCCGCGACGGCGTGACGATGACCTACGTGCCGCCCGGCTGCGCCGCGCAGCTCGCCGAATGGGCGCTCGCGCACGGCGCACCGCCGACGCTGCGTTCGCTGACCGTCGGCGGCGAGGCGACGTCGCGCGAGGCGTTCGCGATGCTGCGCCGCGCGCTGCCGAAGGTGCGCGTGGTCAACGGCTACGGCCCGACCGAGACGGTCATCACGCCGACGCTGTGGATGTTCCGGCCCGGCGACGATCTCGCGAAGCTCGGCGACGCCGCGTATCTGCCGATCGGCACGCTGGTCGGCGCACGCACCGCGCACGTGCTCGACGAGCGGCTGCATCCGCTGCCGGTCGGCGTGATCGGCGAACTATATTTGGGCGGCGAGGGGATCGGCGTCGCGCGCGGTTATCTCGACCGTCCGGCGCTGACCGCCGAGCGTTTCGTGCCCGATCCGTACGGCGCGCCGGGCGCGCGTTTGTACCGCACCGGCGACCTGGTGCGGCGCCGCGCGGACGGCGTGTTCGACTTCATCGGCCGTGTCGATCATCAGGTGAAGCTGCGCGGGCTGCGCATCGAACTCGGCGAAATCGAGGCGCAGCTTGCCGCGCACGATGCGGTGCGCGAAGCGTGCGCGGTCGTGCACGGGCAGGGCGCGCTTGCGCAGCTCGTCGCGTACGTCGAACTGACCGCCGACGCACAGGCGGCCGCGCAGCCCGTCGAAGCCGCGACGCTCGACGCGCACCTGCGTCGCACGCTGCCCGACTACATGGTGCCCGCGCAACTGATCGTGCTCGACGCGCTGCCACGAAATGCGAACAGCAAGGTCGACCGCGCGCGGCTACCGGCGCCCGTGCGCGTCGAACGTGCGTACGAGGCGCCGCACGACGGCGATGAAACCGCGCTTGCCGCGATCTGGTGCGACGTGCTGAATCTCGAGCGCGTCGGCCGCGGCGATCACTTCTTCGATCTCGGCGGCCATTCGCTTGCCGCGGTGCGCGTCGCGACGCGCGTGGCCGAACGGCTCGGCCGCGACGTGCCGGTGCGCGCGCTGTTCGAGGCGCCCGTGCTCGCGCAGTACGCGCTGCAGGTGGCCGACGCGCCGCGCGCTGCGCATGCCGGCGCTGCGGCGCCGGGCGTCGCGGTGGCCAAACCCGACGCAAACGGCGTGTGGCCGCTGTCGCCCGCACAGCTCGGCCTGTGGTTCCTGTGGCGCGCGCAGCCGGACAGCGCCGCGTACAACATTCCGGTCGCGCTGCGCGTGCGCGGCCCGCTCGACATCGATGCGCTGCGCGCCGCGTTCTCCGATGTGGCGGCCGTGCATCCGGCGCTGCGTGCGCGACTCGTCGCTCGCGACGGCGCGCTGCCGGGCCAGCGGATCGACGCGGCTGAGCCGGTCGCGCTGCCGGTCGTCGACCTGTCGGCGCGACCCGATGCGCTTGCCCGCGCGTCGGCACTGACCGACGACGATGCGCTCGCGCCGTTCGACCTTGGCGCCGATGCGCCGCTGTGGCGCGCACGCGTGCTGCGGCTCGGCACGGACGACCACGTGTTGTCGGTGACGATCCATCACATCGTGTCGGATGGCGAATCGATCGAGCTGTGGCTCGATGCGGTTCGTGCGCGCTATGTCGCTCGTGTACGAGGCGACGCCGTGCCGGCAGAAGAGGCCGCCCGACTGGCCGCCCAACCGGTCGTACCGCTCGTGCTGCCCGCGCCGTGCCATCCGGCCCGCGTCGCGTACTGGCGTGACGCGCTGGCCGATCTGCCGTCGCGCGTGCTGCCGCAGCGCGCCGATGCGCCGGCCGCGCCGCAATGGCGCGCGGCACGCATCCCGTTGGAATTCGACACGTCGCTGATCCGCGCCGCACGCGACGCCGCGTCGGCCTCGCACGCGACGCTGCCGATGCTGCTGCACGCGGCGCTCAACACCGCGCTGTTCCGCGCGACAGGCGCGGCCGACCAGCCGGTCGGCGTACTCGCGTCGACGCGCGAGCTGACGGGCGACGCGGCACGCGATGCGCTCGGCCTGTTCATCAATTCGGTCGTCGTGCGCACGCGGATCGACCCGGCCGCGCGCCGCACGGACGTGCTCGCACAGGTGCGCGACACGGCGCTCGCCGCGTATGCGCATGCCGACGTGCCGTTCGCCGACGTCGTCGCGGCGCTGCGCGCGCCGCGTACCGCACAGGGCAATCCGCTGTTCCAGGTGATGTTCAACTACCTGCGCCCGACGGGCGCGGCCGCACGCGACTGGGCCGGCCTGTCGCTTGCCGAATTCCACGACGTGCGCCATCGCGTCGTGTTCACGCTCGAGTTGGACGTCGTCGAGCATCCGGACGGCCGCGTGAGCGCCGCGTTTTCGTATGCGGACGAACTGCTCGACCGCGGCTTCATCGATGCGCTGGTCGATGTCTATCACGACGAAGTCGCGCGCTTTGCCGGCGCGTCGGAAACGGCGCTCGGTGCACCCGATACGCGTGCCGTCGCGCGCGCGAACTTCATTGCACGAGCAAGCTCGGAAGCACCGGCCGACGCGCCGTCGCACGCGGTTGCCGCGCTCGCGGCGCTGTGGTCGGACACGTTCGCGACGGCCGCGCCCGAGCCCGGCGCGAACCTGTTCGAAGCCGGCGCGACGTCGTTCGACGTCGTGCGTTTCGTCGACGCGGCGGGCCGTGCCGGTCATGCGCTGACGGTCGCCGACGTGTTCGCGTCGCCGACGCTCGCGGCGCTCGGCGCGCGGCTCGACGCACGCGCGGAAACAGGACAGGAGGAACGCCATGCTGGCTGAAGTGCGTCCGGACGGATTCACGATGCCCGATTCGTGCCGCCTCGCGTTCGCGGACGGCCTGTTTGCCGCGCGCGACGGCACGGAGATTCGCGTCGCGCAGGGCGTCGGCATCGGCGCGCAGTTGCTGCGCGCGCAACTTGCCGACGACGGCACGCTGCGCCTCGTCGCGTACAACCATCGCGCGGCGCCTGCCGACCAGCGACGCGCGCTGCTGGCCGCGCTGTCCGCGGCGTTTTCGGACGGCGCACACCATGCGGCGATCCGGCTCGACCCGGCCGCGTGGCCGGCGGTCGCGCTCGATGCGCTGCGCGCGAGCGGCGTGCTCGCCGACGGCGGCCGCTGCATGCGCGACGGCTGGGCGCAGCAGGCCGATCTGTGGCTCGGCGGCACGCACCTGCCGTGCGCGACGCTGCCGATGCTCACCGACGGCCGGCGTCATCCGCGCCGGCCGCCGGCACCGCGCGGCGACGTCTACGCACGCGACCTGCCGGCGCTCGGCGTGCGCTTCACGCTGCGCGGCTGGCAGCCGGCGGAAGATGCCGGGCGGCTCGCGCGCTGGTTCGACGCGCCGCGCGTGCGCGACGGCTGGCCGGGCACGCAGCCCGGCGCGGACGGCGCCGCACCCGACGCCGATCCGCACGTGACGCCGCTCGTCGGCTGTTTCGACGGCGAGCCGTTCGCGTACTTCGAGGCGGTCTGGCTGAAGGAGGACGCGCTCGCGCCGCACGTCGCGGCGCGCGACTACGACCGCGGGCTGCGGATGCTGGTCGGCGAGTCGCGCTGGCGCGGCCCGCATTGCGTGGCGGGCTGGCTGCCGTCCGTCGTTCATTACCTGTTTCTCGACGACCCGCGTACCGAAGCGGTCGGCTGTGCCGTTCCGGCCGGCCACGCGCGGGTTGCCGACCATCTCGCGCGGCATGGCTTCGCGCGGCAGCGCCGTCTCGCGCTGGCCGACGCGCAGCCGCTGTGGATGCGCACGCTGCGCGAGACGTTCTTCTCCGGCCGTCACGTCTGACGGGCCGGAATCACTGACAAGGGACCTGAGACATGCAGAGAGAAACCGTATTCGACCTGATCGGCGTCGGCTTCGGGCCGTCGAATCTGGCGCTGGCCATTCGCCTCGCGGAGCGCAGCGGCGCACGCACGTTCGCCCATTGCTTCGTCGAGCGCCAGCCGGAATTCGGCTGGCATCGCGGGATGCTGCTCGACGATTGCCGGATGCAGATCTCGTTTCTGAAGGATCTCGTCACGATGCGCGATCCGAAAAGCCGCTACACGTTCATCAACTACCTGTTCGAACGCGGCCGGCTGAACGAATTCGTCAACCTGAAGAACTTCTATCCGACCCGCGTCGAATTCCACGACTACCTGAGCTGGGTCGCCGATGCGTTCGACGATCGCGTTCATTACAGCGAGACCGTGCTGGCGATCGAGCCGGTGCACGGCGACGGCGCGCGAATCGATGCGCTGCGCGTGCTGTCGCGCGACGTCGCAGGCCACGAGCGCCAGCGTGTCACGCGCGCGCTGTCGGTCGGCGTCGGCGGCACGCCGGCAGTTCCGGATGCGTTCGCCGCGCTCGGCCGCGACCGCGTGATCCATTCGTCGTCGTATCTGACCGACATCGACCGGCTCGTCGCGGCGCCGGACGGCGAGCGCCGCCGCGTCGCGGTGATCGGCGCGGGGCAGAGCGCGGCCGAGGTGTTCATCGATCTCGCACGCCGCTTCCCGCACGTCGACGCGAGCCTCGTGATGCGCGCCGGGGCGCTGAAGCCCGCCGACGACAGCCCGTTCGTCAACGAGATCTTCAGCCCGGAGTTCACCGATGTCGTCTATGCGCAGCCGCACGACGCGCGCCGCGCGCTGCTCGAACGCTATCGCGATACGAACTACGCGGTGGTCGACCGGCCGCTGATCGAGCAGATCTACGAAATGCTGTACCTGCAGCGCATCGACGGCACGCCGCGTCATGCGCTGCTCGCGAACAGCGCGATCGAGGCGGCGGTGCGCACCGGCGACGGCCGCATCGAGCTGACGCTGCGCGACCGGATGAGCGGCGCCACGCGCGTCGAGCGCTTCGACGCGCTCGTGCTCGCGACCGGCTATCGCCGCGACACGCATTCCGCGCTGCTCGAAGGGCTCGCGCCGCACCTGGGCGATGCGCTCACGCGCGGCGACGTGACGCGCGACTACCTGCTCGCGACGCCCGAGCACTTCGCGCCGCGCATCTACCTGCAAGGCTGCTGCGAAGACAGCCACGGATTGTCCGACACGCTGCTGTCGGTACTGGCGCGCCGCGCGGACGAGATCTGCGCATCGCTCGAAGACGGGATCGCGCCCGCCCATGACGATGGCGCGGCCCGGGCACCGCACGAAAAACGACAGGAAAACGGGGTGAGCGCGGGCCGGATGGCTTTCGCTCTTTGACAAAGGCGCGGTCGGAGACCGCATGAAAAAAGTGGAGCAGAGAAAGATGGAGTGGGCAACAGGCACGCGTTTGCGTGCGATCGCAGCCGCGGCGAGCGTGGCGTTCGGTGCGGCTGCGGGGCAGGTTTACGCCCAGACGACGCCGGCCGTCAACGCTGGCGCCGCGGCGTCGGCCAGCAGTGCGCAGAACGGCGTGGCGGCGAGTGCGGCGGCCAGTGCGTCGACCGGCGCGCAGAATGGCTCGCCGAACGGCACGCTGCCGGCGATCACCGTCAACGCGGCCTCGGAAGGCGACGGCACGGTCGGGCTCGTCGCGAAGCGCAGCAGGACCGGCACGAAGACCGACACGCCGATCAACGAGATCCCGCAGACGATCAACGTCGTCACCGCACAGCAGATCGAGATGACCGGTGCGACCGACGTGAACGCGGCGCTGCGCTACGTGCCGGGCTTCTCGTCGTACGGTTCGGACAACCGTTCGGACTGGTACGCGGCGCTGCGCGGCTTCACGCCGACCGCCTACGTGAACGGGCTGCAGGTGCCGAACACGATCAACCTCGCGAGCTGGCGCGTCGATCCGTACATGATCGATAGCATCAACGTGCTGCGCGGGCCGACGTCGGTGCTGTACGGCGCGGGCGACCCCGGCGCGATCATCGACGTGCAGACCAAGCTCGCCGACGGCGAGCGCGTGCGCGAAGCCGGGGTGCAGATCGGCAACTACGCGCGCAAGCAGTTCATGATCGACGTCGGCGACAAGCTCGATGCCGACGGCAAGTACGCGTACCGCTTCGTCGGCGTCGCGCGCGACGGCAATGCGCTGACGGGCCCGAACAACGACCAGCGCGTCGCGCTCGCGCCGTCGTTCCGCTGGCGCCCGAACGCGGATACGTCGCTGACGCTGTCCGCGACCTACCTGCAGGACTGGGGCGACATCTCGTCGAACTTCCTGCCCGCGCAGGGCACGGTGCTGCCGAACCCGAACGGGCAGATCGACAAGGACGTCTACGAAGGCGACCCGAACTTCAACTACTACCGCAAGAAGCAGTGGTCGGTCGGTTACCAGTTCGAGCAGAACCTGACTTCGGCGTGGAAGTTCCGGCAGAACGTGCGCCTGATGCACCTGTCGCTCGACAACGGCTCGGTGTTCGGCAACGGCTTCGTCGACGGCAGCACGACCGACGTGTCGCGCTGGGCCGGCGTGTTCCAGATGAACTACAGCCGCTTCGACATCGACAACAACGTGGAAGGCCGCTTCGCGACGGGCCCGCTCCAGCACACGCTGCTGCTCGGCTTCCAGTACAACCGCCAGACCGCGACCGACAGCGAATGGCTCGCCGCGGCGCCGCCGCTGAACATCTACAACCCGGTCTACCTGCCGGTCACGACGGCGGTGTTCGATCCGGCGTCGACGTTCCGCACCAACACGTACACGACGCTGAACACGTTCGGCCTGTACGCGCAGGACCAGATCAAGTGGAACCGCTGGACGCTGACGCTCGGCGGTCGCGAAGACTGGGTCAACATGCGGATGGACGATCGCGCGGGCGGCACGTCGACGAAGGCGGACGTGACGGCATTCACCGGCCGCGTCGGCCTCACTTACCAGGGCGATTACGGGCTGTCGCCGTACGTCAGCTACGCGACGTCGTTCAACCCGCTGATCGGCGTGAACCTGCTCGGCGGCGGGCTGCCGCAGCCGACGCGCGGCAAGCAGATCGAGGCCGGCCTGCGCTGGCAGCCGCCCGGCAAGAACCTGATGCTGAACGCGGCGATCTACCAGATCAACCAGACCAACGGGATCACGCCGGCGCTGCCGAGTCAGGACAATACCGGCACGAAGTCGGTGCAGACCGGTGAAGTGCGTTCGCGCGGGATCGAGCTGAGCGCGACCGGCAAGCTCACGCGGAACCTGTCGCTGATCGCGTCGTATGTGTACCAGGACGTGAAGAACGTGAAGGCGAACGACGTGTCGCTGAACAACTGGCCGGTCGACATTCCGCGCCCGCGCCAGATGGCGTCGCTGTGGGCCGACTGGACGTGGCACACCGGGCCGCTCGCGGGCTTCGGCCTCGGCGGCGGCGTTCGCTACCAGAGCGCGTCGGCCGGTGCGGCCGACAACTCGCTGACGGTATCGAGCGTCACGGTGTTCGACGCGGGCGTGCATTACGACACGCGTAACTGGCGCTTCGCCGTGAACGGGACGA
The DNA here is from genome assembly GCF_001028665.1 of Burkholderia pyrrocinia. Lineage (NCBI taxonomy): Bacteria > Pseudomonadati > Pseudomonadota > Betaproteobacteria > Burkholderiales > Burkholderiaceae > Burkholderia > Burkholderia pyrrocinia. Next base: position 3,088,706 of record NZ_CP011503.1, read on the forward strand.
ACCTGGCCAACCGCCACTACATCAGCGGTTGCCAGTCGGCCAACGTCTGCGTGTTCGGCACCGACCGCACGGTGATCGCGACCGCGAAATACAACTGGTGACGTCGCGCGCCGCGGCCTGCCGACCTTCGTGGCCGGCGCGGATCGGCCGCGGCGCCTTCGTCCGCTTTTTCCACGACGTATCCATGCCGAAGAAAAATCTCGTCTACATCCAGTCGCTGCGCAACGGCGCGGCCGATCGCGCCGGCCAGCCGGTCGCTTATCAGGGCGGCACGCGCTACATGAAGGCACCGCTCGAATTCCTCGTCGAGCGCCTGAACGACTCGCCGCTCGGCGAGCGCTACACGCTCAAGGGCGTGATCGTCGACGACGACGACGGTTCGCCGGCCGACCGCGCGAAGGTGGCCGACTACGGCTTCGCGCGCACGCCGGGCCGGCCGTGGATCCTGCCGGACGGGTTGACGGTGCAGGGCCGGCCGGTCGACGAACTGTTCTGCTCGATACCGTCGACGTACCGGCGGCTGCCGCGCGACGCGCGCGAGCGCGTGGCAGGCAAACAGGCGTTCGAGCGCCGCCTGCTCGAGCGCCTGCTCGAACTCGACGCCGACGTCGTCGTGCTCGACGGGCTGCTCGTGATCCTCGACGAACTCGTGCGGCCCGGCGCGCGCTTTCACCGGCGCATCGCGAATATCCACCCGGGCATCACGGCCGACGATTCGCCGTACCAGCGGCGCGGCGCGTGGGCGACGCTCGACGCGCTGCACGGCGCGCGCGGCGAACGGGTCGACTGGGCGAGCGGCGCGACGTCGTCCGTCGAGCCCGTGACGATGACGGGCGCGTCGTTCCACTACGTCGACAACGGCATCGATTCCGGCGAGGTGATCTGCGACGTGCTCGACACGCCGATCGCGCCGGACGACACGATTCTCGAACTGCGCTGGAACAACTTCCAGCGCAGCCTGTTTCCGGCACTCGAGCGGGGGCTTCACGTCCTCGCCGACCGCCACGACGCGGGAGCACTGTGATGGAAGACACGCTGACGAAGCCGGCTGGCGCCGCTGATGCCGTCGAAGGCGAGGTGGCGGTTGCGCTCGACGGTGTCGCGCACGGCCACGCGGCGCAGGTCGTCGAGCACACGCTCGACGCATGGCATCCCGACGACTCGCCGGACGTACTGCTCGATGCGTTCGTCGAGCTGTTCAACACCGATACGCGGCACGACGCGGCAACGATCTCGGTGCCGCTCGGCGGCGCCAGTGCGGCGGCCGTCGAGTCGTACGTCGCGCGCGCGGTGCGCGAAGGCGTGATCGACGGCGCGCAGGTCGCCGGCGACACGCTGCGCCTGAACGTGTCGCGCACGACGTTCTGGCAGAACGGGCGGCCGTGGCTGAAGGCGCCCGCATCGGGCGGGATGCCGCTGCGCTACGCGATCACGAACGGCCACCGGCACCCGGTGCGGCCGCCGTCGCCGGCCGGCGAGATCTATGCGCGCACCATGCCGCAGGTCGGGATGACGTTCAGCCTGCGCACCGTCGATATCGACGCGCACGCGGACCTGTTCAGCGGCTGGATGAACCTCGATCGCGTCGCGCAGTTCTGGGACCAGCGCGGCACGCGCGACGAGCATGCGGCGTATCTCGCCGAGCGGCTCGCCGATCCGCACATGCATCCGATGATCGGCTATTTCGACGACACGCCGTTCGGTTATTTCGAGTTCTACTGGGCGAAGGAGGACCGCCTCGCGCCGTTCTACGACGCGCACGACTACGATCGCGGGCTGCACCTGCTGATCGGCGATTCGCGCTTCCAGAGCGCGGGCAAGCTGCATGCGTGGTGGAGCGGGGTGCTGCACTACATGTTCGTCGACGAACCGCGCACGCAGCGGCTCGTCGGCGAGCCGCGCGTCGATCACGTGCGACATATTGCGTACATGCACCGGCTCGGGTTCTACACGCTGAAGGAATTCGACTTCCCGCACAAGCGCGCGGCGCTCACCGTGATCGAGCGCGACACATTCTTCGACACTTTCCGGTTGCCGTGACGGGGCGGGCGCGCAGCGTCGGTGCGACGTTGCGCGCGACCGTGCATCGCGCGTGCATCGGCCGTCCGGGATATGGACTGCGCGGCCCGCGTCGTGAAGAATGGATCGCTCTCCTCATCGACGACAGGCCGGCAGCATGACAAAAACACCCGCGACAGCGTGGGGCGCGACGTCCGATTCGCCTCCCCTCAAATTGACATATGCAAACATATGTCTAGAATGGGCGCATCGTACTCTCATGGAGTGGCTCATGCGCACCGTTTCCATTTTCAAGAACGCCCGTAACCAGGCAATCCGCATCCCGAAGGACATGGAGTTCGAGGGTGTGACGGAACTCGAGATCCGCCGCGAGGGCGACACGCTGCTGCTGCGCCCCGTGCGCCCCACGTGGCTGTCGTTCGCGAACGAACCTCTGGCCGACGCCGATTTCCTCGCCGAACGCCCGGCCGTCATCGAGTCCGGCCGTTTCGACCTGTCCGGCGATGCCGGCGCGCCGACGGAGTCCGGCCGGTGACCACGCTCTACATGCTCGATACGAACATTTGTTCGTTCATCATGCGCGAGCGGCCGCCCGTGGTGCTGTCGCGGCTGCAGTCGTGCGTGAACGCGCAGCACCGGATCGTCGTGTCGGCGATTACCTATGCCGAGATGCGGTTCGGGGCCGTCGGCAGGAAGGCGTCGCCGAAGCATGCGGAACTCGTGACGGCCTTTGTTTCGCGGCTGGACGGTGTGCTGTCGTGGGATACGGCGGCCGTCGATGCAACGGCCGCGATTCGCGCGGATCTCGCCGCGCGCGGCACGCCGATCGGTGCGAACGATGCGTCGATCGCCGGGCATGCAATCGCGGCCGGCGCGGTGCTCGTCACGAACAACGGGCGGGAATTCGGCCGCGTCGCCGGATTGTCGCTCGAAGACTGGGCGGCCTGAGCGCAGTGCCGCGAAAGCGCGATGACGTTGCTGCTTCGCAGCGGCGCATCACGCGTGCGGCGCTGGCGGATCAACGAGAAAGGCGTGGCGGAACGCGTCGAGATACCGGTCGGCGTCATCGATGAATTCTCCCGGCAACAGCGCGAACGCACGTGCCAGCAGATCCTGGCCGAGCGCCGCGTAAGTCGCTTCGTCGGACAACAGCGCGCGGATGGCGTCGCGCGTTTGCGGCGAAGCAATCCGCTTCGCATCCCGCGCGAGCAGCGCGGCGGCGGCGATGCCAGGCTGGAACGCATGTGTCTCGAGCAGGTCCGGCGCGGCATCCCAGATGCGTTCGCGGTTGCCGGCATCGTGAAAATTGCGCAGCAGGAACAGCAGGTCGTACGCGTCGCTGTTCTGGCGCGCGCGCCGGTCCTTCCATGCGAGCAACTTCAGCAACGCGAGCGCCGGCAGGCTGGCCACAGGCACCACGGTGCGCGCATCGATCGACACCGGCTGCGCCGTGTCGACCGCTTCCTGGAACCCGAGCACGTTCAGCACGAATTCGCCGCCCGGCGGCCACGCGATCTCGCCCGGCGGCGTTTCGAGCGGCCCGAACGGCACGAGATCGAGCTCGGTGCGAAAACCGTGCGTTCCGGTTTCGAACAGCAGTTTCTGCTGCTGTTTCGGCGCGCGCATGAATTGCCCGGTCGCGACGAGCGCATCGACGAGCTGCTCGTGAAACGGCCAGCTCACCGCGCACACCGCAACGTCGACGTCCCGCGTCGCGCGCACCGGCCGGATGCCATAGACATGCCACATCAGGATGTCGCGCGCGGTTGCGCCGGCGACGACGAAGCCCGCATCGAGGCGTGCGCAGGCCAGGCCGACCGCGTGCAGCAGCGCGACCGCGGCGGGCTCGAGCGGCCGGCGTGCATCGACTTCAAGCGGGCGGGTGGGCGAGGTATCGGTCATGGATCCGTTCGGCGGCGGCAAGATTGCGGCTGTCCCCGGACGAGACGAGATCCGCGTAGATCAGCAGTGGCGGTACGAGCGGCACATCCTGCTCGCGCCAGTCGAGCGCAGGCGAGCGCGGCCAGAACGCTTCGAGGATTTCGACGTCGCCGCGCTCGTCCGGACGCAGCCGGGCCTGGAGCAGCAGGCGGTTCGGCACCGCGCCGTGCGTATAGACGGTGATCGCGGCCGGCTTCAGGTCGTGCGTCAGCAGGTCGGCCGCCGGCTCGCCGCCGAGCCGTGCATCGAACGATGCAAAATCGAAACCGCGCCACCAGTCGGGCGCGAGGCCGGCAAACCGGCGGCTCGACAGCTTTGCGCGCAAGCGGCTCGGGTACAGCGCGACCCATTCCTGCACGAAGCGCGGCCAGTCGGGAATCAGGCGCTCGCCGTTGCGGCGCTGCCCGACGAGGCCGCGCGCGATCAGATCGTCCATCGCGAGATTGACGGTGCCGAGCGCAACGCCCGACGCGGCGGCGATTCCCCGATACGGTTGCGCGACGAGGCCCGGCTGCGTCGCGAGCGCGAACATCACGGCCAGCCCCTTCGGCGTCGTCGCACGCGACGACTGCCGGCGCGGTGCGCGTGCGGGCTTCGGCCGGCCCGCGATCATCACGGTCGCCTCCGGCTGAATCAGGCATGCGTTGCCTGCGGTGTCGAGAAACGGAATGCCCTGGTCGGTCAGGCCGGCGGCCAGTTCGGCCGAAAGATACGGCGCGATCAGCATCAGCGGCCGCTCGCCGGTCATCTGGGCAGCGCCGCCGCGGCGGCGCAATTCCGCGAGCGCGCCCGGCAGCGATTCGACGCGCAGGCTCACGGCGACCGGCATCTCGAATGCCTGCCCGGCAACGTCGAAGCGGATCATCGCGTCGGCATGCGCGTTGTACGCGGCCGGCACTCGCACGGGCCGCGCCCTGAAGCGCCGGGTCGCGCGTTCGAATGCGGCGCAGGCTTCGTCGAGCACATGCTGTTCCGACATCGGGAGGGGGGCGTTCTCGGGCATCAGAGGCGATCGTTTGTTCACTCCTTTGTCAGCGTACACAAAAAATGTACAGACGTCAAAAAGTGAACAAGAATTCACAAGCCTTTGATGTGTAGACGATATTTCAGATGTCTGAGCAGCCATCGCCGGACCTTCATGCACGGGAAATCGATGCGGAGCGCACAGTTTCACGTGTCCGGATCGTGTGTGGCAGTCGTCCGGATGGCTGGTTTGCGATTACCGCGCGCCGTGCCCGATACGGCAACCACCGGTTGCTACCGCGACGACTTTCCGTCTGCCCGGTTGCCTGCGAACCGACTATTCTTGCCAGCACATTCCCCACCGGACACAGGAGACGACACCGTGACGCACAGCGTGATTCCCGCAGGCCTTGCCGACGAAATGATCGAAATCCGGCACCGCATCCATGCACATCCCGAACTGGGTTTCGAGGAATTCGCGACGAGCGACCTCGTCGCGCAGCAACTGCAGTCGTGGGGCTACACGGTGCATCGCGGGCTCGGCGGCACTGGTGTCGTCGCGCAGCTGCAGGTAGGCAACGGCACGCAGCGCCTCGGCCTGCGCGCCGACATGGACGCGCTGCCGATCCACGAGGCGACGGGCCTGCCGTACCAGAGCACGATCGCCGGCAAGATGCACGCGTGCGGCCACGACGGCCACACGGCGATGCTGCTCGCGGCCGCGAAGCATCTCGCGCGCGAGCGCCGCTTCTCGGGCACGCTGAACCTGATTTTCCAGCCGGCCGAGGAAGGGCTCGGCGGCGCGAAGAAGATGCTCGACGAAGGCTTGTTCGAACTGTTCCCGTGCGACGCAATCTTCGCGATGCACAACATGCCGGGCTTCCCGACGGGCAAGTTCGGTTTCCTGCCGGGGCCGTTCATGGCGTCGTCGGATACCGTGACCATCGACGTGCAGGGCCGCGGCGGCCACGGCGCAATGCCGCACAAGGCGATCGATCCCGTCGTCGTGTGTGCGCAGATCGTGCTGGCGTTGCAGACGATCGTGTCGCGCAACGTGCCGCCGCTCGACATGGCGATCGTCACGGTCGGCGCGATCCACGCGGGCGAGGCGCCGAACGTGATTCCCGATCGCGCGCAGATGCGCCTGTCGGTGCGCGCGCTGAAACCGGAGGTGCGCGACCTGCTCGAGACACGCATCAAGGAAGCCGTGCACGCGCAGGCGGCCGTGTTCGGCGCGACCGCGACGATCGACTACCAGCGCCGCTACCCGGTGCTCGTCAACGATGCGGAGATGACCGCGTACGCACGCAACGTCGCGCGCGAGTGGGTGGGCGATGCGAACCTGATCGATGGAATGGTGCCGCTCACCGGCAGCGAGGATTTCGCGTTCCTGCTCGAGAAGCGGCCGGGCTGTTACCTGATCATCGGCAACGGCGACGGGGAGGGCGGCTGCATGGTGCACAACCCGGGCTACGACTTCAACGACGCTGCGTTGCCGACCGGCGCGTCGTACTGGGTCAAGCTGGCCGAGGCGTTCCTGGTTTGACGCAGCGGCGCGGCGGCGCAGCCCCCGCCCAGGCTCATGTTCCATTGGAAAGCGCTCTGCAGTACTTTCCAAAACCGAAAGGAGCCTGGAGGGAGCGGAGTACTTGAGGCTGGATGGTCGTTAAAGGAAGCTGCATTTTAGGGTACGGGGAGCCTCGGTTGCGAAGGGGAAGCCGTGAAGGGCGTAGCCCGTAGCGGCTTCCCCTTCGCGGGTTATGTGCCGCGTGCCCGAGCCAAGCTCCATACATCGGGGTACCGAGGCCGGTTTTGGTCGGCAACCTTGCCCATCAGACGTTCGCGTGCCTGGCGAACCTGACGGGCGGACTCGATATCTGTCTGGCTGCGCGCCTGCTGCTTCAGTTGATCGAGCGTGATGCCCTTGCGCAGGAAATCATCTGCGTCCGGCAGGCTGGCAAGCTTCTCAAGCGGCGTCATCACATCTTCGGGTCGGTGAACGCGTCGCGTTCGGCCCGGCTTCTTGGGATCAGGAACTTCGGTGCCGAAAAGACAGGGTCGGTGCATGTTCAAAAACGGATTAAGCAGATCTACGCAAAAGGCATTGAACTGCTTCGCCCACTCGGCCGGTATGTGCGCATAGCCAAATTGCCTGCGTACCACATTGCCGTTCTTGGATTCGGCCAGTGCGTTGTCGTTGCAGCGTCGTGGACGTGAGCGGGTAAAGTCGATGAGTTGTTCCTTGAGCATCTTTGCGACCTCATGGTTGATGTACTCCGAACCGCCATCGCTGTGAAAGCCGAGAACACGGAATGGAAACTGGTCAATCATGTCGCGCAGTACCGGAAGCATGTGTTCTCGCTCCAGCGTTGGCACGGTCGCGACGACTTCCCACTGGGTTACGCAGTCGACGGCATTGATGTGATACACGCCGCGCTGTTCTTCGATGTTGCCCTGATGAACGCTGTCGATGCGGATAAATCCGGGGCGGTTCTCTGGTGCGGGAGCCCGGCGCACGGCGATTGCCGCGCCTCTGGGGTTGGTCTGAGTCTTCGTGTAGACCGTGTGATGCAGACGATAAGTCTGCGAACGTCGCAGGTTGTACAGATGAGACGCTGAAAGGTGCTGCAGGCGCACGTAGCGCTCATCGTTGTAGACCTGATACATCCGGCGCAGCACGATGACCATCGCCGGGCCGGAAAGCCTGCCGTACTCGCGCTCGGTCTCGGCGAGCGTGAAGATGTCCTCATCGGTATAGCGGCGGGCGAAGGCATTCTCGGGGGAACCCTTTAGCCATGCGAGCCTTTGCCCTTGCACCCAGCGTTGTACCAGCCGTGTCATGTGAGCTCGGCTGAAGCCGCTAAAGCGTCGCAGATAGCGCAGCACGAGCCCCCGGTGAGGTCGCTTGAGCTGGTCGTAGCGAAAGCGCCGTAGCACAGACGCGACCCATTCGCGACGTTTGTGAGGGCACGCGGCGGGTGCAAAGTCGAGCGTCTGTGTGCCGTCGAGGACGGCGCGCACTTGGTCCAGGGCACGGATTTGCGATTCGTTCAAATTGATGATCATCCGGTAAATGATCATCCACCCCGGTGCTCCGATGTCGGTCAACTCGTACGTGTCAGGCCAACAACAGGCTCATTTGCATTGGAAACGCGCCAAAGGCGCTTCACAAGAGCCAGTGCAGCCCCCGCCCAGGCTCATGTTCCATTGGAAAGCGCTCTGCACGTCGATTTGACGCTCCTTGACATCGGCGGGACAGGCCGCGTGCTACGCTGCGCGCGACGCCGGATCGGCTCGATGAATATAGGTGTGGACGACATGCGAAAACAGTTTCTGACCGTGCTGACGGCTTGTGCGGTCGGCGTTCTGGCAGCCGGATGCGACGACCAGAAGGTGGCCGATGCGGTCAATGCGATCAAGCCCGATCCGATGGCGTTCGGCAACCTGCAGCCGGGCGTCTCGACGGTCGAGGACGTGCTCCGCCAGGCCGGCAAGCCCGAGATGGTCAGGCAGGGCGAAGACGGCTCGCAGCGGTTCGAGTATCCGCGCGGCCCGTACGGCACGAGCACCTACATGCTCGATTTCGGATCCGACGGCCGGCTCGTGTCGATCACGCAGGCGCTGACGGCGGCGAACATCGCGAAGGTCGTGCCCGGGATGTCGAAGGACGACGTGCGTCAACTGCTCGGCAAGCCGACCGAGGTCGCGCAATATGCGTTGAGCCATGAAGAGGTGTGGAGCTGGCACTGGGCCGAGGGCGGCGTATCGGGCGATGCGATGTTCAACGCGCATTTCTCGCCCGACGGCACCGTGATCCGGACTTCGCGTTCGGAAGCGCCGGGCCGCGAAAAACCCTGACCTGACGAAGGTGGCAACGCATGCGGTGCGGGCCGGACATCGGCAAGTGCGCCACGGCGTCCGAATGCAAGATGTACCAAATTTTGGTATATGATGGTCGCATTGAAAAGGAGGTGACTCATGTCGCGAAACACATCCGTTTCCCTGGGCGACCACTTTGCCGAATTTGTCGACGCTCAAGTGCAATCGGGGCGATACGGTTCCGCAAGCGACGTCGTGCGAGCCGGTTTGCGGCTCCTCGAGTCGCACGAAACGCAAATGCGTGCGTTGCAAGAAGCGTTGAAGGCCGGTGAGGCATCAGGGGCGCCCAAGCCATTCGACAGCAAGGCCTTCCTGGTCCGCATGCGGGCCACGCATGGCGGTTAAAGGCAAGCAGCTTCGGCTGACACCGCTGGCCGAACTCGATCTCGAAGACATTTGGCGTTATACCGCCGAGCATTGGTCGCTCGCGCAGGCAGACCACTATCATCGCGATCTGATCGGGACGATCGAAGCGCTGGCGCGCGGCAAGAAGGCTGGTCGAACTTGCATTGTTCGGGATGGATATTTCCGGTACGCAGTTGGCTCTCACGTCGTGTTCTATCGCGAAGCGGATGACGCGATCGACGTGATTCGGGTCCTGCATCAGCGAATGGATATCGAACGACATCTGTAGCCGCGCAAGTCGAGCGGCGCGATCGTTGCAAAGTAGCTCGCAATCCCGGCTTGACGTGTGCCGCCTCGATCCGAGCGCGGCATCGAGCAGTCTAGAACGCTTCCCCGCTGAACAAAGCCACGACCACATCCGGATTCGACGGCCAGTACATGTGCATGTACGTCGCGACGATCGCGCCGCGGCGATAGACGGCTTCGCCGCTGCCCGGCGCGCCATCCGGGCGCACCGCGTTCGCGACCGGTTCCAGCGGCGTCGCGAGCCGCGAATAGTGGAACGTATGGCCGCGCATCGGCCCGGTGCGCGTATCGAGCTGCTGCATGCCGAGCGCCGCGAACCGGCGCTGCATCGTCACCTGGCCCGGCAGCAGGCCGAGCATCGGCGTCGTCGCGCCGTCCACGTCGGTCAGCGATTCACACAGATACACCATCCCCCCGCATTCCGCGACGATCGGCCGGCCTGCGGCCGCATGCGCACGAATCGTCCGCGCGGTTTCGTCATTCGCCGCGAGCGTCGCCGCATGCAGCTCCGGATAGCCGCCCGGCAGGAACAGCGCGTCGCAATCGTCCGGCACCGGTTCGTCGGCGAGCGGCGAGAAGAACCCCAACTGCGCACCGAGCGCATCGAGCAGCGCGAGATTCGCCGGATAGATGAACGAGAACGCCGCATCGCGCGCGACCGCGATCCGCTTGCCGGCGAGCGCACGCGGCAGCGGCGCCGCGACGTCCGGGTCCGCGAACGCGACGGCAGGCGGCAATTCGGCGAGCGCCGTCTGCGCGAGCACGTCGGCCGCGCGCTCGAGCCGCGCATCGAGGTCGTCGATGTCGGCCGGCTGGTGCAGGCCGAGATGCCGCTCCGGCAACGCGATGCCCGCTTCGGCCGGCACGTGGCCGAGCCAGCGCAGGTCGGCGGGCAGCGCCTGTTGCAGCAATTCCGCATGCCGGGCCGAGCCGACGCGGTTTGCCAGCACGCCGTGAAACGGCAGCCCCGACCGGAACCGCGCGAGCCCGAACGCGATCGCGGCGAAGGTCTGCGCCATCGACTTCGCGGAAATCACCGCGACGACCGGTACGCCGAACGCGGCCGCGAGGTCGGCACTGCTCGGCGTGCCGTCGAACAGCCCCATCACGCCTTCGATCAGGATCAGGTCCGCATCGCGCGCGGCATCGGCCAGCAGCGCGCGGCAGCCGGCCTCGCCGACCATCCCGAGGTCGAGCGCATGCACGGGCGCGCCGCTCGCGCGTTCGAGCAGCATCGGATCGAGAAAATCGGGCCCGGTCTTGAACACGCGCACGCGGCGGCCGAGCCGGCGGTGCAGCCGCGCGAGGCCGGCCGTCACCGACGTCTTGCCCTGGCCGGACGCGGGCGCGCTGACGAACAGTGCGGGGCAGGCCGGCACGCTCAGAACTCCACGCCGCGCTGCGCCTTCACGCCTTGCTCCTTGTACGGATGCTTGACCAGCCGCATTTCGGTGACGAGATCGGCCGCATCGATCAGCGCATCGGGCGCGTGCCGCCCGGTGACGACCACATGCACCGACTCCGGACGCGCGACGAGCGTCGCGAGCACTTCGTCGAGCGGCAGGTATTCGTACTTCAGCACGGTGTTCAGCTCGTCGAGGATCACCATCCGGTAGTCGCCGCTTTCGATCATCCGGCGCGCCTCGTCCCAGCCCTTGCGCGCGGTCGCGATGTCGGCGTCGCGGTTCTGCGTGTTCCACGTATAGCCGTCGCCCATCGTCACGAAGTCGCATTCCGCGACCGCGCCGAGGAAATCGCGCTCGGACGTGTGCAGCGCGCCCTTGATGAACTGCACGACGCCGAGCCGCATGCCGTGGCCGAGCACGCGCACGGCCATGCCGAACGCGGCCGTGCTCTTGCCCTTGCCGTTGCCGGTGTGGACGATCAGCAGGCCTTTTTCATGGGTGGCGGCGGCCTGCTTCTTCTCGTGGCCGGCGCGGCGGCGCTCGGCCATCCGCTGATGGGATTCGGAATCGGTCTTCATCGGGAATCGTCCTGTCGAAAGCGAAACAAAAGGTTCAGAGCGGGCCGGCGAGTGCGACCGTCACGCCGTCCCGGATGGATTTGGGGCCGAGCAGCCGGCCGTGCGGCGCCGCGAGTTGCGCGCACGGCTCGGCCACGCCCGCGACGCCGAAGCGCGCGAGCGCCGCGTCCGACGGGCCGCTCGCGGCCAGTTCGGGACGGCTCGCGAGTTGCGCCGCGTCGAACGCGACGAGCGGCCAGCCGCGTCGCGCGCACAACGTGCGCAGCGCGCGGGCACGCGCCTTGTCGGCAAGCGTCGCGACGAGCGCCGGTTCGGCGGCCGGGTAAAGCGCCAGCGCCGCGCGGATCGCGGCATCGAGTTGCGCGGCCGTCACGCCCGCACGGAAACCGACGCCGAGCGCGACGCGCATCATGCACCGCCGCCGAGCGCCGCGCGTATCGCGGGATCGTCGGCCAGCGCCGCGACGCGGCCGATCACGACGATCGCCGGCGAACCGATGCCGGTCGCGCCGACGCGTTCGACGACGGTGTCGAGCGTCGCGAGCACGTGCCGCTGTTCGGGGCGCGTCGCGTTCTCGATCGCCGCGCACGGCGTATCGCCGGGCAGGCCGCCGTTACGCAGCGCCGCCGCGATCGCATCGAGCCGGCGGATGCCCATGTAGATCACGATCGTCATGCGCGTGGCCGCCAGCGCGCGCCAGTCGGGTTCGTCGGCGCCCGCGCCGTGGCCCGTGACGAAGATCACGCCCTGCGCGTCGCCGCGCTGCGTCACCGGAATGCCGAGCGCGGCCGGTGCGGCGATGCCCGCGGTGATGCCGTTCACGACCTCGACCGGAAAACCGGCCGCGCCGAGCGCGGCCAGTTCCTCGCCGCCGCGGCCGAACACGAACGGATCGCCGCCCTTGAGCCTCGCGACGCTGCGGCCGGCGCGCAGGTGCGCGAGCATCGCGGCGACGATCGCTTCCTGCGGCGTCGACGCATGACCGCCGCGCTTGCCGACATGCTCGATGTGCGCGTCGGCGCGCGCATGTCGCAGCACGTCGGGGTTCACGAGATCGTCGACGAGCAGCACGTCCGCCGCGCCGATCGCGCGCACGGCCCGGAGCGTCAACAGGTCGGCGGCGCCGGGACCGGCGCCGATGAGCCACGCGCGGCTCATCGCGCGCGGCACGGCGCGCACCGTGTCGAGACAGTGGAAAGGGGAAGGCGGGCGGCACATCGGCGGCCGGCGGACAGGCAACGCATAACGGATCGGGCGAAGCCCGCGCGAACGCGGGCGGAATGCGCACCCCATCCGTCCCCCGCGGACCGGGCGTTCGGCGAGCGTCGGGCTCGCCCCTTGCGTCGGCCGGTATCCGGGCTGGCCGCTTGCCAGGCCGCAGCCTTCCCGCCCGGCTGAAGGGCAGTGGCATCGTGGGCGGCATGGGCGCGTGCGCGGGGAAGCGCGTCGCGCGGGCGGCGTACCGTTGCGGGGACAGCACAGGCCGGGCGGTGGTCCGCCTCCTGTTTCCCGTTTAACTGCATGCGCGGAATGCGCATGCGAGCACCGAACGCGGCGCTACGATAGCACAGCGATCCGCCCGCGCGAACCCGCTTCGCCGATGCCGGAAGCGGCCTCCGGCGTGGCGCGGCGGCCATGCAAGACGCCGTTCGGCCGCCCGAGCCGCCTTGACGCTCCCGCCCGCTCCACCTACACTCGCACGCGTTTTGGTGCTCGCGCGTGCCCTCCGGCGCGCGCAGTTAAACGGGAAACAGGGAGCCTGCCTGCGTCGCAGTCGAGCCAACCTGTGCTGCCCCCGCAACGGTAAGCGAACGCATCGTGCCCGCCGCGATGCAGCGCCGCTTCGCCGCATGCCGCGCGCATGCGGACGACCGCCACTGGATGCCCTGCGCATCCGGGAAGGCGAAGCGGCGTGTTCGCCAGCCCGGATACCGGCCTAAACGTTGGGGTTCAGCGCCGCGGGGAGGCGGCGCATCGTCCACGGCACGCAGCGTGCCCGGCACCCGAGCGTTTCCCGATTCCCGTCGTCCGACCGCCTGCGCGAGCGCGCATGATCCGGCCCGATGAAGGGCCGGACCGCGCGGGGCCGCGCAGCGATGGCCGTGTTGGCATTCTTCATGTCGACCGTTCGCAAGGGAGCACCATGCTCGACTCGCTTTCCCGCCTGTTCAACGACAGCCCGTCCGGGCTGCGCGGCAAGATCGTCGCGATCTATTCGTTGTTGATCGCGTTCAACGTCGGCGCGTGGATCTGGGCGTTCATCGCGTTCCACGGCCAGCCCGTGCTGCTCGGCACCGCGCTGCTCGCGTACGTGTTCGGGCTGCGCCATGCGGTCGACGCCGACCACATCGCGGCCATCGACAACGTCACGCGCAAGCTGATGCAGGAGGGCCGCAGCCCGCTCGGCGCCGGCCTGTTCTTCTCGCTCGGCCACTCGACGGTCGTGATCGTGATGTCGGTCGTGGTCGCGCTCACGGCCGCGTCGCTCGCGCGCTTCGAGAGCATGAAAGCGTGGGGCGGCGTGATCAGCACGAGCGTGTCGGCGTTCTTCCTGCTGGTGCTCGCGATCGCGAACCTGCTGATCCTGATTTCCGTCTACCGGACGTTTCGCGCCGCGCGGCGCGGCGAGCCGATCGTCGACGCCGATCTCGACCTGCTGCTGAACCAGCGCGGCGTGCTCGCGCGCCTGTTCCGTCCGTTGTTCCGGCTCGTGTCGCGCAGCTGGCACCTGTATCCGGTCGGGTTCCTGTTCGGCTTCGGCTTCGATACGGCGACCGAGATCGCGCTGTTCGGCATCTCGGCGGCGCAGGTGCAGGGCGGCCTGTCGTTCTGGTCCGTGATGGCGCTGCCGATGCTGTTCACCGCCGGCATGACGCTGGTCGACACGACCGACGGCATCCTGATGATGGGCGCGTATCGCTGGGCGTACGTGCGGCCGATCCGCAAGATCTACTACAACATGACGATCACCTTCGTGTCGGTGCTGGTCGCCGCGCTGATCGGCGGCATCGAGGTGCTCGCGCTGCTCGCGGACAAGCTGTCGCTGCAGGGCCCGGTGTGGGACTTCGCGTCGATGGTGGCGTCGCACTTCGGCATGCTCGGCTATGTCGTGATCGGCCTGTTCCTCGCATGCTGGCTCGTGTCGGCCCTGATCTACCGGTTAAAGCGCTACGACGAGATCGACGTGACGATCTCTGCCTGACTCCCCCTTACGAACCTGGATATTCCATGACCCTACGCAAGCTGCCCGTCACGATCGTCACGGGCTTTCTCGGCAGCGGCAAGACGACGCTGATGCGCCACATCCTGCAGCACGCCGAAGGCCGCCGCATCGCGGTGATCGTCAACGAATTCGGCGAGCTCGGCATCGACGGCGAAATCCTCAAGGGCTGCGGCATCGGCTGCGACGACGCGCAGGACGAAGCGGCGGGCCAGCTTTACGAACTCGCGAACGGCTGCCTGTGCTGCACCGTGCAGGAAGAGTTCTATCCGGTGATGGAAGCGCTCGTCGAGCGCCGTGCGGACATCGACCACGTGCTGATCGAGACATCGGGGCTCGCGCTGCCGAAGCCGCTCGTGCAGGCGTTCAACTGGCCGACGATCCGTAACAGCTTCACGGTCGACGCGGTCGTGACCGTCGTCGACGGGCCGGCCGCCGCGAGCGGCCAGTTCGCGGAAAACCCGCAGGCCGTCGACGCGCAGCGCCGTGCCGACCCGAACCTCGACCACGAATC
Source organism: Burkholderia pyrrocinia (assembly GCF_001028665.1). Lineage (NCBI taxonomy): Bacteria > Pseudomonadati > Pseudomonadota > Betaproteobacteria > Burkholderiales > Burkholderiaceae > Burkholderia > Burkholderia pyrrocinia. The sequence goes on from NZ_CP011503.1 coordinate 3,103,877, forward strand.
GCCGCTGCACGAACTGTTCGCCGACCAACTGTCGTCCGCCGATCTCGTGATCGTGAACAAGGCCGATCTCGTCGGCGACGCGCAGTTCGCGCAGATCGAAACCGCGATCCGCGACGAGATCCCGCCGCAGGTGAAGATCGTGCGTGCGACGCGCGGCGAGCTCGACCTCGCAATGCTGCTCGGCCTCGAATCGGCGTCGGAGGAAACGATCCACCTGCGCCACGACCATCACGGCTCGGCCGACGACGGCGATCACGACCACCATCACGACGACTTCGACTCGGTGGTCGTGTCGGGCGACGCGGGCTCGCGCGAAGCGACGATCGCCGCGCTGCAGCGTGTCGTCGAAGCGCACACGATCTACCGCGCGAAAGGCTTCGCCGCGCTGCCCGGCGCGCCGATGCGGCTCGTGATCCAGGGCGTCGGCCGCCGCTTCGACAGCTACTTCGACCGTCGCTGGCAGGACGGCGAAACGCGCGCGAGCCGCTTCGTGCTGATCGGCGAGGATCTCGACGCGGCCGCGCTGCAACGCGCGTTCGACGCCGCGTGCGCGGCCGAGCCGCAACAGGCGTAACGCACGATGCATCTGCTGCGCACCACGCCGGGCGGCTTCGTCGACGATACGCAGGGCGTCGTCCGGATCGACCAGCAACCGGCCGACATCGTGATCCTGAGTTCGGCCGACACGACGCTGTCGCTGCTCGCGAGCGTCGTGCCGAAACTGCCGGCCGGCTTCCCGAGCGTGCGGCTCGCGAACGTCACGTTCCTGCGGCAGCCGGCGTCCGTCGATTTCTATGTCGACGACGTGCTGCGCCACGCGAAGACGGTCGTGATCGATCATCTCGGCGGCGAAGCGTACTGGCCGTACGGGATCGAGCAGGCCGTGTCGCTCGCGTCGAAGCGCGGGCAGCAGCTCGCGATGTTCTCGGGCGACCTGCAGGAAGACCCGAACCTCGTCGCGAAAAGCACGGTCGCGCCCGAGCTGTGCCGGCTGTGGTGGCGCTACCTGCGCGAAGGCGGCGTGCACAACGCCGAGGCACTGCTGCGCAGCATCGCCTTCCATACGCTCGGCTTCGGCGACGAACCCGAGCTGCCGCGCCCGCTGCCGGCCGCCGCGCTGTATCACCCGGCGCGCGACCGCGCGAGCGTCGACGACTGGCGGCCGCGCTGGACGCCGGGCGCGCCGGTCGTCGCGATCCTGTTCTATCGCGCGCACTGGCAGGCCGCGAACACGGCCGTGTTCGACGCGCTGGCCGACGCGCTCGTTCAGGAAGGACTGAATCCGCTGCCGATCGCGGTGACGTCGCTGAAGGACGTGGTGAGCCGCGAGGTCATCACGCAGCTCTGCGACACGCACGGCGTCGCGCTCGTGCTGAACACGACCGCGTTCGCGGCCGGCGCGATCGATGCCGCCGAGCCGGACGTGCTCGCCGGCGACGCACCGGTGCTGCAGGTGATCCTGTCCGGCGGCAATCGCGACGCGTGGGTGGCCGACAACCAGGGCCTGCATGCGCGCGACATCGCGATGCACATCGCGCTGCCCGAGGTCGACGGGCGCATCGTCACGCGCGCGGTGAGCTTCAAGGGGCTTGCGTATCGCTGCCCGCATACCGAGGTCGACGTCGTGCGCTACCAGCCGGACGCCGAACGGATCGCGTTCGTCGCGGCGCTCGCGCGCGGCTGGTGCCGGCTGCGCACGCTCGACAACGCGAGCAAGCGCATCGCGCTGATCCTCGCGAACTATCCGCAAAGCGAAGGGCGGATCGGCAACGGCGTCGGGCTCGACACGCCGGCGTCCGCGCTGCGCGTGCTCGCGGCGCTGCGCGACGCGGGTTACGCGCTGGCCGACCTGCCGCCCGGCGGCGACGCGCTGATCGCGCGGCTCACCGAAGGCGTGACCAACGACGCGGCCGTGCATGCGCTGCGCCCGGCGTTCCAGAGTTTCGCGCTGGCCGATTACGTCGCGCATTTCGCGCGGCTGCCGGCGGCCGTGCGCGATGCGCTGAACGAACGCTGGGGCCCGCCCGAAGCCGACCCGACGCTGCGCCACGGGCGTTTCACGATCGCGGGCTGGCGCGCGGGCAACGTGTTCGTCGGGATCCAGCCGTCGCGCTCGCGCGACGAGAACGACTACGCGAGCTACCACGACGCGGATCTCGTGCCGCCGCATGCGTATCTCGCGTTCTATTTCTGGCTGCGCGATGCGTATCGCATCGACGCGGTGATCCATCTCGGCAAGCACGGCAACCTCGAATGGCTGCCGGGCAAGAGCGTCGCATTGTCCGACGCGTGCTGGCCCGACCTGACGCTCGGGCCGCTGCCGCACCTGTATCCGTTCATCGTCAACGATCCGGGCGAGGGCAGCCAGGCGAAGCGGCGCGCGCAGGCGGTGATCGTCGATCACCTGATGCCGCCGCTCACGCGCGCGGAAAACTACGGCCCGCTGCAGGATCTCGAGCGGCAGGTCGACGAATACTACGAAGCGCTGATGGTCGATGCGCGGCGCGCGAAGCTGCTGAGGAAGACGATCCTCGCGACGATCGCCGAACACCGGCTGCACGACGAACTGAGCGTATCGCCGCCGCGCGACGCGGGCGACGAGGATGCGCTGCTGACGCGCGTCGACGCATGGCTGTGCGAATTGAAGGAAGCGCAGATTCGCGACGGGCTGCATGTGTTCGGCGTGTCGCCGGCCGATCGTCAGCGGCGCGACACGCTGCTCGCGCTCGCGCGCTTTCCGGTCGGCGACGGCAAGGGTGCGCGCGCGGGGCTGATCGGCGCGCTGGCGCGCGACCTGATGCTCGGCGACGATTTCGATCCGCTGTCGGCCGACTGGGCCGCGCCGTGGGCCGGCCCGCGGCCGGCGATCCTGCAGGCGCTCGACGCGTCGCCGTGGCGTCATGCGGGCGATACGCGCGAGCGGCTCGAACGGCTCGCGCAGCAATGGCTCGACGGGCTGTGCGCAGCCGTCGGCGGCAACCCCGGCACCGACGCGACGCCGCCCGGCGAATGGCCGCATACGCTCGCGGTGATCGAACGCGTCCGCTCGACGCTGATGCCCGCGCTCGACGCATGCGGCTGCGAGGAAATGCGCCAGCTGCTGCGCGGTCTCGACGGCCGTTTCGTACCGCCGGGGCCGAGCGGCTCGCCGTCGCGCGGCCGCCCCGACGTGCTGCCGACCGGCCGCAACTTCTACTCGGTCGACACGCGCGCGGTGCCGACGCAGGCCGCGTGGTCGCTTGGCCTGAAATCCGCGCAGCAACTGATCGAGCGGCATCTGCAGGATCACGGCGACTATCCGCGCGCGATCGGCCTGTCCGTGTGGGGCACGGCGACGATGCGCACGGGCGGCGACGACATCGCGCAGGCATTCGCGCTGCTCGGCGTGCGACCGAAATGGGCGCACGGCAGCCATCGCGTGACCGACTTCGAGATCCTGCCGATCGAGATCTTCGACCGGCCGCGCATCGACGTGACGCTGCGCGTCTCGGGTTTCTTCCGCGACGCGTTCCCGAACCTGATGCACCTGTTCGACGCGGCCGTGCAGGCCGTCGCCGCACTCGACGAACCGGAGGAACTGAACCCGGTCCGCGCACGCATCGAGCGCGAACGCACGAAATGGATCGCGCAGGGCGTGGCGCCCGACGAAGCACGGCGCCGCGCCGGCTGGCGCGTGTTCGGCGCGCGGCCGGGCAGCTACGGCGCGGGCTTGCAGGACCTGATCGACCAGCGCCGCTGGCAGAGCGACGCCGATCTCGCCGATGCGTACCGCCAGTGGGGCGGCCATGCGTACGCGCAGAACAGCGCGGGCGATGCCGCACCCGACGTGTTCGGCGAGCGGCTGGCGACGATCGACGTCGTCGTGCAGAACCAGGACAGCCGCGAGCACGACATCCTCGATTCGAACGACTACTACCAGTTCCAGGGCGGGATGACGGCGGCCGTACGGCACCTGTCCGGGCAGCAGCCGAGCATCTATCACGGCGACCATGCGAACCCGGCCGCGCCGAAGATGCGTACGTTGCGCGAGGAGATCGCGCGCGTGATCCGCTCGCGCGTCGTCAACCCGAAATGGCTCGACGGCGTGAAGCGCCACGGCTACAAGGGCGCGGCCGAGATGGCCGCGACCGTCGACTACCTGTACGGCTATGACGCGACCGCGCGCGTGCTGTCCGATCACCAGTACGCGCTCGTCGCCGACGCCTACCTGTTCGACGACGACACGCGCGCGTTCCTCGAACGCCACAACCCGAAGGCGCTGCACGGCATCTGCGAGCGCTTCGTCGAGGCGATGCAGCGCGGCCTGTGGCAGCAGCCGGGCGACTATCGCGAACGGATCGAAGCGGTCTGGCTCGCGAGCGAACAACTCCAGGAAGGGGGACGGCGATGACCGATCCGACGATGCACCGCGCCCGCGCGGTCTTTCCGTTTGCGGCGCTCGTCGCGCAGGATGCGTTGCAGCAGGCGCTGCTGCTCGCCGCGATCGATCCGTCGCTCGGCGGCGTGCTGGTGAGCGGGCCGCGCGGCACCGCGAAATCGACCGCCGCGCGCGGCCTCGCGGAGCTGCTGCCCGAAGGGCAGTTCGTCACGCTGCCGCTGTCGGCGAGCGACGAACAGGTGACGGGCACGCTCGATCTCGCGCATGCGCTGGCCGAGAACGGCGTACGCTTCCGGCCGGGCCTGCTGGCTCGCGCGCATCTCGGCGTGCTGTATGTCGACGAAGTGAACCTGCTCGCCGACGGGCTCGTCGATACGCTGCTCGACGTCGCCGCGAGCGGCGTGAACATCGTCGAGCGCGATGGCGTATCGCACGCGCACGATGCCTGCTTCGTGCTGGTCGGCACGATGAATCCCGAGGAAGGCGAGCTGCGGCCGCAGTTGCTCGACCGTTTCGGGTTGATGGTCGAGCTCGAGAACTGCTTCGATGCCGCGCAGCGCGAGCGGATCGTGAAGGCGCGGCTTGCATTCGATCTCGATCCCGATGCGTTCCGCGCACGTCATGCATCCGCGCAGCGCGAACTCGGCGACCGGATTCATGCGGCGCGAGCGCGGTTGGCGATGCTCGATTTCGACGATGCGGTTCATGCGCGCGTCAGCGCGCTGTGCATCGATGCGGCAGTCGACGGGTTGCGCGCCGATCTCGTGATGCTGCGCGCCGCGCGCGCGCTCGCCGCGCTGGAACGGGCCGATGCGGTGACGGTGTCGCACGTGAAACGCGTGGCCGAAGCGGTGCTGCGGCATCGGCGCCATGCGGGTACGCCGCCATCGTCGGGAGCGTCGCAGTCGGACCGCGAACGTGACGATCGCAACGATCGCTCGCCGCCGGATGCGCGCCAGCAGCCCGGTGACCAACCGGGAGCGACAAGGAACGACACCACGGCATCGCAGGGCGACTGGGGCTACCTGCCGGCCGAACCCGCCGGGCTGCGCGACGTGAAAAGCGTGGTGCCGCTGCCGCTAAAAAAACGCTGAGCCATCGAGCAGGCGCCGCCGCGAACGCCGTTCGCGGTCCTCGATGGCAATCAGGCGCAGCCGCGCGCGTGCCGGGCACGGCACGTGCCGGTACGGCCGTTGCGTGGCCGGCGACGCTCGCCGCGAAACGCGGCGATTCGCTGCACCACGGCCATCTGCGCTTCCGGAAACGGGTCGGCACGCCACATGTGCTGCATTGCTTCGTGCTCGACTGTTCGGCGTCGATGCTGTCGCACGACCGGCTCGCGCTGGCGAAGGGGCTGATCGTCGCGTATTTCGATCGCGCGGCGCGCGACCGCGCCGAAACCGCGCTGATCTGCTTCGGCGGCAACGGTGCCGCGCGGCGCTTCGGCCCGGCCGTGCCGCGCTGGTGGAACGCGCGCTGGCTCGAACCGGTCGACGGCGGCGGCGGCACGCCGCTTGCCGACGGCATCGCGGCTGCCGCGAACCTGCTCGCGCGCGATGCGCGGCGCACGCCCGACAAGCAGCGCTGGCTGTGGGTGCTGTCCGACGGGCGCACGCGCGAAATGCCGGTGAAACCCGCGGCGGCCGATCACGTCGTGTTCGTCGACTTCGACGACGCGGCCGTGCGGATCGGGCAGGGCGCACGGCTTGCCGCTGCGTGGGGCGCGCAGTGGGTGATGGCCGACGCGCTTTGCACGGACCTCGCAGGCTGATCGGGCCGAGTGCCGGCGCAAGGCCGCGGCCGGCGGTGCGATATGATCGCCGCTTCTGCTTCTCCCCATTGGAAAACCCGCCATGCAAGTACTGGTCGATGCCGACGCGTGTCCCGCCGTCATCAAGGACATGCTGTTTCGCGCCGCGCGTCGTGCCGAAATCTGCGTGACGCTGGTCGCGAACCAGTTTTTGCGCACGCCGCCGTCGCCGTTCATCAAGGCGGTGCAGGTGCCGGCCGGCTTCGACGTCGCTGACGCGCGCATCGTCGAGCTGGCCGAGGCCGGCGACCTCGTGATCACCGCCGACATCCCGCTGGCCGCCGCCGTCCTCGACAAGGGCGCGCACGCGCTCGACCCGCGCGGCAACTGGTTCAGCCGCGAGAACATCGAGGAACGCCTGTCGACGCGCGCGATGATGGATCAGTTGCGCAGCGCCGGCATCGACACGGGCGGGCCGGCGCCGTTCAGCGCGCGCGACGGCAAGACGTTTGCGTCGCAGCTCGACCGGTTCCTGGCGCGACACGGCAAGCCGTAAGGCCGTGTTTCGGCGGCCACGCGCAATCGACCGTTCCGCATACGGAAACGCTCGCACGCGCCATGCGGCCATGCGCCGGATCCGCATCGGATCGTGCGCGCCACCCTGGTCTGAATGCAGTTTTTTGCCGACGCTGATATCGTGGCGCGAACCACTACACAGGAGCGCACGCGTGTCACCGACTCAACTTCTCGTTCCGACGTTTACCCAGATGCTGCGTGCGCAGTCCGCGTGGCTCGACAAGGCTGTCGCGCACCGGCAGGCCGCGGGCGACGAGCCCGATGCGGCGATGACGCTAAAGCTGGCGGCCGACATGTATCCGCTCGCCGCACAGGTACGCTTCTCGTGTTTCCAGGCGATGGAGCCGGTCTACCGGCTGCGCGGCGAGCCGCTGCCGGCTGCGCTGCTGGCATTGCGCGAAGCCGGATGGAATGCGGATGCGCAGCCCGGCTCGCTGAGCGATGCGCAGGCGATCATCGCGAGCACGCTCGCGTTTCTCGGTGAACTCGCACCGGATGCGCTCGATGGCGGCGCCGCGGGGCCGATCGCGCTCGAATTCCCGAACGTAATCGCGTTCGACATGACAGGCGAACAATACGCGCGCGACTGGGCGCTGCCGCAGTTCTACTTCCACGCGATCGCCGCGTACGCGATCCTGCGCCATCACGGCGTCGAACTCGGCAAGGCCGACTACGTGCCGCACATGCTCGCGTACGTGCGGCCCGGCACGATTCCGCAAGGGTGAGTGGTGAGCGGGCCGACTGGCCGCGAAGCGGCATGACGCGGGCACTGTTCATCTGCAGCCGCAACCGGCTGCGCAGCCCGACGGCCGAAGCGGTATTCGCCGCGTGGCCGGGCGTCGAAACCGACTCAGCGGGCCTCGCGCCCGACGCGGATACGCGACTGTGCGCCGAGCAGCTCGATTGGGCCGAAATCGTCTTCGTGATGGAGCGCGCGCACAAGGCGAGGCTGTCGGCGCAATTCGGCGCGCAGCTAAAGCACAAGAAGATCGTCTGCCTCGATATCCCCGACCGTTACGCGTTCATGCAGCCCGAACTCGTCGTGCTGCTCGAACGCAAGGCCGGCCCGTTCCTGCGCGCGTGACCGGCGCAGCCGACATCGGCGTCAGCGCAGCGGGCCGTCCGCAATCGCCGAAAAGCAGTCGAGGCGCAGCAACTCGATGATCTTGCGCGTCGGCACGCTCGCACGGAGCGTGTCGAGCCGGTCGACGGTGAACCACTTGCAGCGGGCGATCTCGTTGCTCGCACGCGGCGTCAGGTGCGCGGGCACGTCGGCCACGAACACGTGATGCAGCTTCGTCAATCCGCCGAACTGCACCGCGTAGTCGAGCGCGAGCCCCTCCAGCCGCGTCTCCTCCGCGAGTTCCCGCTGCGCGGCCTCGAGCGGCGTCTCGCCGCGCCGGATCGTACCGCCCGGCAGCGACCAGCGCGACGCGGTGCGGGCGACCAGCAGCACGCTGCTGCGCTGGCGGCACACGATCGTGGCGCGTTCCTTGATGACGGCGAGGGTATCCGGCCCGGTACTCATGTTCGGCAAAACAGGTGCTGAATCGTGGAGAAATGGTGCGTAGGCGATGCGTGATCCGGCAGCGGGCCGCGACGGCATGCAAGCTGCCGCAGCGATCTTACCGGCCGTTCGTGACAGTTCCGTGCATGGCGTCGCGCCGCCTGAGCGGTGTTACGCGTGCGTGTAGATCCCGCTGCGCGTCGGCTTCGCGTGGCGTGGACGGCGGCCCTTGTAAACGGCGCGCCGGTGATGCGGCGACGTCGCGTGCCGGCGCGTGGGCGCGGGCGCGGGCCGTGCAGCCGGCGTGGCGCCCTGCGGCGCGGCGCCCGGCGTCTGTGTCTGTCCTTCGCCGAAATGGAAAGTCTGGGTTTGCGCGTGTCCGACGCCCAGCGTCGACGCCAGCATGAAGGCAGCCAGCAAGATCCGTTTCATGAATATTCCGCCTGATTTTTTCGAGATGAACGATTTTCGTCAGCTTAACGAACGGCGGGGCGACGCCGCAACCGGCCCGCGTTCGGTGTCGTCCCCACTTGCGTCCGGTGGCGTTATCCGCGCTTCGTCCGGATGCATCCGGGCTTGACAACGTAATTCCTGAGTGTGAATATAAATTCACGCACAAGAATTATTCATCGAATCCGGAAAGTCGCGCCGCAGGCGCCGGCCTGCCGGAACCGGCAGTCCGATCAACCGGAACCAGGAGCGAGACGCATGGCGGAACGGGAGCAGCAGGGCGCGCTGGCGGGATTGCGCATCGTCGATCTGTCGCGGGTGCTGGGCGGCCCGTACGCGACGCAGATCCTCGCCGACCACGGCGCGGAAGTGATCAAGGTCGAACCGCCGTCCGGCGACGAGACGCGCACATGGGGCCCGCCGTTCGACGGCGACACCGCGTCGTACTTCCTCGGTGTGAACCGCAACAAGCTCGGCGTCGCGCTCGACCTGTCGCAACCGGACGACCGCGAGCGGCTGCTCGGCCTGCTCGAACATGCCGATGCAGTCGTCGAAAACTTCAAGATCGGCACGATGGAGCGCTGGGGGCTCGGTTTCGACGCGCTGCATGCGCGGTTTCCGCGCCTCGTCTATTGCCGCGTGTCGGGCTTCGGCGCGGACGGCCCGCTCGGCGGGCTGCCCGGCTACGACGCGGCCGTGCAGGCGCTCGCGGGGCTGATGAGCGTCAATGGCGAAGCCGGCGGCGCGCCGCTGCGCGTCGGTGTGCCGATCGTCGATCTCGTCACCGGGCTGAACGCGGCACTCGGCGTGCTGATGGCGCTGCGCGAGCGCGATGCGAGCAGCCGCGGCCAGTTCGTCGAGTCGACGCTGTTCGACTGCGCGCTGTCGATCCTGCATCCGCATACGCCGAACTACTTCCATTCGGGCAACGCGCCCGTTCGCACCGGCAACGCGCATCCGAACATCACGCCGTACGACAGCTTTCCGACGGCCACCGTCGACATCTTTCTCGCGGTCGGCAACAACGGGCAGTTCGCGGCGCTGTGCGACGTGCTCGGCACGCGCGACTGGCCTGGCGATCCGCGTTTCGCGGACAACCGTGCGCGCAGCGCGAACCGCGCCGCACTGCGCGTGCTGCTCGAAACGGCGCTGGCCGGACACGACGGCGCGGCGCTCACCGAGCAACTGATGCGCCGCGGCGTGCCGTGCGCGCCCGTGCTCGGGCTCGACGCGGCGCTCGACCATCCGCATGTCGCGCATCGAGGGATGAAGGTCGAGCTGGGCCGGCATCGCGGCATCGCGTCGCCGATCAAGCTCGGCCGCACGCCGGCCACGTACCGGCTGCCGCCGCCCGCGCTGAACGAACATGCGGCGCAGGTTTTTGCCGACGCCGATAACGATCACGACACCCGCCGGGACTGACCGGCATCGCGGCCGGCACCCCCGTGCCGTGCGCCCGACGGCGACACACGGCCGCGCGGGGCGCACACGACATTCGAACACCACGCCGGCCCGCGCACGGGCGCACCGGCTGAAGAGGAGACGCATCATGCTCGCATGGATCGGCGCGATCGCCATCGTCGCGCTGTTCGGCCTGATCATCACGAAGCGGCTGTCGCCGCTCGTGGCGCTGATCGTCGTGCCGGTGGCCGCGTCGCTCGCGGCCGGTTTCGGGCTGACGACCGGCAAGTTCATCGTGCACGGCGTACAGAACATCGGCCCGATCGCCGGGATGTTCGTTTTTGCGATTCTATTTTTCGGAATCCTCACCGACGCGGGAATGCTCGACCCGATCATTGCGGGCGTGCTGCGCGTGATCGGCTGCCATCCGCCGCGCATCGTGATGGGCTCGGCGCTGCTCGCGCTGCTGATCCATCTCGACGGCTCGGGCGCCGTCACGTTTCTCGTCACGCTGCCCGCGATGATGCCGCTCTATACGCGGCTCGGGATGGATCGACGCATCCTCGCGTGCGTGGCGTCGATGGCGGCCGGCGTCAACTTCCTGCCGTGGGTCGGGCCGATGCTGCGCGCGTCGGCGGCACTGCACATTCCCGGCTCGGCGATCTTCATGCCGATGATTCCGGTGCAGATCGTCGGGCTCGTGTTCGTGTTCGGCACCGCGTACGTGCTCGGCGTGCGCGAGGCGAAACGGCTCGGGCTCGATCGCGCCGGCGCGGCGTCGCTTGCGGTCGCGCCGCGCGAGCTGACCGACGCCGAACGCGCGCTGCGCCGGCCGGGCCGCTTCCGCATCAATCTCGCGCTGACGCTCGTCGTGCTCGGCACGCTGGTGTCGGGCATCGTCGACCCGATGGTGATGTTCATGCTCGGCACGGTCGCCGCGCTCGTGATCAATTACCCGGACGTGCAGGCCCAGCGCGAGCGGATCGATGCGCATGCGAAGGCCGCGCTGATGATGGCGAGCGTGCTGCTCGCGGCCGGCGCATTCACCGGCATCATGTCCGGCACCGGGATGCTGAAGGCGATGGCGGAAGTCGTCGTCGCCCATGTGCCGGTCGAGCATGCGCGCCACATGCCGTTCGTGCTCGGGCTGCTGTCGATGCCGCTCAGCCTGCTGTTCGACCCCGATTCGTTCTACTTCGGCGTGCTGCCGGTGCTCGCGGAGAGCGGCAAGCTGCTCGGCGTGCCGCCGATCCAGATGGCGCAGGCCGCGCTGCTCGGCCAGATGACGACGGGCTTTCCGGTGAGCCCGCTCACGCCCGCGACGTTCCTGATCGTCGGCCTGACCGGCGTCGAGCTCGCCGAGCACCAGAAATTCACGATTCCGTTCCTGTTCGCCGCCACCGTGCTGATGGTCTTCGCCGCGGTCGCGACGGGCGTGTTTCCGTTATGAGTGCCGCCAGACCCGTCGCGTCGCGCCCGGCCCCCCGAGGGGATTTCCTTCGGGGCGGAATCCTCGGGGCGGCTCTGCGTTTTCTTGAGAACGGCGCGGCCGTTCACCTTTTTCGGGAGAGCAGTCCATGCAGTTCGACCTGACCGACGACCAGCGCGCGATCGAAAGCGCGATCGAGAAAATCTGCGAACGCTTCGGCGACGACTACTGGCTCGAACGCGATCGCGCGGGCGGGTTTCCGGCCGATTTCCACGCGGCGCTCGCCGAGGCCGGCTGGCTCGGCATCGCGATGGACCCGGCCCATGGCGGCGCCGGGCTCGGGATGACCGAGGCCGCGCTGATGATGCGCACGATCAGCGCGTCGGGCGCCGGCCTGTCCGGCGCATCGGCCGTTCACATGAACATCTTCGGGCTGAACCCGGTGCAGGTGTTCGGCAACGACACGCAGAAGGCGCGCTTCCTGCCGCCGCTGATCGCCGGGCGCGACAAGGCTTGCTTCGCGGTAACGGAACCCGACGCGGGCCTCGACACCGCGCACCTGACCACGCAGGCGCACCGCGACGGCGATCACTACGTGCTGAGCGGGCGCAAGATCTGGATCTCGACCGCACAGGTCGCGAACAAGATGCTGATCATCGCGCGCACGACGCCGCTCGACCAGGTCGCGAAGCCGACCGACGGGCTGAGCCTGTTCTATACCGATCTCGACCGTTCGCGCGTCGAGGTGCGCGAGATCGAGAAGATGGGCCGCAAGGCCGTCGATTCGAACATGCTGTTCATCGACAACCTGCGCGTGTCGCGCGACGACCTGATCGGCAACGAAGGCGACGGCTTCCGCTATCTGCTGCACGGGCTGAATCCCGAACGGATCCTGATCGCCGCGGAGGCGATCGGGCTCGGGCAGGCCGCGCTGCGCCGCGCGACGCAGTATGCGTGCGAGCGCGTCGTGTTCGGCCGGCCGATCGGGCAGAACCAGTCGATCCAGCATCCGCTCGCGCTGGCGTGGATGCAGCTCGAGGCCGCGTGGCTGATGGTGATGAAGGCCGCGACGCGTTACGACGCAGGGCAGTCGTGCGGCGCGGAGGCGAACGCGGCGAAATACCTCGGCGCGGAAGCCGCGTTCCACGCATGCCAGACGGCGATCGCGACGCACGGCGGGATGGGGTACGCGAAGGAATACCATGTCGAGCGCTACCTGCGCGAGTGTATGATTCCGAGGCTCGCGCCCGTGAGCCCGCAACTGATCCTGTGCTACATCGCGGAGAAGGTGCTCGGGCTGCCGAAGTCTTACTGACGCGCGGCGGCCCGCCCGGCGCGCGGTTTCCCGACCCGAATCAAGCGCTCGTCATGGACGTCAAACTCGTTGCCCGCACGCTCGACCTGTTCGAGCTGTTCGCCGCCGAACGGCGGCCGCTGCCGCTCACCGAACTCGCGCGCCTGCTCAATGTGCCGGCGTCGAGCTGCCTCGCGATGGCGCGCACGCTCGTGAGCCGCGGCTACCTGTACGAAGTGCGCAAGCGCGGCGGCTACTACCCGACGCGGCGCCTGCAGACGGTCGCCGCCGCGATCGATGCGACCGATCCCGTCGTCGACATCGTGCATCCGCATCTCGTCGCGCTGCGCAACGCGAGCCGTGAGACGGCCGTGCTCGGCAAGATCCAGGGTTTGTCGGTGACCTACCTCGACGTCGTCGAATCGGAGCAGGCGATCCGTTATACGCGCCAGCCGGGCGAACTGCGGCCGCTGCACGCGAACTCGATCGGCAAGGCGATCTTCGCGGAACTCGCCGGCGATGCGCAGCAGGCGCTCGGCGCGCAGTTGCCGTTCGAGCGTTTCACCGACGCGACGGTGGCGGACCTGCCGGCGCTCGTTGCGCAAACCGCGCGGTTTCGCGAACTCGGTTGGGCCGAGAACTTCGGCGAAAGCGCGCCCGAGCTGTCGGCGATCGCGGTTGCGCTGACGCTCGACGGCGACTGGTACGGGCTGTCGGTCGTCGGGCCGACCGAGCGGATCCGCCAGCATCGCGACACGCATGCGGCGTTGCTCGTCGACGCGAAGGCGCGGCTGCTGGCCGAGCACGCGCGCGGGTAGGGCAGCGGCACGCGACGGCCGGCAGCGGGCCGGCAGTCCGAACTGCACCCCAAAAGCTGGGCACCGATCCAACCTTTGGGGTGTTTTGCATGGCGAAGCATGACGAGCCGTTACGGCGTGCGATCCTGCCGCGCCGGAAACGGCCCGCCGCGCATCACGCGCCGGCGCGTTGCACCATCACGACTTCACCCACACGCCGCCGGCACTCGGGTTGTCGCCCTGGGTCCACCATTTCGCGCAGTACTTCGCACCCTGGTACATCACGCAGGTGCCGCCCTGGTAGGCGGTCGTGGCCGACCACACGGGCGAGCCGCCGCCGACCGGTTTCCACACCGCCGCCTGGCCGGGCACGTCGCCCTGCGTCCACCATTGCGCCTGATACGTCGTGCCCTGGTAGGTGACCGTCTCGCCGGCCGTATAGACCTGGCCGGCCACCCAGGGCGCGCCCGGCTGCGGCGTGCCGCCGTCCGAGCCGCCGCCGTAGTTCGGGTCCTGCGTGACGCCCGCGCCCCACTTGCCGTCGAGCTTGCGGAAGATCGCCGCGAACGCGTACGGCTGCTGCGCGACGCCCGAGCAGGTCGGCGACGCATACGCGCCGTTGTTCGGGCACGGCTGGTCGCGGCCGACCGACCAGTTGCCGAAGAACCCGTAGCCGTTGTTGACCGCCGCGTTCAGCACGCTTTGCGCGTTCGCGAGCGTGAAGGTCTCGCCCTGCACGTCGTTCACGCCGATCATCGGCGTCACCCCCACCATCTGCCAGAGCTGCGCGCCGGTCTTCGGCTGGCCCGCCGACTTGAACGCCGTATCGAGCTGCGCGTACAGCGCCTGCGCGGCGCTGATCGCGGCCGCGCCCATGTCGATGTTCGCGGGGCCGTAGTCCATCGTCATCAGGTTCACCGCGTCGAACGTCGACTTGTTCGCGATCGCCGCGTTGACGACGTTCAGGCCGTCCTGCGTGAGCCCGGTCGGCATCGTCGGCAGCGTCAGCGTGACGTGCAGCGGCTTGCCCCGCGCCGCATAGTCGGACTGCAGTTGCGCGACGGCCTGGAAGTTGCGCGCGACCGCAGCGGTGTCCTGCTGCGACGCGCCTTCGATGTCGAAGTCGATATGCGTGAGGCCGTACGTGTCGATCACGGTCTGGTACGCGGTCTTCAGCGCGGGAACCGTCGAGCACGCCTGCATCAGCGGCGTGCCGTTCGCACCGCCGAACGACACGGCGACTTCGCCGCCTTTCGCGCGGTAGCTCGCGATCGACGTCGACAGCGCGGTCAGCAGGCCGCCGCTCGCACCGTTGCCGATCGGCTGCACGCCGCCCCACGACGGCGCGCAGCCGTTGCCCGCGACCACGAACGCGAGCGTGAACTGCTGGATGCCTTGCCGGACGCCGATCTGGTCGACGAGCGGCGTCGGATAGAGCGTCACGTCGACGAAAGGCGCATAGACGCCGGCGCCCTGGGACACGCTCGCGGCGGCGAGCAGACAGCCCGCGGCAAGCGCGCGCGGGATGAAACGCGGCAACACATTGTTGTTCATTGTGTTCTCCAAGTGGAAGAGGGATACGCTGGCCCGCGTATCGCCGCCGGGCGGACGATCGGGCATGCCCGGTCGGCGGCGTGCCCATCTTGGAGGATTCGCGTCGAATAGTGAATAGTCAGGAGTTCTTTTTGTTATTTGATTCCCGATACGTAACGATCTTGCCGATTCGACACCGTTGCGCAACGCATCGGGCGGGCGATTTTCCCGATCGATCGTGCCGATCGCGCGAAGCCCGATGCGCGTCGCTTATGTCGCCTATGTCGCTTACGTCGATGCAGGCTGCACAAGCGAGCACGCGAGCGCGACGAAGCGTTCGACGCACGCCGACGCAAACGGCTCGCTCCACGACACGATCTGCTCGACCGCGCGCGCACCGGCGAGCGGCACGTAGATAACGCCCGGACGCTGCAGCGTCGCGGTGAAACCCGGCACGATCGCGATGCCGCGTTCGGCGGCCACCAGCGACACGAGCGTCGTGATCTGCGCAGCGGTCGCGCCGATGCGCGGTGAGAATCCGGCTTGCGTGCACAGGTCGTCCAGCGCTGCAGTGAATGCCGAACCGTAGCCGGTCGGAAAGGTCACGAAGGTTTCGTCCGCGAGTTCCGCCACGCTGACGCTCGCGCGGCCCGCGAGCGGATTGCCGGCCGGCACGGCCGCGACGAGCGGTTCGCGCGACGCGACGAGCGACGCAACCGCTACGCCGGGCGCGCCGTCCCACGCCCAGCCGAAGCCGATGTCCATCGTGCCGTCTGCGATCTGCTGGCGCTGGCTGGCGGTCGCCGCTTCGCGGAATGCGAGCTCGACGTCGGGCATCGTCCGGCTCGCGGCGCGGATGACGTCCGGGAACGTGTCGGACATCGGAATCGAACTCGCATAACCAATCACGATGCGCCCGGCGATGCCTTGCGCGATCTTGCGCGCGCTCGTCTCCGCCTCGGCGGCCGCGCTGACGACGTGGCGCGCATGCTCGAGAAACAGCGTGCCTTCCGGCGTCAGCCGCACCGCGCGAGTCGAACGCTCGAACAGCCGGACGCCGAGCTCGCTTTCGAGCGCGGCGATATGGCGCGTCAGCGGCGGCTGCGCGACACGCAAGCGCAGTGCGGCGCGGCCGAAGTGCAGTTCGTCGGCGACGACCACGAAATAACGAAGGCGGCGCAGGTCGAGCATTGTTGTCGTTCCGGTATCAATGGCGATGAAAACGGTATTGGCGCGCGTGCGGCGCGCTCGTCAGACTGTCGGCATCGATGACAGGGCAGCCCCGATGAACGACAGGATCACGCGTATCGCGTTCTTTCTTTGCGGCTTCGCCGCGTTTCTCAATCTCTATTCGACGCAGGGCATCCTGCACGAACTCGCGGCGACCTTCGGCGTCAGCGCGGAACGCGCGGGGCAGGGCGTGAGCGCGACCACGACGGCCGTCGCCATTATCGCGCCGTTCGTCGGCATGCTGGCTGCGCGCATCGAGCGGCGCGTCGCGATTTCGCTCGCGGCGGTGGCGGTCGCGCTGCCGGTCGTGTGGTCCGCACATGCGGCGAGTTTCGCGTCGTTTCTCGGTGCGCGCTTTGCCGCCGGGCTGCTGATGCCGTTCATCTTCGCGCTGTCGATCGCGACTATCGGCGAGCGCTTCGATCGCGGCACGTCGGCCGAGATCGGCGCGCTGTTCGTCGCGGGCACGACGCTCGGCGGTTTCGCGGGGCGCTTCGCGACCAACCTGCTGACGTCGATGTGGGGCTGGCGGCACGCGCTCGATATCGTCGCGGCGCTGTGTCTCGTCACGGGCGTCGCGATCTACGCGAGCCTGCCGGCCGCCGGCGCGATCGCGCGGCGTTCCGGCCACGACGCGGATGCGGGGCCGTCATGGCGCATCGTCACGCGCGGCCCGCTGCTCGCGTCGTTCGCGATCGGCGCGTGCGTGCTCGCGTCGCAGGTCGCGACATTCACGTTCGTCGGCTTGCGGCTTGCCCGCGCGCCGTTCGGCTTCGGCACGGTCGGGATCGGCGCGATCTATGCGGTCTTCCTGGTGGCGGTGGTCGTCACGCCGCTTGCGGGGCGCGTCGCGCGGCATCGCGGCCCGCGCGCACCGGGGCTCGCGGCTGCGGCATTCGCGATCGGCGGTGCATTGCTGACGTTGTCCGACAGCGTGCCGGCGATCCTGGCCGGCCTCGCGCTCAGCTCGACCGCCGTGTTTATCGAACAGGCGTCGGCCAACGCGTTCATCTCGCAGGCCGCTTCGACGGCACGCTCGACGGCGATCGGCATCTACCTATCCTGCTATTACTTCGGCGGCAGTCTCGGGTCGATCCTGCCAGTGCCCGGCTGGCATCGGTGGGGGTGGGCCGGCTGCGTCGCGTTCGTCGTCGTTGCTCAAGCGATCGTCGGCGTGCTCGTGTACCGGTTCTGGCGAACCGGCAGCGCAGTCGGTACCGGGCATGCCGACGTGCGCGGCGCCGGATTCACGCGCTGACCGCGTTCAGCGATACCAGCGCGGCGTATAGACCCACTCGCGTCCGCCGTCGATCGCGAAACGCCGGGTGGTCGACGAGCCGACGATCACCATCGTGCGCATGTCGACCTGGTCGCTGCGCAGCGCGCCGAGCGTCGTCGTCGCGAGCGTCGCACCCGGCCGGCCGATGTCGCGACCGAGCACGACCACCGTCTCGGCCGCACGATGCGCGCGCACGACATCGAGCGCGCGGTCGAGCTGCCATGGCCGCGCACGCGAGATCGGGTTGTAGAACGCCATCACGAGATCGGCTTGTGCCGCATGCCGCAGGCGCGTCTCGATCACGTCCCACGGCTTCAGGTTGTCCGACAGCGAGATCGCGCAGAAGTCGTGGCCGAGCGGCGCGCCGGCTTGCGCGGCCGTCGCGAGCGACGCCGATATGCCGGGTTCCACGCGCAGGTCGACTTTCGCCCATTGCGGATCGCGCGCTTCGTCGAGCGCTTCGAGCACGGCCGCAGCCATCGCGAACACGCCGGGGTCCCCCGACGACACGACCGCGACGCGCCGGCCTTCGGCCGCGAGCTCGAATGCATGGCGCGCGCGCTGCATCTCTTCGCGATTGTCGGTGCCGTGCACGCGCTGGTCCGCGCGGAACGGGCCGGCCATGTTCACGTAGGTCGTGTAGCCGAGGATGTCGGTCGCATCCGCGAGCGCGGCGCGCGCCGCCGGCGTGAGCCACGCGGCGCCGCCCGGGCCGAGGCCGAGCACCGTCAGGCGGCCGCGCGCACGGCCGAGCGTGGCGGGATCGACCGGATGCGACGCGACTGCGCACGCAAGGCCGTTCGATACTGCGCGCAACGTGTGCGCGACGCGCAATGCGCGGCCGAGCAGCGTGGCCGCATCGGCTTGCGCGTGAGGGTCGACATCGACATCGACGAAGCGCAGCGGCACGCCGAGCGTTTGCGCCGTTTCCTCCAGCGCCGCTTCGCCGATCTCCGATGCCGGCGCGACGATGGCCGCGAGCGCCAGCCGCGCGAGGCCTTGTGCGTCGAGCGCGGCTTCGATGCGCGCGGCGAGCGCTTCGTCCGCGTGCACGGTTTGCGCATCGACGCCGACCACCACGCTGCGCGGATGGATCACGAGTTCGTCTTGCGTGCCGCGCCAGGCATCGGGCGTCACGCGGATCGCATGCGCGGCCGCATCGTCGCGCGGCAGCGCGACATCGTCGAGCCACGGCGCCGCGCCGTCGATGCGCGTCGACGCGCCCGCGAGCAGGTCGGACACGAAACGCTTGCCCTGCGCGAGATCGGCGAGCGCATAACCTTCGGGCGGATTGAGCACGCATGCGCCGAAGCGCAGTTCGCCGCTCGTCGTGATCGCCGGCGCGACGCCGAGCCAATCGGCCAGTTCGCGCGCGATCACGTTGACGCCCGTCAGCCCGCCGAGCAGCGGCACGACGGCCGAACCGTCCTCCGCGACCGCGAGCACCGGCGGCTCGACGCCCTTGTCGGCCAGCGCGGGCGCGAGGCAGCGAATCACGATGCCGGCCGCGCACAGCGCGACGATCGGCAAGCCGCGCGCATACAGTTCGCGCAGGTGTGCGCCGAGTTCGTCGAACGGCTCGTCGGCATCGACGCGGGACGCGAGCCCGTGCACGCGGGCGCCCGGGTAGCGCGCCTGGATGCGCCGCGCGGTGTCGAGCGCGCCGGCGCCGAGAATCACGATCGCGGGCGGAGTCGTCATCCTTGCCATTTTTCCCCCGGCACGACGAGCAGCGAGAAATACGGCGACGCCATCGGGTCGACTTCGTCGAGCGGCACGATGCGCTGGCTCGCCATCGTCGCGCGCTCGACGTACAGCGCGCGTTTCGCGAGCCCGAGTTCGTCGAGCACGCGCCGCACCTTGTCGAAATTGCGGCCGAGCTTCATCACGACGGCCGCGTCGGCCTGCGCGAGCCGCGCGCGCAACTCATGCTCGGGCAGCACGCCCGACAGCACCGACAGGCTCTGGTTGCGATAGACGAGCGGCTGGCCGAGCACGGCCGTGCCGCCGAGCATCGAGCACACGCCCGGGATGACCTCGGTGTCGTAGCGCGGCGCGAGGCGGTCGTGCAGGTACATGTACGAGCCGTAGAAGAACGGGTCGCCCTCACAGATCACCGCGACGTCGCGGCCCGCGTCGAGGTGCGCCGCGACGATTTCGGCGGCCGTATCGTAGAAGTCGGCGATCACCGTCTCGTAGCAAAGCGGCGGCGGCAGCGCTTCGGTCGTCACCGGATAGACGAGCGGCAGTTGCGTCTGCGTATCGAGCAGGTGCGCTTCGACGATGCCATACGCATTGCCTTTCTTGCCCTTCGCGACGAAATACGCGACCACGGGCGCCGCCTGCAGCACGCGCAGCGCCTTGATCGTCATCAGTTCAGGGTCGCCGGGGCCGACGCCGACCCCGAACAGGCGTCCGCGCGCGGTCGTCATTCCGCCTCCGTCGCGAGCGCGTTGACCGCGGCGGCCGCCATCGCGCTGCCGCCGCGCCGGCCGAGCAGCGCGACGTACGGCACGCCGCGGCTGTCGGCGTCGAGCATCGCCTTCGATTCGGCCGCGCCGATGAAGCCGACCGGGAATCCGAGGATCAGCGCGGGGCGCGGCGCGCCGGCGTCGATCATGTCGAGCAGGTGGAACAGCGCGGTCGGCGCATTGCCGATCACGACGACGCTGCCCGCGAGATGCGGGCGCCACAGTTCGAGCGCGGCGGCCGAGCGCGTGTTGCCGAGATGCCGCGCGAGATCGGGCACCTCCGGTTCGCCGAGCGTGCAGATCACGGGATTGCCGGCCGGCAGCCGTGCGCGCGTGATGCCTTCGGCAACCATCTTCGCATCGCACAGGATCGGCGCGCCGGCCGCGAGCGCCGTGCGGCCCGCGGTGCCGGCGCCGGCCGAGAAGCGCAGGTCGTAGACGACATCGACCATCCCGCACGCGTGGATCACGCGCACCGCGAGTTTCTCGAGATCGGGCGGGACCTGCGACAGGTCGGCCTCGGCGCGGATCGTCGCGAACGACTGGCGGTAGATTTCCTGCCCGTCGCGAATGTAGTCAAGCATCGGTGGTGGTGTCCTGGCTATGCCGTGCGCCCGTGAGGCGGGCCGCGGCCTGGTCAATCGTCAGATGGCGCGCGAGCGGGGCGCCGAGGCCCGCGGCGGCGTCGCGCCGGTAAAGGTCGTAGTGCGCGGGCGCAACCGCGACGAGCGTGTGCGTCGCGGGATGCGGCAGCGCGCAGTGGCGCTCGCAGCCGGTCAGGTGCACGTCGACCGGACGGCCGATGCGCGCAGCGAGCGCGAGTGCGTCGTGTTTCGTGTCGGCGTGCGCTTTCGCGCAGCCCGCGCTACCGGTGCACGCGACGAGCGTCGCAAGCGGGTCCGACGATGTGCACACGAGGCCGAGCGATGCGAGCGCATCGAGCATGGCGGGTGCGCGTGCGTGCGACACGCCGTGGATGAACATGCCTTGCCACGGCGTCATCGACAACGTGCCGTCGCCATCGGCTTCGGCCAATGCGGCGAGCCGTTCCAGTTGCGTCGCGTCGAGCCGCCCGAGCGCGAATTGCGCACCGATGCTGCAACGCGCTGCGTCGAGCGACGGACGCGCGCCGAAACGCAGTGCGGAATCGGAATGCATGCGCCGCCAGCCGGCGAGCGCGGGATCGGCAGTGAGCGGGAAGGGCAGGTAGTGCTGTGCGCGATCCAGTAACGCGCGTTCGCCGCACGTCGCGAGCAGTGCACGCATCCGCGTGACGTCGGCCGGCGCGAGATCGAGGAACGCGAGCAGCAGTGCGCGGACGAGCGCGACGCTCTGGTCGGGCGACACATCGACCGCGGCAGGCGTATCGTCGAATGCAATCGGCGGGCAACCGGCCAGCCCGGCCGCGATGCGCACCGCGCCGTCGTCGCGGCGCCATGCGGCGAGCCAGATGTCGTGCGGATGATCGAGCGCCGCGACCGATTCGCCGCCGTCGAGCTGGATCGAAAATTTCGGCGACAGCTCGCCGCGGCGCGGCTCGCTTGCCAGCATGTCGAGCAGCGGAACGGCGAGCGCGCGGCTGTCGATGAGCGCCGCGGGATCGTGTCCGGCGAGCGGGCTGAGCATCACGTTGCGGACGTCGTCGCTCGCGGCGAGTGCGGCCGCATCGGCGGTTGAATCCGCGGTCGAGTTCGCGGTGGCATCGGCGCGCGGGCCGAGCCCCGCGTCGAGCAACGCGCGCGTCAGCGCGTCGGCCGCGCCGTCGCGAATGCCGCGTAGCTGGAGATTCGCACGATTGGTCGCGTCGATCGCGCCGGAGCCGTATGCACGCGCGGCGGCGGCGATCGCGCGGGCCTGCGCGGCATCGAGCCGGCCGCCCGGCAGCTTGATCCGGCACAGCCCGCCGTCGGCGGCCGCAACGACGCGCATGAGCCCCGGGCAGGCCGAAGGGCGCACGACAGGCGACGCAGGAATCGAATCGGGGGCGGGACTCAACGGGGTACCGGGACAGTGTCGCGCCGCGGCCAACGCATCGGTACACCCCGCCCGACGCCGACTGGCACGCACGCACTTTCTGGCCGGCAGGTCTCCTGGCTGACAGGTCGGCGCCGACTCCCGGCCTTCCCGGGCGAACCAGTGGCGTGAGGGGGGAGATCGGCTCGCTGTCTACAGTTGCGGGGGCAGCCACAGCGGCGCGCGGCGCGCCCTGTGTTCCCTCTTCGGCCCCGAGGGGCACCGGCGAACGAACGGCCGTAGGATACCCGATTTCGACCGCGGTTCGCGACCGGAAAGCCGTTCGCGACGGGCGAAACGGACGACGGCCCGGCGCCGGCGGGCCGGCAGATGAAACGCGGGATGGAACACGGTACCATGCCGTCTTTCGCAATGCGGACGGCTGCGCCGGCCCTTTTACGGCTGCGCGGCGACACGATGGAATCGAACGATGGGGAAGGGTGCATGACGGCGTGGCTGACGGTAGTGGGTATCGGCGACGACGGTTACGCGGGGCTCGGCCGCAGCGCGCGGCGCGTGCTGCTCGACGCGACGCTCGTCGTCGGCGCGAAGCGGCATCTCGACATGCTGCCCGCGCGGCTGCCGGCTGCGCGCGAAACGTGGCCGTCGCCGTTCGACATCGCGGGCGTGCTCGCCCGCCGCCCGTCGCCCGTCTGCGTGCTCGCGAGCGGCGACCCGATGCTGTTCGGCGTCGGCGCCACGCTCGCGCGCGAGCTTTCCCCCGACGAATGGCGCGTGCTGCCCGCGCCGTCGTCGCTGTCGCTCGCGGCCGCGCGCCTCGGCTGGGCGCTGCAGGACGTCGGCGCGGTATCGCTCGTCGGCCGTCCGCTCGCGACGCTCGCGCGTCACCTGCTGCCGGGCCGGCGCCTGTTCGTGCTGAGCGCCGACGGCCGCACGCCGGGCGCCGTCGCGGCCGAACTCGCCGCACGCGGCTTCGGGCCGACGCGCATCAGCGTATTCGAACATCTGGGCGGCCCGCTCGAGCGGCGTCTCGACGGCCTCGCGCAAGACTGGAACGTCGACGAAACGGCCGCGCTCAATCTCGTCGCGCTCGACTGCCAGGCCGGCCCGGATGCACCGCGCCGCGCGCTCACGCCCGGCCTGCCCGACGATGCGTACCGCCATGACGGCCAGCTCACCAAACGCGACCTGCGCGCAATGACGCTCGGACGCCTCGCGCCCGCGCCCGGCGAGCTGCTGTGGGACGTCGGCGCCGGCAGCGGCTCGATCGGCATCGAATGGATGCGCGCGCATCCGTCATGCCAGGCGATCGCGATCGAAGCGCATGCGGAGCGGCAGCGTTTCATCGAACACAACCGCGACGCGCTCGGCGTGCCGGGCCTGCAACTCGTCGCAGGCCGCGCGCCCGATGCGCTCGCCGGGCTCGCCGCGCCGGACGCGATCTTCATCGGCGGCGGTGCGACGGCGCCCGGCGTGCTCGACGCATGCTGGTCGTCGCTGAAGCCCGGCGGGCGGCTGGTCGCGAACGCGGTCACGCTGCAGGGCGAGATGGCGCTCGCCGCATGGCGCGACGCGCACGGTGGCACGCTCACGCGCGTGTCGCTCGCGCATGCGGAGCCGCTCGGCCGCTTCGACACGTGGCGGCAGCCGTTGCCGGTCACGCTGTACGATGTTCGCAAGCCCGACGCGGCCGCCACGGCCGGACCGTCGAACCTGACGAACGCAACGGACGCGTGATGCGCGACGAAACCCCCGAACAGCACGCTCCGCTGCGCTTCGGTTATACGACCGGCAGCTGCGCGACCGCGACATCGCTCGCAGCCGCGCGCCTGCTGCTCGCGGGCCACGCGGACGATGCGGTCGAGATCGTATTGCCGAAGGGGCAGCGCGTGATGATGCGGCTCGAGTTCTGCCGGACCACGGCCGACGGCGCCGAAGCCGGCACGATCAAGGATGCCGGCGACGATCCGGACGTCACGCACGGCGCGCTGATCTTCGCGCGCGTCGCGCTCGCGGCGGCACCCGGCGTGCGTTTTCACGCGGGGCCGGGCGTCGGCACGGTCACGCGTGCGGGGCTGACGCTGGCGGTCGGCGAACCGGCGATCAACCCGGTGCCGCGCCAGATGATGACGACCCACCTCGACGCGCTGGCAGCCGAGCATGGCTACTTGGGCGGCTTCGACGTGACGATCGGCGTCGAAGGCGGCGAAGCGCTCGCGCTGAAGACGATGAACCCGCGCCTGGGCATCGTCGGCGGGCTGTCGATTCTCGGGACGACCGGCATCGTGCGGCCGTTCTCGTGCTCGGCCTATATCGCGTCGATCCACCAGGGCATCGACGTCGCGCGCGCGAACGGCATCGAGCATATCGCTGCGTGCACGGGCAATACGAGCGAGGACGCGATGCGCGCGCACTACCACCTGCCCGACATGGCGCTGGTCGAGATGGGCGATTTCGCGGGCGCGGTGCTCAAGCACCTGCGGCGCGCACCGATCGCGCGGCTGTCGATGTGCGGCGGCTTCGGCAAGCTCAGCAAACTCGCGGCCGGCCACCTCGACCTGCACAGCCGCCATTCGAGCATCGACCTGCCGCTGCTCGCGCAGTGGGCGGCCGAGGCCGGCGCGAGCGATGCGCTGCAGGCGGCGATGCGCGCCGCGAACACGAGCCAGGAAGCGCTGAAGCTCGCGCTGGCCGCCGGCGTGCCACTCGGCGATCTCGTCTGCGCCCAGGCGCTGCGCGTCGCGCGCGATATCGTGCCGCCATCGGTCGCCGTCGAGATGTTCGCGATCGACCGGCAGGGCCGCTTCGTCGGGCAAGCGCGATGAGCACGCGCATCCTGCTGCTCGGCGGCACCGGCGACGCGCTGAAAATCGCGCGCGCACTCGGCCCGCACCACGTGTACAGCCTGGCCGGCCTCGGCAAGGTGCCCGACGACCTGCGCTGCGACGTGCGCGTCGGCGGTTTCGGCGGCGCCGCGGGATTGGCCGCGTATCTGCGCAGCGCCGGCATCGGCCTCGTGATCGACGCGACACATCCGTATGCCGCACAAATCAGCGCGAATGCCGCTGCCGCGACGCGCGACGCGGGCGTGCCGCTGTGGGCGCTGCGCCGCGCGCCGTGGATGCCGCAATCCGGCGACGACTGGCGGATGGTCGACGACTGGGCCGGCATCGAGGCCGCGCTCGCGCCGTTCAAGCGGCCGCTGTTCACGCTCGGCCGCGAGCCGCTCGCGCATCTCGACGCGATCCCGCCGCACCAGTTCTGGCTCGTGCGCTGCCTCGACGCGCATCCTGGCAACGCGCATGCGCAGATCGTCGCCGCGCGCGGGCCGTTCACGCTCGACGGCGAGCGCGCGCTGTTCGCGCTGATGGGGATCGATGTCGTCGTCAGCAAGAACAGCGGCGGTGCGGCCACCGAGGCCAAGCTCGACGTCGCGCGCGAACGCCGGCTGCCGGTCGTGATGCTGCGCCGGCCGCCGCTGCCCGACGCCGACCGCGCGTTCGACTCGGCCGCCGCGCTGCTCGACGCACTCGATCCGGCCGCGCGCGCGTGACGCCGCGCGGCCGATCATCCAACGAATAAACGGAGATTTTTCGATGACGGTGTATTTCATCGGCGCGGGCCCCGGCGACCCGGAGCTGATCACGGTGAAGGGCCAGCGCCTCGTGCGCACCTGCCCGGTGATCCTGTATGCGGGCTCGCTGGTGCCGGCGGCCGTGCTCGACGGCCATCGCGCGGACCAGGTCGTCAATACGGCCGAGCTCGACCTCGACGCGATCGTCGCGCTGTTCGCCGCCGCGCATGCGAAGGGGCAGGACGTCGCGCGCGTGCATTCGGGCGATCCGTCGCTGTACGGCGCGATCGGCGAGCAGATCCGCCGACTGAAGACGCTCGGGATTCCGTACGAAATCGTGCCGGGCGTGACGGCCACGGCCGCGTGCGCGGCAACGCTCGGCGTCGAGCTGACGCTGCCCGGCGTCGCGCAGACGGTGATCCTCACGCGCTTCGCGGGCAAGACGACGATGCCGGAAGGCGAAGCGCTCGGCTCGCTCGCCGCGCACCGCGCGACGCTAGCGATCCATCTCGGCGTGCGCCATCTCGCGCGCATCGTCGACGAAGTGCTGCCGCATTACGGCGCCGATTGCCCGGTCGCGGTGATCTATCGCGCGAGCTGGCCCGACGAGGAGCGCGTGACCGGCACGCTCGCCGACATCGTCGGCAAGGTGCAGGGCACGCAGATCGAGCGCACCGCGCTGATCCTGATCGGGCGCGTGCTCGACGCCGAAGGATTCGCGGATTCGACGCTGTACGCGAGCGCGGGCTGATCACGCGTGCGTTGGCCGGAGTTCGGCGCGCCGTTCGCGGAGGTGCTCGTCGCGCGCGGATCGGCGATCGCGGACATCACGTGCCCGGTGGCGGTCGAACAGTGTTCGCAACCCATGCCTCATGCCGATCTGCGAGCGACTGATCGGCGCACTGGCCGACGACGTGCAGCCCGCGATCCGGGTGTGCCGGCTGTGCAACGAAGACGCGTGCGATTTGCGGCGAGGTCCGTCCGAACATGCCTGTCGACGGTTGCCGTCGGAGCGGGAAACGGGCGGCTGACGTTCGGCCGTCCGCCTAAGCACTCGCAACCTGCCGCGCGAACCGCGGCGCAAAGCCCGCCGCCAGCGCGAACAGCACGACGCACAGGCACGCCATGACCACCCACGCGGGCGTCAGGTCCGCGAGATGCTGGCGCACGACGCCGGCCGCGAACGGGAACAACCCGGCGATCAGGTAGCCGACCCCCTGCACGAACCCCGTCAGCGATGCGGCATCCGCCGGCGTCGCCGCATGGTCGACCGTGACGATCAGCGACAGCGGGAACAGCGCGCCGATCCCCGCGCCGAGCAGCAGCGCGGCCGGCAGCGCGAGCGTTTCGGGCGCGGCCAGCATCACCAGCAAGCCGACGAACAGCGACGCGATCGCCGCATGCAGCGCGGGCCGGCGATCGGGCAGGCGGTCGATCGTCGCCGAGATCGTCAGCCCCGCGACGACTTCCGCGAGCGTCACGCCGCCGAGCAGGCTGCCGGCCGCCGTCGGCGACCAGCCGAGCCGCATGTAGTACGGCGGCAGCCACGCGAGCACGAGCGTGTACGCGCCCGTCGCGATCCCGAAGAACAGCGCGAGCCGCCATGCGCGCGGCGAGCGCGACGGCTGCGCGGTCGATGCCGAAGCCGGCCCGGCGGCGAGCGCATCGCCGCCGCGGCTGGCCAGCGGCCACGCGAGCGCCGCCACCGCGGCCGGCAGCGCCCAGCCCGCGAGCGCGGCGAGCCAGCCCCAGCGCGCCGCGGCGAACGGCGCGACGACGCTCGCGAGCACCGCACCACCCATGATCGACGTCGAATAGACGCCCATCGCGCCGCCGACGCGTGTCGCGAAATGCGCCTTCACGAAACCGGGCAGCAGCGCCTGCACCATCGCGATCCCGACGCCCGCGCAGCAGGCGCTCGCGAGCAGCAGCCACGCGTGCTGCGCGCCGATGCGCGACACGCACGCCAGCCCGATCAGCGCGACGCCGAGCCATACGCCGCCCGCGATGCCCGTCACGCGCTGCAGGCGCCGCGCACTCAGCGCACCGAGCCCCATCAGCAGGATCGGGATCGTCGTCAGCAGGCTGGCCGCGCCGTCGCCGATGCCGGTCGAGCGCTGGATCATGTCGAGCAGCGGGCCGACCGCGGCGAGCGCCGGCCGCAGGTTCAGCCCGACCAGCACGATGGCGGCAAGCCGCCATCCAGGGGAAGTGAAGCGATTCATCGACAGGCCCTCGGTATCGGTGCACGGCATCCGTCCGGGTGCCGTGCGTTTTCATGTAAAGTATCTCGACATCAAGATAAACGCCGATTTATCTCGACGTCAAGATAACTGGTGAGCCGAGGAGGGTTAATGGATCGAGCTGCGCATGCGCTCGCGCAATGGCGCGCCGAGCGTCCGGATCTCGACGCGTCGTCGATGGTCGTGATGGGGCGGCTGCAGGAAGCCGCGCTCGTGATCGCGCGCGACCGTCTCAATCCGCTGTTTGCGCGCTACGGGATGCAGCCGGGCGAATTCGACGTGCTCGCGACGCTGCGGCGCGGCGGTGCGCCGTTCGCGCTGACGCCGACGGCGCTGTACGACGCACTGATGATGTCGTCGGGCGGGATGACCGCGCGCATCGACCGGCTGCAGAAGGCGGGCTGGGTCGAGCGCCGGCCGAACCCGGCCGACGGGCGCGGCACGCTCGTCGCGCTGACGGAAACCGGCCGCGCGCTGATCGACGAAGCGGTCGTCGCGCACATCGACAACCAGCGCGCGCTGCTGGCCGCGCTGTCGGACGCGGAACAGGCGCAGTTGTCGCAATTGCTGGGAAAGTTGCTGGCGGGGCTGGCCGACGGAGCGCCGCAACCACCGGAAGGGCCGGGCGGAAAGTAGCGTCGGCGAACAGCGAACAGCGAACAGCAAACGGCGGGCGCGAACGCGCCGAACGGAAGGACGCGCACCCGCAGCACAAGGCGGCGGGCTGCGCGGATCGCGGGCGGCACACGGCGCGCCCGCGCCGCCGATCAGCTACGTGCCGGGATATTGAGCCCGCGTGCGACGGCCGGACGTGCCACGAACGCGTCGAGCGCCCGCGCGACGTGCCGGAATTCGCTGAAGCCGACCAGATCGCCCGCTTCGTAGAAGCCGACGAGGTTGCGCACCCACGGGAAGATCGCGATGTCGGCGATCGTGTACGTGTCGCCCATTACCCACTTGCGGTTCGCGAGATGCGCGTCGAGCACGGCGAGCAGGCGCTTCGACTCGTCGACGTAGCGGTCGCGCGGACGCTTGTCCTCGTAGTCGCGGCCGGCGAACTTGTGGAAGAAGCCGACCTGGCCGAACATCGGGCCGATGCCGCCCATCTGGAACATCACCCACTGGATCGTCTCGTAGCGGCCGGCGAGATCCTTCGGGATCAACTGGCCGGTCTTGTCCGCGAGATAGATCAGGATCGCGCCCGATTCGAACAGCGGCAGCGGCTTGCCGTCGGGGCCGTTCGGGTCGATGATCGCCGGGATCTTGTTGTTCGGGTTCAGCGACAGGAACGCGGGCGACAACTGGTCGTTCGTGTCGAAGCGCACGAGGTGCGGCTCGTACGGCAGGCCGGTTTCCTCGAGCATGATCGACACCTTGACGCCGTTCGGCGTCGGCAGCGAGTAGAGCTGGAGACGGTCGGGATGCTGGGCCGGCCACTTTTGCGTGATCGGGAAGGCGGACAGGTCGGGCATGGAAGTTCGCTCGTCGACGAGGTGGGTGATCCGCGCTCCGCCGTGCCGCCGCGCTCGCGCACGTCCGCGGCGCGGCGACGGCGCCGGAGCGCGCCGAAAAACGCCCACTTTAGCCGATCCCCGGAATCGATGCAGGCGGTGGCCCGGATTCGCGCCCGAGCGCCGCGACGCCGATTCCGCGTCAGGTCAAACGCATCGTCAGAAGTTGTGCCGCAGCCCGACCATCGCGGCCGTCGTACCGACGCCCGGCGCGACCGGCTGCCCGTACACGAGCATCTGGTCCATCGTGCCGCGGTTGTTCACGTGGCCGACCTGCGCATAGACCATCGTCCGCTTCGACAGGCTGTAGTCGGCCGCGAGCACGACCGCCGTCGACCGGTTCTCGGAACGGTTGCGGTCCTTCAGGTAGTACACGGCGGAAGTCACCTGCAGCGCCGGCGTGAAGCGATAGCCGACGCCGGCCGACAGCATGTCGAGGTTCACCTTGTCGGCATGCGCGGGATTCCTGCCGTTGCCGTACGACGCCGACACCGAGAAATCGCGGATCGTGTATTTCGCGCCGAAGTACATGAAGCGGTTGTTGTCGACGCCGGTCGGCGCGACGCCCGGCGCCGGGTTCGTGTCGTGGCCGTTGTAGTAAAGCGCCGACACGTTCAGCCCGTAGTTCGAGTACTTGAGCACGACCGATTCGCGCGTGCCCCCCTGGAACTGCCCGGCGACGCCGCCCGGCGCGTATTCGAGCGCGATCGACGCGCCCGCGAACGTCGGCGACTGGTAGACGAGCGCATTGCTGTCGTACAGCGCGCCAATGGAACCGTTGGTGCTCGTCCCCGGCCAGCCGGCCGCGGTGTTCAGGCCGAGCCACGCGGTCAGCACGCTGCCGAAGAACTGCGCGTTGCGCACGTCGGTGTCGGCCATCGCATAGATCATCGGCACGATCTGGCGGCCGGCCGTGAACGTGCCGAACGGGCCGGACACGCCGAGCGACGCGACCTGGTTGAAGATCGCGACGGCGCCCGGCGTGTCGCTCAGTTGCAGCTTGCCCGTGCCGCTGTCGAACGAACCCTGCAGCTTGAAGTTGACCTTGTAGCCGCCGCCGATGTCCTCGCTGCCCTTGATGCCCCAGAAGCTCGAATAGATGCCGCCGTCCTTCATGCGGAACACCTTGCCGGTATTCGGCGCGGTCGGGCTGAACGACGCGGCCGACGTGCTCTGGTACAGCAGGCCCGTGTCGATCACGCCGTACAGCGTGACGGAGGATTGCGCGTGAGCGAGCGCCGAACAGCCGGCAAGCGCCGCGAGCGCGGCCAGTTTCGTCTTCATGAAGTCTCCAGGGTCGTATTGGACCGGACGGGATCGAGCCCGGCCGGGTGAAGCGGGGAAGCATCGGGGCAGGCGGGAACGCGCGGGATGCGACGCCGGTGCGAGCCGTGCGGAAAGACTACGCAACGGCGGGCGGCCGCTCCCCCCCATGCGCGGGGGGCAGGGTTGCGGAGAATCGAAAGGGGGTCAGGGCTTGTTCACGCTGATAACGGGCTTGCGAACGAGCCTTTCAGTTCGTCCCTCGAGGGAACTTCCGTTGGGCGCGTGCAAGGAGACAGGACGCGCAATGGCCGCAGCGATTGCAACGACGAACGACGCCGCCATGCGGGCGGAACAGGCCGTTTCAAGTCGGCGTCAAGGCGCGCTTTCGAGCAGCCCGAGCACCAGCGCGCGGCGCACCGCGTGCTTGCGCGAGCTGGCGTCGAGCTTGCCGAACAGGTTCTTCAGGTGCCACTTCACGGTTTCCTCGCCGACGGCGAGCGCGACCGCGATCTCCTTGTTCGACAGGTTGCGCGCGAGCAGTTCGAGAATCGCACGCTCCTTCGGCGTCAGCACGACGCTCGGCACCGCGCGCGGGCTGGGTGCGCCGCGCGGCGCGGGCGGCACGATGCGCGGCTGCGGCAGCGCGTGCCGCGCGGGGCCGTCGCCGGCGGCGGCCTCGTCGCCCACGCGGCGGGCCCAGTCGGCGACGGCCGGATGCGCGTCGGCGAGCGTGCGCGTGAGCCCGAACATGTCCGCGAGGTTCATCGCCTCGTCGAGCAGCGCGCGGCCGCCGTGCCCCGACTGTTCGAGCGCGAACGCGCTGAGCGCCATGATCTCGATGCGCTCGCGCCCCATGCTCATTTCGCGGGCCAGCACGGCCGCTTCGTCGAGCGCGGCGCTCGCGTCGTCCCAGCGGCGCGCGGCGAGCGCCGCACCCGCATGCGCGGTCGCCTGCAGCAGCACGACGGGCCGCCGCCACAGCGGCCCGTGCGACGGAAACTCGGCTGCGGCGATCGCATCGATCCGCTCGACGAGCGCATGGCAGGTCGCCTCGCGATAACGCGCCGCGTGAATCCGCACCTGCTCGGCGAGACTCGCGACCGACAGGCGCGGCAGCCGGCGCGCGACGCCCATCGCGTCGAGCGCCTCGAGCAGGTCGATCGCGCGATGCTCGACGCCGCGCAGCAGCGCGATGCGCGCGGCGGTGCGATAGCCGAGCAGCACGGTGTCGGGCGTGCCCGCATGTTCGAGCACGTCGAGCCGGTTCGCGAGCAGCGCGGCGGCCTGGTCGACGCGGTCGGCCTCGTACGCGATCGCCGCGCACATCGCCGCGAGCATGCAGGTCAGCGGATGGCGGCGCCCGAGATCGGCTTCCGCGCGCGCCAGCGCCGGTGAAAGCGCATCGTCCGCGAGCCGGATCTGGCCTTCGCGCAGGTAGCTCAGGCCCGTGATCAGCTCGCCCCAGCGCGCGACGTAGCCGAACCCGGCCGCCGTCTCGCCGCGCGGCGCGGCTTGCTGGAAGCGGCGCGCCCGCGCCGGTTCGCCGACGATGATCGCACGTGCCGAGAGCCGGTTCGCGTGCATCTGCGCGAGCCATGTCGCCGCCGGCGGCGTGAAGTCGGCCCACGGTTCGAACAGTTCGACGAAACGATCGATTTCATCGGCGTAATACGCGGCCGCGCTGAGAATCAGCGCGCATTCGTAGCGCATCGCCGCGGGCGTCCCGGTATCCGCGAGGATGCCCGCGATCTGGCGCTGCGCCTCGACATGGCGCTCGCCGAGCGCCAGCGCCCATGCGACCGCGATCCGCAGCGTCGGGCGCTTGTCGAGTTCCGCGTCGGGCAGCAGCGCGAGCCAGTCGAGCACGTCGTTGATGCGGCCTTGCTTGATCGCATCCTCGAGGCAACGCTGCGCGAGCGCGTACGCGGTCTCGACCTGGCCGGCCGCATACGCGTGGCGCGCGGCTTCCCCGGTCATCCCGTGCGCGTCGAGCCAGGCCGCCGCGCGCGCGTGCAGCATGCTGCGCTCCGCGTCCGGGCCCGCGGCCAGGCGGTCGCGCAGCGTGTCGCGCACGAGCGGATGCAGCCGGCACCAGTCCGAATCGTCCGATGCGATGAACAGCGGCGTGTCGCGTGCGAGCCGCGCGAGCCGGTCGGGTGCGCCAGCGTCGTCGAGCAGCGCGGCGCACAGCGACGGATGCAGGCGATCGGCGACGCTCGCCCGTGTCAGGAACGCGGTGTCGTCGGCCGACAGGTTCGCGAGCAGCAACTCGACGAGCCGGTCGCGCGTGCCGTCCACGCGCGCGGCGAGCGCGTCGACCGCCTGGCGCGGATCGGCCGAGCGCGCCATCGCGGCCATCGCGAGCTGCAGCCCGAGCGGCCAGCCGTCGACGCGTTCGAACAGCCGCGCGCACGCGTCGGCGTCGACGCGCTGCGCAAAGCGCGCGCCGACCAGCGCGATCGTCTCGTCGAGCGTGAAGCGCAGCCAGTCGGGGCCCGCGAGCGTGCATTGCCCGCCGGCGAGCAGGTCGCCGGCCGCTTGATCGAGCCCGCGCCGCGCCGCGACGACGACATGCAGGTTTTGCGGCGCGTTGTGCAGCACATAGGTCAGCGCGTCGAGGCCGGCGGCCGGCAGCCGCTCCGCGTCGTCGACGATCAGCAGTGCGTCGATCGACAGTTGCGCGACCTCGGCCAGCCATGCGGTCAGGCCGTCCAGCGCGCGGGACGCGCCGCCCGGGATCAGGCGCCCGAAGCCGGGCCGCGCGCAGCCGGTGCGCACCGCCTGCACGAGCCCCTGCAGCAGCCGCGGCGCGTCGTCGCGCTCGTCGGCCGACAGCCACACGACCGCACCGCCGAGCGCGAGATACTCGCGGCGCCATTGCGCGAGCAGCGACGTCTTGCCGTAGCCGGCCGGCGCCTGCACGAGCGTGACCGGACGGCCGTCGAAGGCCGGCGCGGCGAGGCTCAGCCGCGCGCGGGCGAGCAACTGCGCCGGCACGCGCGGCGCGGTCGTCTTCAGGACCAGTTCGGTGGGGGGCGCGTCGGCGCGATCGGGTGGGTGGGCCATCGGGGCAGCAGTCGGAATCCGGCGGTGCCGTGCGGGCCAGCGTCCGGGGTGGGCGTGGGGGGAAGGATCGGTCGAACCGCGTTCGCGCGTCAATCCCCCCCGCGACGAGTGGGGCCGCGCTGGCGCCGCGCCGATAGCATGGGTTCCGATGCATGACGAACACACGAGGAGGGCACCCATGAAGATCGTATCGACCGGCGCGCGGCGCAGCGCGCCGACCGCCGGATAAGCGGAGCGGCACGATGTACCGCCATCTGCTCGTGACGGTCGACGGCGCGCCCGGCGGCATCGACGCGATCGGCCATGCGCTCGAACTGGCCCGTGCGGTCGGCGCGCGGGTCACGTTCGTGCTGCCCGGCACCGAGCCGGACTCGCGTTTGTCCGGAGCGCGGCTGCCGGAACACGGTGCGAAAGTGGAAGCCGCCGCGCGGGCGCAGGGTTTGTCCCATGCGATCGCGGGGGCCGGCCATCCGGGGGCCGGCCACCCGGCGGCCGGCGACACGTCGCCCGGCACGCTGGCCGGCGAGCTCGGCTGCGACCTGATCGGCGTCGCGGCGCTGCCGCACGATGCCGATGCGGCAACCTGCGCGCAGCGGCAGTACCTGCTCGCGACGAGCGGCGTGCCGGTGCTCGTGTGCCCGTCGCCGCGCTCGTCGGCCGAGGCGCGCGTGATGGCGCGCTGCCTCGATGCGCATCGCGCCGTCGGCATGCTGCTGCAAGCGCTGACGGCGTGCGGCGAACGCGCGAACGGGCCGCAGCGGCAAGCGGTCGATGCGCGCGGTGCGCTGGCCTCGCTCGCCGCGCTGCAGAGCGCGCGGTTCGGCACGGCCGCCGAAGCACGGCTGTTCGCGGCATTGCGTGCCCGTGCGGAGTGCGTCACGGCCGAACTGGACGAACTCGACCGCCAGCGGCAGCGCGACGCGCAAGCGCTCGACGTACTGGCACGAATCGCCGGGGACGGGCTGCCGTCGGCCGCATTCGACACGGCGCTCGCGCGCTATGCACACGGCGCGTTCGAGCAGATGGGGCGGATGGAAGGCGTGATTTTCCCGGCCGCGCGGCGCTACCTGGGCGACGCCGACTGGACCGAACTGGACGAGCCCCCGGCGGGCGGCGCAGCCGCGACGCCGCCGGGCGCGAACGAACCCGACGATGCGCGACGCGCATCGGACTGACACCCTACGGAGAACAAGATGGCACATGCAGTGCGATTCCACGAAACCGGCGGCCCCGACGTGCTGCGCTGGGAGGAAGTCGACGTCGGCGACCCGGGCCCCGGCCAGGTGCGCCTGCGGCACGAGGCGGTCGGCCTGAACTTCGCCGATACCTATTTCCGCAGCGGCCTGTATCCGGTTCCGCTGCCGTCCGGCATCGGCGTCGAGGCGGCCGGCGTGGTCGACGCCGTCGGCCCCGGCGTGACGAACGTCGCCGCCGGCGATCGCGTGACCTACACCGGCTTCATCAACACGCTCGGCGCGTACGGCACCGAACGGCTGATCCCGGCCGCGCCGCTGATCCGGCTGCCGGACGGCATCGCGTGCGACACCGCGGCGGCGATGACGATGCGCGGGCTGACGTCGGCCTACCTGCTGCGCCGCATCCATGCATTCGCGCCGGGCGACACGCTGCTGCTGCACGCGGCCGCCGGCGGCGTCGGGCTGATCGTGTCGCAATGGGCGAAGCTGCTCGGGCTCAAGGTGATCGGCACCGTATCCAGCGAACACAAGGCCGACATCGCGCGCGCGCACGGCTGCGACCATACGATCGACTACAGCCGCGAGGATGTCGCGCAACGCGTGCGCGAACTGACGGACGGCGCGGGCGTCGACGTCGTCTTCGACAGCGTCGGCAAGGACACCTTCGAAGGCTCGCTCGATTCGCTGAAGCGGCGCGGGCTGATGGTGTGCGTCGGCACCGCGTCGGGCACGATCCCGCCGTTCGATCCGCAACGCCTCGCGATGAAGGGCTCGTTGTACCTGACGCGCCCGGCGCTGGCCGACTACATCGCCGACCCTGCCGAGAAGAACGACCTGGCCGGCGAACTGTTCGCGCATGTCGCCGCCGGCCGCATCCGGATCGAGATCAACCAGCGTTATGCGCTGCAGGACGCCGCGCAGGCACACCGCGATCTCGAATCGCGCAGGACGACCGGTTCGTCGGTGTTCATCGTCTGAGGAGGCGCGCATGCGAGTCGAACCCCTGACCTGCGCGATCGGCGCGGAACTGCTGGACGTGAGCCTCGCCGACGCCGTGCACGACGACGGCCTGTTCGCCGAGATCCGCGCGCAGTTGCTCCGGCATCGCGTGCTGTTCCTGCGCGACCAGGACATCACGCGCGCCGAGCACGTCGCATTCGCGCGGCGCTTCGGCGAACTCGAGGATCATCCGGTCGCCGGCAGCGACCCCGAGCACCCGGGGCTCGTGCGGATCTACAAGTCGCCCGACCAGCCGAACGACCGCTACGAGAATGCGTGGCACAGCGATGCGAGCTGGCGCGTGGCGCCGCCGTTCGGCTGCGTGCTGCGCTGCGTCGAGGGTCCGCCGGTTGGCGGCGACACGATGTGGGCGAACATGGTGCTCGCATACGAGAACCTGCCGGAACACGTGAAGCAGCAGATCGACGGGCTGCGCGCGCGCCACAGCATCGAGGCGAGCTTCGGCGCGGCGATGCCGATCGACAAGCGCCTCGCGCTGAAGGCGCAGTATCCCGACGCCGAGCATCCGGTCGTGCGCACGCATCCCGAAACCGGCGAGAAGGTGCTGTACGTGAATGCGTTCGCGACGCATTTCACGAACTTCCACACGCCCGGGCGCGTGCGTTTCGGGCAGGACGCGAACCCCGGCGCGGGCCAGTTGCTGCAGTACCTGATCAGCCAGGCCTACATCCCCGAATACCAGGTGCGCTGGCGCTGGAAGAAAAACAGCGTCGCGATCTGGGACAACCGCAGCACCCAGCACTACGCGGTGATGGATTACCCG
The DNA here is from genome assembly GCF_001028665.1 of Burkholderia pyrrocinia. Lineage (NCBI taxonomy): Bacteria > Pseudomonadati > Pseudomonadota > Betaproteobacteria > Burkholderiales > Burkholderiaceae > Burkholderia > Burkholderia pyrrocinia. Next base: position 3,140,585 of record NZ_CP011503.1, read on the forward strand.
CCGTGCGTGCGCAGGATGGAGCGCGCGGGCATCGTCGGCGACGTGCCGTTCTGAGCGCGCCCGCACCGTAACCGATTCACAACACGCAATACGCACCACGCGCCGGGCCCGCCGCCCGGCGCGACGGGATACGCACGCCCGTACGCCCGGAAATAACCGAATACAACGATTCCCACTGGAGGACGACATGCAATTTCTCGACGATTCGCTGCACCCGGAAAACCAGGACAAGGTCGTCATCACGGTCGCGCCGTACGGCCCCGAATGGATGCCCGCCGATTTTCCGGAAGACATTCCGGTGACGATGGACGAGCACGTGCAGAAGGCCGTCGACTGCTACAACGCGGGCGCGACGGTGCTGCACCTGCATGTGCGCGAGCTCGACGGCAAGGGCAGCAAGCGGCTGTCGAAGTTCAACGAGCTGCTCGGCCGGCTGCGCGACGCCGTGCCCGACATGATCCTGCAGGTGGGCGGCTCGATCTCGTTCGCGCCGGAAGGCGACGGCGCGGAAGCGAAATGGCTGTCCGACGATACGCGCCACATGCTCGCCGAGCTGACGCCGAAGCCCGATCAGGTGACGGTCGCGATCAACACCGTGCAGATGAACATCACCGAGCTGATGAACCGCCAGGACATCGCCGGCACGTCGCTGAACGAAACCGCGTACTGGGACGCGTACCGCGAGATGACCGTGCCGGCCGGCCCCGGCTGGGTCGACGAACACCTGCGCCGCCTGCAGGCGGCCGGCATCCAGCCGCATTTCCAGCTCACCGGCATGCACGCGCTCGAAACGCTCGAACGGATCATCCGCCGCGGCGTCTATCGCGGCCCGCTGAACGTCACGTGGGTCGGCATCGGCGGCGGCTTCGACGGCCCGAATCCGTACAACTTCATGGAATTCGTGCGGCGTTGCCCGGACGGTGCGTGCATCACGCTCGAATCGCTGATGAAGAACGTGCTGCCGATCAACACGGTCGCGATGGCGCTGGGCCTGCATCCGCGCTGCGGGATCGAGGACACGATCATCGACCAGAAGGGCAACCGGATGACGTCGGTGCAGCAGGTCGAGCAGTGCGCGCGCATCGCGCGCGAACTCGGCCGCGACATCGCGACCGGCAAGGAAGCGAAGGCGATCTACCGGATCGGCGTGCAGTACGACGGCGTCGACGAAACGCTCGCGCAGCTCGGGATGGCGCCGAACCGCCGGCCGGGCCAGGTGAGCGTGCCGCTGCGCGCGGCCTGACGCGCCGCGCATCCGGGCGGCCCGCGAACGCCGCCCGCCGATCGATGTGGTGCGGCACCCACCCTCGCGCAGCGCGCGAGGCAAGCTCCGCCGAACGGAGCGGGGCCGCGCAAGCCGCGCCGGCGCGTTGCCGCACCGGTGCCGGAGGAGACACGCATGTTGATTCATCATGTCGAGCCGTCGCTACAGAATCTGGCGGCCACCGAGCGGCGCGCGCCTGCGTATGCGTGGCTCGTGTTCGGGCTGACCGTCGGCCTGCTGCTGTCGGACTACATGTCGCGGCAGGTGCTCAATGCCGTGTTTCCGCTGCTCAAGCACGCGTGGAGGCTGTCGGACACGCAGCTCGGCTCGCTGTCCGGCGTCGTCGCGCTGCTGGTCGGCCTGCTGACGTTTCCGCTGTCGGTGCTCGCCGACCGCTTCGGGCGCGTGCGCAGCATCGTGCTGATGGCCGCGTTATGGAGCGTCGCGACGCTCGGCTGCGCGCTGTCGACCAACTACGCCGAAATGCTGGTGGCGCGCGGCCTCGTCGGGCTCGGCGAAGCCGCGTACGGCAGCGTCGGCGTCGCGCTGATCCTCAGCATCTTTCCGGCCCGCCTGCGTGCGACGCTGACCGGTGCGTTCATGGCCGGCGGCGCATTCGGCTCCGTGTTCGGGATGGCGCTCGGCGGGCTGGTCGGCGCGCATCTCGGCTGGCGCTGGTCGTTCGGCGTAATGGCCGCGCTCGGCATCGTGCTGCTCGTCGCGTATCGCTGCGCGGTGACCGAACGGCGGCTCGCCGCGTGCCGCGTCGAGCCGTGCCGGCGCGATGCCGACGCACCGCGCGACCTGCGCGGCAGCGTGCGCGCGCTGATGTCGGGGCTGTTCGCGTCGCGTTCAGTGATCTGCGCGTATCTCGGCAGCGGGCTGCACCTGTTCGTGCCAGGCGCGCTGTTCGCGTGGCTGCCGAGCTACCTGAACCGCTACTACGCGATGGCGCCCGACCGTGCCGCGGTGCTCGCGGCCGGCTTCGTGCTGCTCGCGGGCGTCGGGATGGTCGGCTGCGGCATCGTCACCGACCGCGTCGGCCGCGCCGACGGTTCGCGCAAATGGCTGACCGCGATCGCGTATTGCCTGATCACGGGCGTCTGCCTCGCGGTCGCGTTCCGGCTGCCGCCCGGGCCGCTGCAGCTCGCGCTGATCTGCGCGGGCATGCTGGTCGGCGCGGGCGCGTCCGGCGCATCGGGCGCGATGGTCGCGAACCTGACGCCGGCTGCCATCCACGCATCGGCATTCGCGACGCTCACGCTCGCCAACAACCTGCTCGGCATGGCGCCGGGCCCGCTGCTGACGGGGTGGGTGGCCGATCGCGCCGGGCTCGTCGGCGCACTGCAATGGATTCCCGTCGTGCCGCTCGCGGCCGCCGTGCTGTTCGCGATCGGACGCGCGAGCTACGCGGCCGATCTCGCGCGCGCCGAACGCGAACGGCGCGCGACACACCTTTCCTGAACCCTTCCGGAGGCTGCATGACCCTGGCGACCGCGCCCACCATCCTGATCGTGCCCGGCTTGCGCGATCACGTCGAAGAGCACTGGCAGACGCACCTCGAACGGCGCCTGCCGAACGCACGCTCCGTCGCCCCGCTGGAAGCCGACAAACTGAGCCGTGCCGCGCGCGTCGCGGCGCTCGACGCGGCGCTGGCCGAGATCGACGGCCCCGTGATCCTCGTCGCGCACAGCGCGGGCGTAATGATCACCGTGCACTGGGCGCGGCAGGCCACGCGCGCGATCCACGGTGCGCTGCTTGCGGCGCCGGCCGATCTCGATATGCCGATGCCCGCCGGCTATCCAACACCTGATGCGATCGATGCGCACGGCTGGACGCCCGTGCCGACCGCGCGGCTGCCGTTCCCGAGCCTCGTCGTCGCGAGCCGCAACGATCCGCTCGCGCGCTTCGAACGCGTCGAGGCGTTCGCGACGGGGTGGGGCAGCAAACTCGTCGATCTTGGCGAGGTCGGGCACCTGAACCCGGCGTCCGGGTATGGCGAGTGGCATGACGCGGAACGGTGGATCGGCGAAGTCGTGGCGCTCGGCGAAAGCGCTCTGAAGTGACGGATTGACACGTCGGCATCGTTTGCCTGTGCCGACATCCTGAGGCGGCTCGTTGGATGCTATGATTATTAGTCGCGTGGCCGCGGATAAGTGGCTGATTACTATTATCTTTTTATCGGAAATCTGTCATGGCTCCCAAAAGGAAAACGCTGTACGGAGTCGAGCTGAAACCTCGCACGATCATTCGCCCCACGACGGAGGTCAAGGTTTCGACCGAAACCGAGAAAGGCGACGTGCTGCGCGCAGCACGAAAGGTCATTACCGAACACCGAGACGTGCTGATCGCGCTGAAGGATCGCTGATTTGCTGGATCTGGATTACGTCATCACGATTCACGACGAGATCATCCGAGACCTCGGCGGCCTAAGCGGTTTCGCTCATGCCGGCCGAGGCGGTGTCGAGGCCGCCCCGCATCGCGTCGAAAATCACGTTCATTACGCGGGTCTCGACGACGTGTTCGGTATCGCCGCGACCTATGCCGTCGCAATCGCGCGCGGCCATGTGTTCAATGATGCAAACAAGCGTACCGGCCTCACTTGCGCCTTGACGTATATGGAGCGGCAAGGCATCTCGATTCCACGCCTTGCCGATCTCGAAGACCTCATGGTCGATGTCGCCGACGGCAGCGTCACGAGCGAGGAACTGGCCGAGTATTTCAGTGCAGTCTGGGAATTGTCCCTGTCCCGTTGAAACCATGCCTCACGCAACCATTCGCTGCGGCATCGTTCTGATGACCTCGCGCCGATAACCCGTACGGACTCGATACGTCTTCCGGGTATCAGATCGGCGTTACATCTCTCTCGCGAAACACGCCGGCCGGGCGTTCCCGACACGCCAGCCTGATTCGGCTCTCGCGTCGACATACGATGTCTTAACACGCTCCACCCAACCCGCTGCAACGCACCCTATATCCGTTCAGCCTTTCGAATCACGCTACTGCAGAAGGGTTTTTGTCAGGGAAAGTCCCGCCCCGCGCGCCGTGGTTTTTTGTTGACCGACATCGTATAACGCCGTCATGATTTCCTGAAAAGAAAGGTCCCATCCACCGACCGAAGTGAGGAGACATGAACACAACCACGATCGCGCGCCGTGCCCGCCGGATTGCCGTCGCGCTGGGCTTCACGCTGACGGCGGCAGGGGCCGCGACGGCCGTTGCCGCGCCCGTGTCGCTGAACATCGTCGACGTCGCGGGCAACCTGCAGCTCACGCAGAAGGCCATCGAAGCGTTCAAGGACAAGAACCCGAACCTCGTATCGAACGTCACGTTCACGAATGCGCCCGCGCCGCAGTTGCCGGGCAAGATCAAGGCGATGCAGGCGGCCGGGCGCTCGGACATCGACCTCGTGCTGACGGGCACCGACGCGCTGGCCGCGGGCATCGAACAGAACCTGTGGCAGAAACTCCTGCCCGACAACGCGGCCGCGTTCCCCGGCGTGCTGGACCGGTACGCGCCCGGCCCGCGCAAGATGCAGGATCTCGCGCAGGGCTTCGGCCTCGCAGTCACCTACATGCCGGCCGGCCCGCTGCTCGAATACAACCCGGCGAAGGTCAGCGACCCGCCGAAGACGCCCGACCAGTTGCTCGCGTGGTGCAAGGCGCACCCGAACAAGCTGATCTACGCGCGCCCGGCGAACTCGGGCCCCGGCCGCACGTTCCTGATGGGGCTGCCGTACGTGCTCGGCGACAAGAATCCGCAGGACCCGATCAACGGCTGGGACAAGACCTGGGCGTTCCTGAAGGCGTTGAACGACTGCGTGCCGTACTACCCGGGCGGCACGTCGGCCGTGATGAAGGAGCTCGGCGAGGGCACGCGCGACATGACCGTGACCGTCACGGGCTGGGACCTCAACCCGCGCGCGCTCGGCATCGTGCCGGCCGAGTTCAGGGTCCAGGCGTTCGACAACATGACGTGGGTCAACGACGCGCACTACATGGTGATCCCGAAGGGCGTGCCGAAGGAAAAGCTCGACGTGCTGTTCAAGCTGATGAACTTCCTGCTCGAACCGGCGCAGCAGGCGATGACCTACGACGACGGCTATTTCTATCCGGGCCCGGCGGTGAAGGGCGTGACGCTCGAGATGGCGCCCGCGCACAGCCAGGAGGTGATCCGCAAGTTCGGCCGCCCCGAGTACGCGAAGCTGCTCGCGGATCGTCCGCACGTGCAGCCGCTCAACGCGCAGGCGATGGTCGCCGCGTTCCAGAAGTGGGATCGCGAGATCGGTTCGCAGAAGTCGAAGTGACGCTTGAACCGGCGGGCGCCGCGGCGCCCGCGTCCATGGAGTTCGCGTAATGAAGCACAGTTTCGAACGGCTGCGGCTCGACGGCGTGTGCCGCAGCTTCACCAATGCGGAAGGCGCACAGGTCGCCGCGCTGGACGGGCTCGACCTCGAGATCCGGCGCGGCGAGTTCATCGCGCTGCTCGGCCCGTCGGGCTGCGGCAAGTCGACCGCGCTGAACTGCATCGCGGGGCTGCAGCCGCTCACGAGCGGCGGCATCTGGCTCGACGACACGCGCATCGACGTGCTCCCGCCCGAGCGCCGCGGCTTCGGGATGGTGTTCCAGAACTACGCGCTGTTTCCGCACATGTCGGTGCTCGAGAACGTCGGCTTCGGGCTCAAGATGCGCGGCGTGCCGAAGCAGGAAACGCGGCGCCTCGCGCAGCAGGCGCTCGAACTCGTGCAGCTCGTCGGCCATGAGGGCAAGCTGCCCGGGCAGCTGTCGGGCGGGCAGCAGCAGCGCGTCGCGATCGCGCGCGCGATCGTCATCGAGCCGCCGCTCGTGCTGATGGACGAGCCGCTGTCGAACCTCGACACGAAGCTGCGCATCGAGATGCGCGCCGAGATCCGCCGCATCCACACGCAGCTCGAACGCGCGACGATCTACGTGACGCACGACCAGGACGAGGCGCTGTCGATGGCCGATCGCATCGTCGTGATGAAGGAGGGCGTCGTGCAGCAGGTCGCATCGCCGAAGGACGTCTACACGCGCCCGCACAACCTGCATGTCGCGCGCTTCATGGGCTATCGCAACGTGCTGCCGTTCACGCTCGATGGGATGGCCGGCGATTACGTGAACGTCACCGCTGGCGGCGTGCGCGTCGCGGGCGTGCCGATGGACGGCTTCGACGCGAAGGACGTCGTGGTCGCGCTGCGTCCCGACGACATCGAGCGCGCGGACGACGCCGGCGACAACACGTTCGACGCGACGGTCGAAACGGTCGAGTACGGCGGCCGCGATTCGCTGATCCGCGCGGTCGCGCCGTTCGGCCCGATCTGGGCGCGCGTGGCCGGCGAATTCGCGGAAGGCGAACGGTTGCGGCTGCGCGTCGCGCCGTCGCGCACGCTCGTGTATCCGGGAGTGCCGGCATGAGCGGCCCGAGCGCCGCGCCGTCGCGCCGGGAGGCCGCATGAGCACGCTCGCGGCCGGCACGCCGCGCGACGCGAAGGCCTGGCTCGTCACGCCCGCGCTCGCGTTCATCGTCGCGCTGTTCATCTATCCGTTCGCGTACGGCCTCGTGCTGTCGTTCCAGCCGATGAACGGCGGCGGCGCGCTCGCGAACTACGTGCAGTTCTTCACCGATACCGCGATGTGGCCGACCGTGCTCGTCACGCTGAAGCTCGCGGTGCCGGCGACGCTGATCAACGTCGGCGTCTCGGTGCCCGTCGCGTTCGCGCTGCGCCGCAATTCGCCGTACCAGAAGTTCGTCACGACGCTGCTCGTGATTCCCGTCACGCTCGGCACGGTGCTCGTCGCCGACGGGATGCTCACGTACTTCGGGCCGAACGGCTGGTTCCCGCAGGCGCTGCAGGGGCTGCACCTGTACACGGACGAAGTGCGCCTCACGCACAACTACTGGGGCGTGCTGCTGTCGCTGATCGTGTCGGGCTTTCCGTTCGCGTTCCTGCTGATGCTGTCGTACATCAGCGGCATCGACCCGACGCTCGCGCGCGCGGCGGCGACGCTCGGCGCGAACCCGTGGCAGCAGTTCCGGCAGATCTACCTGCCGCTGCTCGTGCCGGGGCTCACGATGGCCGCGTGCCTGTCGTTCGTGCAGGCGTTCTCGGTGTTCCCGTCGGCCGTGCTGCTCGGCGCGCCGGCCGGGCCGACCCGCGTGATCTCGATCGCGGCGGCCGAGGCCGCGTTCGAGAGCTACGACTATTCGCTCGCGTCGGCGATCGCGATCGTGATGGGCTTCGTGCAGTTGCTGGTGGTCGCGTCGATGCTCGGCGCGCGCCGTTTCTTCTACACGGGGCCGGTGACGGGGGGCAAGGGCTGATGGCGACCGACAATCATGCCGCGCCGGCCTGGCCGCCGAAGCAGGGCGCGCCCGATGCACGGCCCGTCAATGCGAGGCAACCGCAAAAGATGAGAAGCAACCTCGCCGGCCGTGCGTGGAAGGCGCTCGTCTGGGGGCTGATGGCGTTCTTCCTGCTGAACGTGATGCTGCTGATCGCGACCGTCGCAGTGAACTCGATCGCGACACGCTGGTTCGGCACGCCGCTGCCGCAGGGTTTCACGCTGCGCTGGTATGCGAAGGCGTGGGAGGACTTCCAGCTCGCGAGCGTGCTGTGGGTGACCGTCGAGGTCGTCGGCGCGGTCGTGCTGCTGTCGATCGCGCTGGGCGTGCCGGCCGCCTATGCGCTCGCGCGCGTGCAGTTTCGCGGCAAGCGCTTCGCGTTGCTGGTGTTCCTGCTGCCGCTGATGGTGCCGCCCGTCACGTACGGGATCCCGATGGCGACCGTGATGTACAAGGTCGGGCTCGCGGGCACGCTGCCGGGCGTGATCCTCGCGAACCTGGTGCCGGCGCTGCCGTTCGTGATCCTCGTGATGACGCCGTTCATCGAGCAGATCGACCCGAATCTCGAAGCCGCCGCGCGCATCTTCGGCGCGAACACGTGGCGTTATTTCCGCTACGTGCTGCTGCCGCTGCTCGTGCCCGGCATGCTCGCGGCCGGGCTGCTCGTGCTGGTGCGCACGATCGGGATGTTCGAGCTGACGTTCTTTACCGCGGGCCCGAGCACGCAGACGCTGGTCGTCGCGCTGTATTACGCGGTGTTCTCGACCGGCGTGCGCGCGCCGCAGTCGATCGACGCGATGGCGATGATCTACATGGCCATCACGCTCGTATGGGTCGTGATCGCGCTGCAGTTCGTGAGCCCGACGCAGCTCGTCAGCCGCGTGAAGCAGGAGCGGCAGTAGGCGGGGGCGTCACACGGGCGCGCCGTGCCGCCGCGCGTCCGTGCAATTGGTTACAAATGGATACCGCGAACGACACGCGGACGTTGCAGACTACGCGGCATACCGGCCCGGCGAACGCGTTCCTGCACGTCGCCGCGCGCCACCCGACATGTTCACCCGACAACGGATATCCATGAAGTTTCAAACGCTGCTGACACTCGGCTGTGCCTCGACGCTGCTGGCCGCCTGCAACCTGCTCCACGACGGTCCCGGATCGAACGACGTCGACGCCGCGGTGCGCCGCGCACTCGAAGCGGAAAACCACGGCGGCCTGAACGCGCTGTTCGGCCAGCCGCTGCCCGTGTCGGCCGATGTCGTGTCGGCGAAACCCGACGGCGACTGCAAGAAGCTCGGCGATCGCACGTACTCGTGCGACGTCGTCGTCACGTGGCGCAATGCCGATTACTCGCCGTCGCGTGCGAACCTGACCTTCGTGAAGGCCGCCGACGGCTCGTGGCAGACGTCGGGCATCGACGCGGCACTCGCGACGGGCACCGCGAAATCGCTGATCGACCAGATCGGCAAGGCGTGGCCCGGTAACGCGGCCAGCGCCGCGTCGGCGCCGAAGTGACGCGCCGGCGGCAGGCTTTTCTCTTCCTTCCCGCGTCCCACATCCCGCGAGCGGGAAGCGCAGTCTACACAGGCACCATGGCCGCAGTCTATGCGATGACCGGTGTTCTGGCTCAAGAGCGGGGTTCGCGAAACATTCGCGTCGGCGGTAAATGTGCCTCCGTGAGCGGGGGCCATTCCGGTGTTTTCTCGCCCCGGCGTCCGAAAGTGAGGGCTTCTGGCGCGTCGCCGACCGCGACCTCGTCGGCGAGGGGCTGCCCGGAGGGCGGCCTAACGCACTCTCGATGCAATTCCGCGTCACACCCTTGCGCAAAGTCCGATCAGGCAGGCCGTTCCTGTCGCCAGTGAACGCCAGTCCGTTGCCCACTCTCTTCCGATGGCATCAGGAAACCGCTATCGAGGGGCCTCGGTCGAGTTGGACGAATCGCATGCCAGTGACAGGTCTCATCGAACGCCATGGCCGTATCCGAGGGGCTCTCCGGCGCAAGCCAGTTCACGTAGACGTATTCAAGTGACTTGCCCTCGGGATCAAACTGAGCCAAAGAGTTCATGATCTTTCGGTACCTCACTGCTTCGACTTCCATTCCGTCTGCGGCTTCAAAACCTAACTCGGCGCGGTAGAGCGCCATGTTCCGGTGATGCGACAGCGCGTGCCCGATTCGCGGCTCGCCCCCGCTCGAACACCTTCGAGCGACGCGAGCGGACCATCCGGTTGCCGTTCAACGGCGGGGTGCGGGCGAGGATCGTGCCGTCCTGATCCCGTGCGGCGCGACGTTCGGCGGTACAGGAGCTGATCGAAACAGGTGAGACCGCGTCGATTGATAACCGCGGTGCATCAATTCTTCCAAAAATCGCACTTATCGTTTGATCGACGCCGGGCGAACATTCCGGAAAACGACAATCGACCAGCCGCTTCCGCGTATTTCAGGATTTTCAGGAGACACCCAGATGCACCCCTCGTCCAGCCTTCCGGCCGAACGTTCGAAGGCCGCCGCGGTCTTCCGCGTCACGGCCGGCAATTTTCTCGAGCAGTTCGACTTCTTCCTGTTCGGCTTCTACGCCACGCAGATCGCCAACGTCTTCTTTCCCGCGCAAAGCGAGTTCGCATCGTTGATGATGACCTTCGCCGTGTTCGGCGCCGGCTTCCTGATGCGTCCGTTAGGCGCAATCGTGCTGGGCGCGTACATCGACGACGTCGGCCGCCGCAAGGGCCTCATCGTCACGCTTTCCATCATGGCGAGCGGCACCATCCTGATCGCGTTCGTGCCGGGCTACGCGACGATCGGCCTGCTGGCACCCGCACTGGTGTTGATCGGGCGGCTGCTGCAGGGCTTTTCCGCCGGTGCCGAACTGGGCGGCGTGTCGGTCTATCTCGCCGAATTGGCGACGCCCGGCCGCAAGGGTTTCTTCACGAGCTGGCAGTCCGCCAGCCAGCAGGTCGCGATCGTCGTCGCAGCGGGCCTCGGCTTTGCGCTCAACCAATGGCTGAGCGCATCGACCATCGCCACCTGGGGATGGCGCGTGCCGTTCTTCGTCGGCTGCATGATCGTGCCGTTCATCTTCATGCTGCGCCGCAACCTGGAGGAAACCCAGGAGTTCAAGGCGCGCAAGCATCGCCCGGGCATGAAGGAAGTGTTCGGTACGCTGGTTCAGAACTGGGGCGTCGTGGTCGCCGGCATGATGCTGGTCGCGATGACCACCACGAGCTTCTATCTGATCACGGTGTATGCGCCGACCTTCGGCAAGACGGTGCTGCATCTGAGCACCGCCGACAGCCTGCTCGTGACGCTTTGCGTCGGTGTGTCGAACTTCGTGTGGCTGCCGATCGGCGGTGCGCTGTCCGACCGGATCGGCCGTCGGCCGCTGCTGGTCGGCATGACAATGCTCACCGTCGTGACCGCCTATCCGGCGCTGTCGTTCCTCGCTCACGCGCCGTCGTTCGCCAACATGCTGCTCGTCCTGCTCTGGCTCTCGTTCATGTACGGGATCTATAACGGTGCGATGGTCGTCGCGCTCACCGAAGTGATGCCGGTGCAGGTGCGTGTCGCGGGCTTCTCGCTCGCCTACAGCCTCGCGACGGCCGTGTTCGGCGGCTTCACGCCGGCCATCTCGACCGGGCTCATTCACATGACGGGCGACAAGGCAGCACCCGGCTACTGGATGAGCTTCGCCGCAGTGTGCGCGCTGCTTGCGACGTTCGCACTCTATCGCCACCGCACGGCGACGTTGACGCCGGCGCATTGATGTCCGGCCCATCCGGAACTTCACCAACACACACGAATTCGCATGACCACGACCATGAGAAATCAGCTCCTGAAATTTTGCGCGACCGCGCTCGTCGCTACCGCGGCGTTTGCGGCCAACGTGCAGGCGGCCGAGCTCCACGTGATGAGCTCGGGTGGCTTCACCGCCGCCTATAAACTGCTCGGCCCCCGGTTCGCGTCCACGACCGGCAATACGCTCGACACCGCGCTCGGCCCGTCGATGGGCCAGTCGCCCGAAGCGATTCCGAACCGGCTCGCGCGCGGCGAGCCCGCCGACGCCGTCATCATGGTCGGCTACGCGCTGGACGAACTGATCAAGCAAGGCAAGGTCATCCCCGGATCCCGCGTCGAGCTGGCCGACTCGCGCATCGGCATGGTCGTGCGCGACGGCGCGGCAAAGCCCGACATCAGCACCACCGAAGGTCTCAAGCAGGTGCTGCTGCACGCGAAGTCGATCGCCTACTCGGACAGCGCGAGCGGCGTGTATATCGAACGCGAGTTGTTCAAGAAGCTCGGCATCGAGGAGCAGACGAAGTCGAAGGCGAAGATGATCCCGCGGATTCCGGTGGCTTCTGTCGTCGCGAACGGCGACTACGAAATCGGCTTCCAGCAGGTCAGCGAGCTGCTGCCCGTCCACGGTGCGACCTTCGTCGGCAAGATTCCCGAATCGCTGCAGTCCGTTACGCGCTTCGCTGCCGGCATCCCCGTCGGCGCGCAGCATCCGAAGGAAGCGAAGGAGCTCCTCAACTATTTGGCGTCGCCCGACGTGCAGGCGGACGTGAAATCAACCGGACTGGATGGCGTCCCTGCGCATTGAGTCCGATCCGCGGGAAGGCTTGTGTCACAAAGTCTTCCCGTCGCCGCTCGTATTCGCTGCGGTACCGCCTTCATCGGCCCCGTTCGGGGATGCCGGGCCGGCCATGGCGAGCCTCTGCGCAAGACGTACACGATCGCACGCACCTTCCCACAGCGAAACGAAGATCACCGCGCAGGCATTGCTGATCACGCTTGTCAGTGCGCGTGCCTCGGACATGAAGCGATCGATGCCGACCAGCAGTGCCACGCCGGCGACGGGCAGGTCGGGCATGACGGCGAGCGTGGCGACTAGCGCAACCAGCCCGCTACCGGAAACACCGGCCGCACCCTTTGATGTGAGCAGCATGATGGCGAGCATCACCGCGATCTGCGACGCGGAGAGAGGCACGTCGCACGCCTGCGCGATGAACAATGCCGCGAGTGTCAGGTAGATCGCGGTACCGTCCAGATTGAAGGAATAGCCCGCCGGCAGCACGAGCCCCACGATGCCCTTGTCGCAGCCGAGTGCCTCCAGCTTGACGATCAGACGTGGCAGAACGGGCTCCGTGGACGACGTCGCGAGGACGATGAGCAACTCTTCGCGCATGTAGCGCAAGAGCCGCCAGAGCGCGAAACCGTGCAGCCGCGCGAGCGGTGCGAGCACCAGCGTGACGAACAGCACGCAGGCCACGTAGAAGGACGCCATCAGCTTCGCCAGCGAGCCGACCGAACCGATGCCGAAACGGCCGACCGTGAACGCCATCGCGCCGAATGCGCCGAGCGGCGCGAGCCGCATGATCATTGCGAGCACGCGAAAGACGACCTGGGCGACACCGTCGATCAGCGCAAGAACGGGCCGGCCGGCCCGCGGGTGTGCATTCAGCGAGAAACCGAACAACAGCGACAGCAACAGCACCGGCAACACTTCGCCTTTGGCGAACGCGCCGAGCATCGTGTCCGGAATCATGCCGAGTCCGAACGCCACAAGGTCGCGTGGCTCCGCATGCTTCGCATACGGAGCGAGGATGCTCGCATCCAGGTGGTGGACATCGATGTGCATGCCGGCGCCCGGTTGCAGCACGTATGCGGTGACGAGCCCGAGCGCGAGCGCAGCAGCGGTCAACAGATAGAAGAGCGCCAGCGCCCGCACGATCGTGCGGCCGATGGCCTTCCCGTCCACCAGCGACGTGATGCCCGAGACGATCGTGCAAAAGACGATCGGGGCGATGGTCATCTTCACCAGGCCGACGAACGCATCGCTGAGGGGCTTGAGCATCGCGCCCGCCGCCGGCCATACGTGACCGATGCCCATGCCGAGCATCATCGCGAGCAGAACCTGCACGTAAAGCGATCCAAGCAGCCTGGCCAACCTCACTGTCCGGTCTTCCTTCGTATCTCTCTGTCGTCGTTACGCCGATGCGCCACTGCTTGCGATACCGCCACGCTTTGCCTCGACGACCATCCGATGAAATGCCTCCGCGGCCGGTGTGAGCGGTCGTCCGCGGCGCTTGACGATGCCCACGCGTCGTTTGACGGCCGGTTCGACGAGCGGCACGCTCGTGAGAATAGGGTGGTCGTGCCCGGGCATCGCCATCGAGGGTACTGCGGCGACGCCGAGCCCCGCTTCAATCAATCCGAGCAGGGTCGTCACATGGCGTGTCTCGCAGACGCTCGGCGCACGCGGCGCGACGGCGGTCAGCGCCTGGTCGAGCAGCAGACGGTTGCCGGAAGTCTTGTCGACCGACACATAATCGTGCTCGTAAAGTTCGTTCCAGGTCACGCGCTTCTTGCGTGCGAGCGGGTGGTCGCGGCGACAGGCGGCAACGAACCGTTCCTGGAGCAACACCTTGAACTCGATCTCCGCCTCCTGGCTGCCGATGAAACTCACACCGAAATCCGCCTCGCCGCTGATGACGGCCCCGAGCACCTCGTTGGCGCTTGCATCGAGCAGTTTCACCCTGATGCGCGGAAAGCGCTGATGATAGCGCGCGATGATGGCGGGCAGGAAATAGTAGGCGACCGACGGCACGCATGCGATCGTCACATGGCCCAGGCGGCTCGATGACACGTCGCGAATGCCGAGCAGGGCGGCATCGAGATCGTCCAGCAGTTGCTCGGCACTTTGGGCGAACACGCGACCGACGGTGGTGAGCGCAACGCTGCGCGTGGTGCGCTCGAAGAGCCGCACGCCGAGCGCTTCCTCGAGTTTGTCGATCCGGCGACTCAAGGCCGGCTGGGAAATGTTGACTGCATCGGCGGCCTTTCGGAAGCTTCCCGTTTCCACTACGGCGCGAAATGCCTGCAAGTCGGTTAAATCGAAGTTGATCCCCACGAACAAATCTCCACCAGTCAGATGCCGAGCATTTTGCATGATTCCGCTGGCGCCATGCGCGTTGCGTTGCCTGAAACGCTATGTCTTCGGGTTTGCCCGGCACTGTAGCCCGAACCGCGGACGATAGTCTCGCGGCGATGCTTCGACGCATCTTGCAAACGCACGCTGTATCGCGTCCACGCTTCCGAATCCCGATCGTTCGGCTATCCGTTCGAGCGGCCAGTCGGCCGGCTCCACCAGGTATCGGACTCTCGCCTATCAATCAGTCTTCTCGCGCAAGTTGTAGCAAGATGTCAGCGAGGGCTCGAATTTTCGGTTGTGTCGCACGTTGGGGCGGATATACGAGGAAGTAGGAAAGGCCGTCTTGAACCACACCCTCAAACGGTGTCACCAGAGATCCGGCACGGAGTCGGTCTCTTGCCATTCGTGGGTCGCCGATTGCAATTCCGTGTCCTTCCACCGATGCCGCGAGCGTCAATTCGAGGGTATCGAATACAAGTCCACGTCCCGCATCGATTTGGCGTGCCCCGACATGATCGAGCCAGCATCTCCACTCTGCGTGGCTGGGCCCGGGATGGAGCAAATCGACATGCGCAAGGTCGGCAACGGATCGCAGTGATGTTGCCAATGCGGGCGCGCACATCGGCGTGAGCATCTCGGAAAACAGCGGTACCGCTTCCATACCGGTCCACTGTCCCGTGCCTCGCACAATGATGGCATCGACGTCGGACGTCGTGAAATCCGGCGTATCGTCCGCGGATGTCGAAATACGAAGCTCCGTACCGCTCATGGCGCGATGAATGTCCGGCAGCCGCGGGAGCAACCAGCGAATGGCGAACGTGGACGGCAACTTCAATGTGAGCACCGAGGTTGCCCGTGCATGGAAATCCGCGTGCTGAACCAATTGCGTGATCACGTTGACCGCGACCGTCAGCAGTCCATTGCCTTCTGCTGTCAACGTCAGACCCGATACATGGCGCACAAAGAGTGCGCATCGATAATACGTTTCCAACTGCTGTATCTGGCGGCTCACTGCGCCTTGCGTACGGCATAGATGATCCGCAGCCTTGCTGACGCTGCCAAGCTGCGCCGCAGCGACGAATGACTGAATCGCTGCCAACGGTGGGAGGGGCCGCGTCAGGTCAGCCAGCGGATATGCATGCGCCGCATACCCGGATTGCAAATTTTTCGATTGTTCGGTCATCGGTGCGTCGCTATCGTGCGTCTACCGGATTCCCTGTTCTTACGAATGAACGGGGTTGTCGACGAACGATCGGAGGATAATGTTGGGCTCAACGTCGGAATCACTATATACGGAACAGGTTCGCGCTTACCTGCGGGAACTGGAGCGAGGCGATGTCGATGCCATCTGCGCGCTATTTACGCCGGGGGCGCAGATTTTCTCGCCATTTCTCGGCTGGATGCACCCTGAGCGCTTCTTTTCGAAGGTCGCTGCCGCGTCGGGAGAAAGCAAGATTACACCGATCGATATCTGCGTTAGCGCGAGTGGGGCTCGACGTGCGACAGGTTACTTCATCTACGACTGGGCCCTGAAAGACGGCTCGGTGGTGAGCTTCGAGTGCGTCGACGTGTTCGAGTTCGACGTCGCGGGGCTCATCGAACGGATGATCATCGTCTACGACACCCATCCGATTCGCAGTACGGTCGGCGACAAGTACTCGTAGCTGAATCGATGCCGCTCAATACCGAAGGCTGGTGTTTGCGGAGGGCTGTTCCGCATGACGTCAAACTTCCGCGCGCTGCAGTCCCGCTGAGAAGCAGGCGTTCCGGGATGAGACGGAATGACCGTTTGTCCTCGGAACCTGCCGTCAACACAAGTTTGTGTTGGAGGGCTGGAAAGGGGCGGTTACGGTTGGCCCTGTCAGGGGCAATCGACCATAAAGGGACGTTCACGCGTTTCCACGATTTGACAATGGAATGGCCGGTCGACTTCACAAAGGCGCCCGTGCCGAGGTCGGGATCTCTCCTGACCAGAGTACGTTCATATTCACGAGAAATTTGTAGGCTGCGATGCCGAATCATGAGAATTCTCGACCGATAAATTCTCATTGAATGCGCCTAACTCTTTGATTTTTATAGGGAGGAAGGAGCTGGTTCGCTGAGCCCCTACAATCGACGACGGTTGCCCACGCGAGCGTCGCGTCGACGCACGGGCATGCGCCGGTCAGCCCCCGCAACCGGTCGACCCATCTTGTTCGACCGGCGCTTAAGCGCGGATTAACGGAGAAACAGGGCGCGAGCACGTGGTCCGCCATCGATTGAGCACATCCTCGGTATGCGCGCCGGGTTATAGGGAAAACCCTTATCTCAGGGTATAATCACCGGCTGAGAGAAAGGTCGAACCATGCCTGAACGTTTCCAAACCCTTGAAAAATTTGTGTTTTCCCTCGTCGTGATGTCCGCGGTCATGTGCTCGGCATTCCTCGCGTACGAGCGTCACCCCGAGATCAAGATCGCGCTGCACGAAGGCGAAGCGCTGATGCGCGAGAGCGCCAAGTATTCGGTCATCTGCTCGCCGTCCAAGGTCGATCCTTGCGTCGAGATGTCCGCTTACTGAAATCTGCGTCGCGCGTTCGCGCTGCAGCCGGACCGGACGTTTTTCGTGATTCGTCCGATTCAGTTTCAGACTGGCCCTACAGCATTGTCGGTCTGGATTCCTTAAAGTAGCGCCCTTCAGGAATTCAGAAACCGGCCGCAAGACAGGGCGGATGCACGAACCTGTCACGTGCCGAGTCGCTGGCGTAAGCAGCCCCCGGATTCAGTCGGCCCCGCTTCGAGCAATCGAGCGGGGCCGTTCTGTTTGCGCGCGTGAATCGATGTGCCGCCGCGGCACGAATCACACCACATGCCGCGGCTCGCCGCCAACAAACGCAGCAACGTTGTCGACGAGCTGATCGGCCAGCGTCTGCATCGCCTCGTCGCTTGCCCATGCGACGTGCGGCGTCAGGATGAACGCCGGATGCGACAGGATCGCGTGGAACGGATGCGCGGCCGGCAGCGGCTCCTGCGTGACCACGTCGAACCCCGCGCCCGCGATCTGCCCCGACTGCAATGCGTCGACCAGCGCGCTTTCGTCCACGAGCCCGCCGCGCGCGGTATTGATCAGCAGCGGCCGGCGCGCCATCCGCGCGAACGTGACCGCATCGATCAGGTGTCGTGTCGCGGGCGTGAGCGGGCAGTGCAGCGTGATCACGTCGCTGTCGCGCAGCAGCGTGTCGAGCGGCGCGTAGTCGTCACCTGCGGCATCGCCGTGCGCCGCGAACAGCACGCGCATGTCGAGCGCACGCGCGATGCCGGCCACCGCGCGCCCGAGCACGCCGTCGCCGACGATCCCGAGCGTCGAGCCGGCCAGGTCGCGGATCGGATGGTCGAAAAAGCAGAACTGTCCGCTGTCGAGCCAGCGCCCGGCGCGCACCGCGTCGCGGTAAGCCACGAGGCTGCGGCGCAGCGCGAAGATCAGCGCGAACGTATGCTCGGGCACCGTGCGGACCGCATAGCCGCGAATGTTGCTCACGACGATCCTGCGTGACGCGCACGCGTCGAGATCGACGATGTCGGTGCCGGTCGCGGCGATCGCGATCATCCGCAGATGGCGTGCCGCGGCGAGTGCCGAAGCGTCGAGCCGCACCTTGTTGGTCACGACGATGTCCGCGTCGCCGATGCGCGCGGCCACCTCATGCGCGGCCGTCCGGTCGAACGTCTGCAACGTGTGCGGAAACGGGAACGGCTTGAGCACGGTTTGCGGCGACAGAGTCGCGCGGTCGAGAAACACGATCTGCGCGGGAGAAGAAACGGAAAACATGGCGGGTCTCGCTGACAGTGACAGGCGCCCGGCGGGCGCGGAACGGCTTCGATTCTGCCGGCGGCGCGCGTGATGTCGTTTGACCGTTGCGCGAGCGCGCTTTCCCGGATGGAAAGGCTGATGCACAGCGCGCGGGAACGAATGCAGCGATCGCACCGACGCGCGCCTTTCCGATTCGGAAAGGCTGGTTGAGCATCGATCGATTTTCGCGGTGTGCGAACGCCGTCATGATCACTGTCATCGACAACACGATTTCATCGGAGACAGCCATGACACGCCCCCTGGACGGCATCCGCGTGCTGGAACTCGGCCAACTGATCGCCGGGCCGTTCGCGGGCCGGATGCTCGCCGAATTCGGCGCGGACGTGATCAAGGTCGAGCCGCCCGGCCTCGGCGATCCGCTGCGCAAATGGCGGCTGCTGCACGACGGCACGTCGGTCTGGTGGGCCGCGCAGTCGCGCAACAAGACCTCGCTCACGCTCGACCTGCGCACGCCCGAAGGACAGGACGTCGTGCGCCGCCTCGTCGCGGAAACCGACGTGCTGATCGAGAACTTCCGGCCCGGCACGCTCGAAGGCTGGGGGCTCGGCTGGGACGCGCTGTCCGCGATCAATCCGGGGCTCGTGATGCTGCGCGTGTCGGGCTTCGGGCAGACCGGCCCGTACCGCGACCGTCCCGGCTTCGGCGTGATCGCCGAGGCGATGGGCGGCCTGCGGCACCTGACCGGCGAACCCGGCCGCACGCCGGTGCGCGTCGGCATCTCGCTCGGCGATTCGCTGTCGGCGTTGCATGGCGTGATCGGCGTGCTGCTCGCGCTGCGGCATCGCGAGCAGCAGGGCGGCAAGGGGCAGGTCGTCGACGTCGCGCTGTACGAATCGGTGTTCAACATGATGGAAAGCCTGCTGCCCGAATACTCGGCGTTCGGCGCGGTGCGCGAGGCGGCCGGCAGCAGCCTGCCCGGCATCGCGCCGACCAACGCGTACCGCTGCCGCGACGGCAGGTACGCGCTGATCGCCGGCAACGGCGACAGCATCTTCCGGCGGCTGATGGAGCTGATCGGCCGGCCCGACCTCGGCAACGATCCCGCGCTCGCGCACAACGACGGGCGCGTCGCGCAGGTCGAGCGCATCGACGCGGCGATCGGCGAGTGGAGCGCGCATCACGATCTCGACGGCGTGCTGGCCGCGCTGAACGACGCGCGCATCCCGTCCGGGCGCATCTACGACGTGGCCGACATCGCGGCCGATCCGCATTACCGCGCGCGCGACATGATCGTCGACGCCGCGCTGCCCGACGGCACGCCCGTGCTCGTGCCGGGCATCGTGCCGAAACTCGGCGCGACGCCAGGGCGCATCGAGCGCTCGGCGCCCGCGCTCGGCGCGGATACCGATGCGGTACTCGAATCGATCGGCATCGATGCCGCGACGCGCGGCGACTGGCGCACGCGCGGCGTGATCTGAACCGGCAACAGGAGACAGGAAGAGACATCATGAGCAAGCCACGCAAACGGCTCTACCTCCACGAAGTCGCGACGCGCGACGGTTTCCAGAACGAAGCGGCGTTCGTCGATACCGACGACAAGATCGCGCTCGTCGACGCATTGAGCGCATGCGGCTATGCGAAGATCGAAGTCACGTCGTTCACGTCGCCGAAGGCGATCCCCGCATTGCGCGACGCGGAGGCCGTGATGCACGGCATCGCGCGCGCACCGGGCGTCGTCTATACCGTGCTCGTGCCGAACGTGCGCGGCGCCGAGCGCGCGCTGTCGTGCGGCGTCGACGAAGTGAACCTCGTGATGTCGACGAGCGAGAGCCACAACCGCGCGAACCTGCGGATGACGCGCGAGCAGTCGTTCGCGCAGCTGCGCGACGTGATCGACGCGGTGCGCGGCACCGGCGTCGCGATCAACGTGTCGCTGTCGACCGCGATGGGCTGCCCGATGGAAGGCGACGTGCCGGCCGAAGCCGTGCTAGCGTGGATGCAGCGCTTCGCGGATCTCGGCGTGCACGGCTTCACGCTGTGCGATACGACGGGCATGGCGTTTCCGTCGCAGGTGCGTGCGTTGGCCGAACATGCACGCGAGCGCTTCGGCACGCTGCAGCTCACGCTGCATTTTCACAATACGCGCGGGATGGCGCTCGCGAATACGCTCGCGGCGCTCGACGCGGGCATCGACCGCTTCGACGCGTCGCTCGGCGGGCTCGGCGGCTGCCCGTACGCACCGGGCGCGACCGGCAACGCGTGTACCGAGGAACTCGTGCACATGCTCGAACTGGACGGTTACGATACCGGCGTCGACCTCGCGGCCGTCCTCGCCGCGTCGGCACGGCTGCCCGCGCTGATCGGGCATGACGTGCCGAGCCAGATCCTGAAGGCCGGGCGCCGCTCGGATCTTCATCCGCCGCCGCGCGCCGACGCCGGCGACATACCCGCGCAACGCGCATTTTCATGAACAGGAAAACAGGAGCGAATTCCATGGCGCTGATCGATCACCTCGACCATCTCGTGCTGACCTGCGTCGATCCCGACAGGACGAAGCATTTCTACACCGAGGTGCTGCAGATGCAGCTCGAAACCTTCGGCGCCGGCCGGCTGGCGTTCCGTTTCGGCAACCAGAAGATCAACCTGCACGTGCGCGGCGCGGAGTTCGAACCGAAAGCGCATGTGCCGGTGCCCGGCGCGCTCGACCTGTGCTTCATCGCGTCGGTGCCGCTCGACGACGTGATCGCGCACCTGAAGCGGGTCGAATGGCCGATCGTCGAAGGGCCCGTCGAACGCACGGGCGCGACGCAGAAGATCCGTTCGGTCTACGTGCGCGACCCCGACCTGAACCTGATCGAGATATCCGAGTTGATCTGACCGATGGCAGCCGGCCTGTCGCACCACCGGCCGCGCTGCTTCGGCGCATCGATCCGTCCGATCGCGCAAGCACCGGCACAATGCGCGTATCGCGTCGCAGTCTTTCGCCGAAAGCGGACAGGCACGTGCCGCACCCGCCGAATCCGGATAGCCTGACCCGGCCACGCTGCGGATAATGGTGCGAAGGCGTCGGTTCGCCCGACGCCTTCGCAGCGGGCATGGCGAACCTGCCCCGCACCTCCGCAACTCGCCCCGGACACTTCCCGAATGACGATCCTCTATCGCGGCATGGACCGCGCGGCGCTCGACGCCGCCTACCTGAACACGAAGGCCGTTCCCGATTTCCCGGCGTTGCTCGCATCGTGCCAGGCACGTAGCGCAGCGCTTTACGACGCGACGCCCGGCCGCCGCGACCTGCGTTACGGCGCGCACCCCGCGCAGCGCTTCGACTGGCTGCCGTGCGGGCAGCCCGACGCGCCGCTGTTCGTGTTCATTCATGGCGGCTACTGGCAACACTGCACGAAAGAGGATTTCGCGTACGCGGCGAGCGGCCCGCTCGCGCGCGGCTTCGACGTCGTGCTCGCCGAATACACGCTCGCGCCGGTCGCGACGATGACCGACATCGTCGGCGAGATCGGCGCGCTGCTCGATCATCTCGCGAACGATCCCGACGGACTCGGCACCGCGCAGCGGCCGATCCACCTGAGCGGCCATTCGGCCGGCGGCCACCTGACGGCCATGCATCGCGCGCATCCGGCCGTTGTTTCGGCGCTCGCGATCAGCCCGCTCGTCGATCTCGAACCGATCTCGCTGTGCTGCCTGAACGACAAGCTGCAGCTCACCGCGCAAGAAGTCGACGCGTACAGCCCGCTGCGCCACATCGGGCCCGGCGCGCCGACCGTCGTCGCGGTCGGCGACGCCGAACTGCCCGAACTCGTCCGGCAAGCGCATGAATACGCGTCAGCGTGCGAAGCGGCCGGCGAACGGATCGCGCGCACCTGGCTGCCCGGCATGCAGCACTTCGCGGTGCTCGACGATCTCGCGAAGCCGGACGGTGCAATGCTCGCCGCATTGCAGGCGCTCGCATCGCGCTAGCCGCGCCGTATCGCGCCTGCATGGCCGGGCGTATGATCGGCGTCAGGCCGCCGCGATGATGGCGCGCGCCGTACGGCCTTCCCAGGACCCCCGACATGGTGAACCCGCTTCATTTCGATCTGCAGTCGCTGCGCGTGTTCGCGCTCGTCGCCGAACACGGCAGCCTGACGAAGGCGGCCGAACACGGCCAGCTCACGCTGTCCGCGGTCAGCAAGCGCATCGCCGAGCTCGAAAGCGTGACCGGTAGCGCGCTGTTCGTCCGGCATGCACGTGGCGTCGAGCTGACACCCGCGGGCCGCGCGCTGCTCGACCATGCGGCGAAGGTGATCGAGCAGGTCAACCGGATGGCGCACGAGATGAGCGATTACGTCGCCGGCGTGCGCGGCCATATCCACGTGTGGACCAATACGTCCGCGATCGTCCAGTTCCTGCCCGCCGATCTGGCCGCGTTCCTCACCGACAACCCGGGCATCAAGGTGAGTCTCGAGGAGCGGCTGAGCCACGAGATCGTCGACGCGCTCGGGTCGGGCAAGGCCGATCTCGGCGTGTTCGCCGACAACGTGCCGGCGCCCGGCATCGAACGGCGGCTGTACCGGCGCGACGAACTCGTGCTGCTCGTGCCGCGCGCGCATCGCTTCGCCGCACGCGACAGCATCCGCTTCGCGGAAACGCTCGACGAGGATTACGTCGGCCTGAGCGACGGCAGCTCGCTGCTCGCGCGCATGACCGACGCCGCGTTCGCGGCCGAGCGCTCGCTGAAGGTGCGGATCCAGGTATCGAATTTCGACGGCGTGAGCCGGATGATCGAGGCCGGGCTCGGCATCGGCGTGCTGCCGCGCGATGCGGTGACCGGCGAGCGCGCGGCGCGGCTCGGTGTCGTGAAGCTCGACGACGCGTGGGCGACGCGCACGCTGTGGGTCGGCGTCAAGGCCGGCACCGTGCTGACGACCGACATCGCGAAGCTGTTCGATTTCATGTCGGCGCGCTGAGGCCAGCCCGCAAGCGGTAAAAGTTGGCGCGGCGCAGCTTCGAGGAAGTGCGAGCATCGGTGCGCGTTCAGCCCACTGCTGCAGGAAGCCGATTCGACGCATCCGCGCCAGACCGACCGGCAGACGACCGCGAACTACCGTCGCGTAGTACGGTTCGACTACAGCCGACAATCGCGAGCACGGCACGCGCTTCCCCATTTCGCCCCGGGAAGGCCGATGCCGGGGCACGCGCCTGCCGCCCGCACGTTTCGCTGCCGCGAAGCGCATTTTCCGCCTTGTCGTCGCGGGTTCGTTCCTTGCACTATCTTTACACCGTTCCCGGCTGTGTCGGCGATGACCTCCGGGCCGGACAAACGGGTATTCCCCTGGCTTGGCGGCGTGATCGACATCCCCCGCGAAGCCGACGCGTTCGGCAGTCATTTTTCGCACTCGACACAATATTCGCGCGCCTGAAACGTCTTCAGGCACATGGAATCGCCACCCACTTCACGCACGATGACCGACCCGGACCGCGACATCACCGCGATAGTGACGCGTGAGCGAACGAGACTCGTGAGCTTTATCCGGCGTCGGATACGCGACCCGGACGATGCCGAGGACATTCTGCAGGATGTGTTTCACGAATTCGTTCAGGCTTACCGGCTTCCCGCGCCAATCGAACAGGTGAGCGCGTGGCTTTTCCGTGCCGCGCGCAACCGTATTGTCGACCGCTTTCGCAAGAAGAAGGAGCAGCCGCTGACCGACCTGTTCGAGGCCGAGGACGAAGCGAACAGCGAGTATCGCCTGGACCTTGCGCTACCGGCACACGATGCCGGCCCCGAAGCGCTCTACGCTCGCACGCTGGTGCTCAAGGCCTTGCAGGATGCGCTCGACGAGTTGCCGGCGAATCAGCGCGAGGTATTTGTCGCGCACGAACTGGACGGCCGGTCCTTCAAGGAGATGGCCGCGCAAAGCGATGTCGCGCTCAATACGCTGCTCGCTCGCAAACGTTATGCGGTCTTGCATCTGCGTGCCCGACTGCAGCTCATTTATGACGAATTGGACAATACCTAGAGGAGTCGACAGATGAATTTTCGAATCAGATGTGCGGGCAAGGCGCTGCTCGTCGTGATCGCCATAGGCGTGCTCGGATGGGTCGTCATGATGTTATGGAACTGGGTGATTCCGGCGCTGTTCGTCGGCGCCCGTACGATCGACTTCGCCCATGCGCTGGGCCTGCTCGTGTTGAGCCGCATCCTGTTCGGCGGATTCCGCGGGCACCACGGCTGGCGCGGCCGGCGCCACTGGCGCAAGTGGGAATCCATGACACCCGAAGAACGCGAGCAGTTCCGGACCGCGTGGCAATCCGGCAGCAACCGGCCCACGGGAGAGTGAACGTGCGCGAACAATCAACGGGCGACTGCAAACAGAACCCGGGCGTGATAGCGCCGGTCGTCGATCTGACGCGTTGCGAAGGCAAAGCGGATTGCGTCGCGGTTTGCCCTGAGAACGTGTTCGAGATCCGGCGCATCGACAAGGCCGATTACGTCGGCCTTGATCTGATGCATCGCCTGAAGCTGCGCGTGCATGGCATGAAAGTCGCCTACACGCCGAACGCGCATGCCTGCCGGTCATGCGGACTGTGTGTGACGGCGTGCCCCGAGCACGCCATCACGCTCGCCCGAACGGTTTAGCAACCCCCGTGTATCGCCGCGATCGAGCGACAGCGCAGCAACCCTGACGGAAGACGCAGTCGCTGGATAGAACGTCGACGTGGGTCGCCAGGCAACAGATAGCCTGGCAAGCCGCGAAGCATCGAGAATGATGCGGGAGCGCGTTCCTGCGCCCCCGCATCGACACACGCTCAAACCGGATTGATCTCATCCTGGCTGCGCCGCGTGGTCAGCGGCCCGAGCACGCGCAGCGTGATGGCGACGATGCCGAGCGCAATCGAGATCACGCCGAACATCGCGCCCGCGCCGTAGCTGCCGAGCACCGGCAGCAGCACGAACGGCAGCGCGCCGCTGACGATGCGCGACAACGAGTACGTACTGCCGATCGCCGTCGAGCGCACGCGCGCCGGGAAAATCTCGGCCTGGTACACGTGATACGCGTTGCTGAACACGTTCGACGCGCAGGTCGTCAGCAATCCGAAACCGACGATCAGCACGGTATTTCCCGAATACGCAAAGCACAGCCCGAACACGGCGATCGACAGGATCGACGCGATCACGAGCGTGCGGCGTTCGATCCAGTTGAGCAGCGGAATCGACAGCAGCGAGCCGATCGGATAACCGACGAACGACAGCGCGATGAACAGCGTGCTGTCCGTCACGTCGAAGCCGCGGCTCTTCACGACCGTGCCGGCCAGCGTGCCGAAGCCGTAGTAGCCGAAGCCCTGGAACAGGTGAAAGATCGCGAGCATCAGGTAGCGCGCGCCGTACGGTTCGCGGCGCAGCAGCGCGATGCGCTCGCCGAGGCCGAGCGGCCGTTGCGGCTCGGCCGATTCTGCGAAGTGCTCGGGCACGCGCACGCCGGTGCCTTCCGCGAAACGCTGCAGCGCCGCGCGCGCGTCGGCGGTGCGGCCTTGCGCGAGCAGCCAGCGCGGGCTCTCCGGCAGACGATGCTGGACGAGCAGCACGTACACGGCGCCGAGGCTGCCGATCGCGAGGATGATGCGCCAGCCGGCCACGCCGGCCACGTGCATCGGGTTCAGCCACAGCGCGAGGAAACCGACGAGCGGCACCGCGACATAGGAAGTCGTATACGCCCATGCGGCGAGCCGCCCGCGCTTTTCCTTCGGCAGGATTTCGGACAGGAAGCTGTCGGCGACCGGATAGATCGCGCCGACGCCGATGCCCGTCAGGAACCGGCACGCGACGAGCATGTCGGCATTCACCGAGAACGCGCCGACCAGCGAGAACGCGCTGTACCACACGAGCGTCAGCAGGAATGCCTTGCGCCGGCCGATGCGGTCGGCGAGGCTGCCTAGGCACATCGCGCCGACGAACATCCCGATGAATGCCGATGCCAGCAGCAGCTTGAAATCGGTGCTCTGCCGGCTCAGTCCGTACTCGTTCTGCAACGCGGAACCGATCGTGCTGACGAGGAAGATCTCGTACATGTCGAAGAACAGGCCGATGCCGATCACCCAGACGACGAACCGGTGCAATGCACCGACCGGCAGGTCGTCCATGAAATCGCCGAGCGTGACGCGGCGCGCGGGCAGGGCCGCCGCATCGGCGCCGACGCCGGCGGATGCGGCCGGCGGTCGTGCGGACGCGGGGCCGCCCGCGTTGCCGCCCAGATCGAGGGATTGGCTGTTCATCGTGTCTCCTGATTATCGATATGCCGTGGCGCGGGGCCTGGCTGTTCGTAAGCGTGCACAGGAACCGTGAGACCCATAAAAGGCGGATACATGGGCTGTGCCGATCACCCGACACATGGTGCGTGAATTTGACTCGCTCGATAATTGCGGATGCTTCAAGCATCCTTTCCTGGGCAGAAAGGGTAGCGACAAGTATGCGGAATCTCGATGATGAGCACATACCGGAGCTAGACAATCGCACTTAGCGTGCGAAGTGCAAATACGTTATCGACACGCAAACACCAAGCAGGCATTATGTATGAATACACGCTAATATCACTTTCGAACCAGCGCCGAGACGCGTCACGAGATAACAAAATTTATATGATGACCACTGCGATTTCTTTTGGAGAGTAAATTTTCAGGAGGGCGCCTCAATCTCAATAAATTTCATTCATTAGAAATCATTTTATAATGAAGAAAAATTCACAAACAGAACAAGGGCGTAGATACACCCGACTTCAACTCCCTTGAAATCACGAACTATTAGAAGGAGGCCAACACATGTATCACCCATATCTTTTTGCCAGACGAGGAGAGCTTCTTGCCTTCCGCGACACCGCAGCGCTCCTATCGTCGGACGGACACGTTGTCCCGGTGTTCGAACCAGTCAGTGCAAATATTGCGAGTTTGCGTCTCGCGCTGGCAACGGCGGAGAAGGCAGAGCAACCGTCCTACCTCGTGATGAATCCGACTTTGGGTAATTTCGAAAACCGCGGCGAAAATAGAGTAAAGGAGTGGTTCGTCGAGGCCACAAAAATCGTGAAGGCTGCGGAGTTCGTCCGCCCGACATTCCTGTCGAGTGCAGAATCGACGGTGTCTGACTTGAAACGTTTCGTGAAGGTGTGGAGCGGGCGTGATGCAGCCGTGGTATTCCGCAACACGACATTGGCACCGGCAGCGATCGGGGCAGAAGTAGATGGTCAATTTTCGAGCTGTCGATTCTTCTTGAAGGGTGCCACGCCTTCGCCCAGCACTCTTGCGACGCTCGGTAAGCAGCATTGTGTTTTTGTGGAAGACCGGTTTCAGGTTCAACCAAGCAATGCACGTTACAAAGGTAGCGAGCCGTTTACCGGGGCACATCTGACATACAAGAAAGACGGATATGGTGGCTTCGGCGACTTCGCTTGCTTGCAAGGCAAGTATCGTGAAGGTGGTTCGCTGCCCGCAGCGGTCGCCATACACCTCACGTATTTCAACAAGGCATCGCAGGAGGTGTTTGTCGAGCACTTTGTCTCCAAGTCGCAGTTGCAGTCGGACCGTGACCTGCCTAAGAAGATGAGGGAGGCCATCGCTGCGGTTGCCGTTGCTGCCAAAAGGGGGGCTGATTCGTTCGGCCACACGGACGCCTACTCGAAATACCTCGAAGCAGACAAGACGAAGGAATCAGTGAACCTGCAGAGGAACAAGCGCTGGAGCGTAGCGCATCATCTAGATTTGATGAGCGGGCTTCTGTCGGGGCGATTCAAGTAGCCTTCCCAACGAGACAGGCTGTGCAGCTTCGCAGTGCACGTGCGGCCTGAGGTAGAATGCGTCGCGCAGGTTGTAACAGCCTGTGCGACGCATATGCATGCCGCGTCTGGCTCGGTTGCCGGCGTTTAAAGCGATTCCCTACAAAAGACGTATCTGCTTCGCATACGCACTGGGCAACGAACCGGAGATCAAGAATGACGCTTTCAACTGCTCAAGCGAGGCAAATCGCTGGCATATTTACCCGCCCTGTCTTCAGGGGACTTGCTGCCGACCAACTTCCGGTAGGTATCAGGCGGCAGTTGCTGAACGCCAGCGAGTCGCTAACTTTCGCTGGCGGGGAAATTCGTGAACTCTTCGAAGTCGCGTTCAGCGAGCTCGTTCGGAACTACCGAAGTGAGTATGTTTACAAGAACCTCATCACCAAGAAGTTGATTTTCGGCGTTCATAGCCCGCGGTCGGCGGCTCTGCTGACAGAGTTCTGGGTGAATATGTCGAAAGCGGACTCGGTCGTGCTGAACGGTACAAGCACGGTCTACGAAATCAAGACGGAATACGACAATCTGTCCCGTTTACCTCAACAACTTGCTGACTACAGCATGGTGTTTGACCGCATCAATGTCGTGACCCACGAAGGGGCAATATCGGCAGTGCTCGCAATGGTTCCTCAGCATGTCGGGGTCATCGCACTTAGTCGACGGAACGCACTGCGCCAGATCAAGCCTTCCATCTCAAACATCGAGCGCCTAGACCACTGGACGATGTTCAACTGCTTGCGAAAGCAGGAGTTCACAAACATTTTGACGCGCCAATTTGGCGGCATTCCTGATACGACGCCGGACATGCTCCGAACGTTTGCGTTCAAGCAGTTTTCGCGGCTATCCAAAGACGTGTTGAGCGCTGAATTTGTCAGTGAGGTCCGCAAGCGCACAACAGACCCAGAAATTGCTGAATTTGCATCATGTCTGCCCACGTCTCTCAAAACACTTGGGCTTGCCGAGCAGCTTAGCAAGATGCGTCGAGAGAAGCTGTTGGCGACACTCACTTCGCCCCACACGTTTTGCCTGAAAACGTGAGCAGCAATGATTCGACGACAGTCCCAATCGTGAATTGATTGGCCGAGATTTTCGGGCTGCAGAACTCTTACGCTGAATCTGTTCAAGCCCTCCACGCGATCGTCAATTGATTCCCGTGGATCTTCGCGGCCACGTGAAGGTTGACGATTGATCCAGCAGCGAACTGGTCCTCAGAGTGCACGCGCCATGTAATCGATGCCGCAAAGACTCTGCTGTGCTACGGTCAGCCGTTCGTCTCGAATTCGACGAACCTTTCCGCCCTGACGCGCAATAAAGCGCTCGACCTGCTGTATGCGTACAGTGCCGACGTGACGCTCGTCTACCTCGAACAGTCGCGCGTAGAACTGTTGCGCCGCAACGCGCGGCGCACGTCACTTCACCTGCTGCGTCGCGCATGCGCGCAGTGCCGTGACGAGATCCGTCTTGCCCAGCTTCTCGAACAGATCGGCCATCTCCA
The DNA here is from genome assembly GCF_001028665.1 of Burkholderia pyrrocinia. Classification (NCBI taxonomy): domain Bacteria; kingdom Pseudomonadati; phylum Pseudomonadota; class Betaproteobacteria; order Burkholderiales; family Burkholderiaceae; genus Burkholderia; species Burkholderia pyrrocinia. Next base: position 3,170,229 of record NZ_CP011503.1, read on the forward strand.
TCTGCGCGACAGGGTCGCCTTCGCGCGCCGCGCGCCAGCGCAGCGACGCGACGCGATCATCCCGCGCATGCGCTCGCCGGGCGTTTCGCCGTCGTAGCCCGACATCGCCTGCAGCACGTCCGCGAGCTTGTTGTATCCGGCCGGCACGTGATGAACGAGCAGCCACGCGATCGCCGGCTGCGCGCCTGCCCAATCCTCGCCATCGAGCGAACTGTTCACCAGACGCGCGGCCGCGCGCCACGATTCATTGTGACTTCTGGTCGTGCTTCGCCATGACGACGAATGCGGTGAGCGCGATCGGCATCAGCGCGACGCCGAGCAGCCCCACCACGCCATCGGCCGCCATCGTGATCGGCGACAGCGCAAGCTTTACCCCCTTGCCGAGCACCGACGGCCGCTCGATCACCTTGACGTCGTACTCGTGATTGAATGCTTGCGGGATCGATGAAGGCGTGACGTCGTTCGGCTGGTAACGCTTGCCGCTGATCGTGCCGCTCTCCGTCAGTTCGAAGCGCTGGTCCTTGAAACCGTCCGCAAGCGCGCGCTCGCGAAGCTCGGAGCCGGGCGGTGCGTCCTCGCGCGAAAGTCGCAACACGTAACGCCCGGTGATCTTGTCCCCGTGCGCCTCGAAATCGTCGAAATCGGTATATAGCTTGGGGCGATAGGGTGCCGTGAGGTTGACGGCGAGGGCCGGTGGCACATCGAAAATGTAGTGATATCGCTTGCCGAGCACGACGAGCTTCTTCCCGTCCGCGCTGATCAGAAACGCCGTGAGCGTTTCCCGGTATTCCGGGTCCTTCATCATGTGATTGGTGACGGGACCGAAATCGCTGCAGCCGGCAAGCATGCCGGACGCTGCCACGGCGGGCAGCGCGAGAAATGTTCTTCTTTTCATGAGTGCTGTACGGGTTGTTGTTCGTTATTCAGCGGAACCGCTTGAATGTCGGACACGGCGTTCGATGAACGCGGTGTCGTGACGGCCGGTCGTACGGTTTCTTCGCCTGCGCATTGTAGGGCCAAAACCGCCACCGCCGAATCCCCCCGGGGAAGCGCCGCGCCCGCGTGCGATAGACTGCAGGCTCGCTTGCCCGCCGCCAATCACACGACCGCTCGCGCCCACACACACGCCATGGATCGAATCGATGCGATGAAGGTGTTCGTCGCCACGCTGGACGAGGGCAGCCTCGCGGGCGCGAGCCGGCGGCTCGGCCGGTCGCCGGCGGCGGTCAGCCGCGCGATCGCGTTTCTCGAGGAACACACGGGCACCGCGCTGCTGTACCGGACCACCCGGACGATCCGGTTGAGCGAGGCCGGCGATCGCGTTTCTCGAGGAACACACGGGCACCGCGCTGCTGTACCGGACCACCCGGACGATCCGGTTGAGCGAGGCCGGCGAACGCTACGCGGCTGCGTGCCGCCGCATCCTGTCCGATCTCGAGGAAGCCGACATGCTGGTCGCCGACGAACGTTCGGCGCCGCGCGGCATGTTGACGATCACCGCGCCGGTCGCCGCGGGCGAGGACGTGCTGCGCGCGCTGCTCGACGAGTTCATCGAACGCCATCCGGCCGTGTCGATTCGCCTGCAACTGCTCGACCGTCCCGTCAGCCTGATCGACGAAGGGATGGACGTCGCGCTGCGTATCGCGCATCTGTCCGATTCCACGCTCGTCGCGATTCCGGTCGGCACGGTGCGGCGCGTCGTCGTGGCGTCTCCCGGCTATCTGGCGAAACATCCGGCGATCGATGCGCCGGCCGATCTCGCGCAGCACCGGATCATCTCGATGACGCACTTCGGGCTCGACTCATGGAGCTTCCCGCCGTCCGGGCCGACCGCGCTGCCGCAGGTCGTCCAGTTCGCGCCGCGCTTCATCGTCAACACGATCCGCGGCGCGGTCGCGTCGGCCGTCGCCGGCCACGGCGTCACGCGGCTCTTTTCGTATCACGTCGCCGAACAGGTGCGCGACGGCACGCTGCGGATCGTGCTGCGCGACAGCGAGCATGCGCCGCTGCCGATCCATCTCGTCACACCTTACGGACGGCTGTCGGTTCCGAAGGTGCGCGCGTTCGTCGATTTCGCAACGCCGCGCCTGCGCGAGCACTTCGCGCGGCTGGCGGCCATTACCGATGGCGATTGAACCGACTTACGGAAGAATGGCTTTCGTGTGCCGGTGATTCTCTCGACATTCGACTCAATCTAGACTTTCTTCAATCGACGGACGCACGTGGCACCCGTCCAGCGAATGGAGGTCGACATGCATCAAGCGCTTCCCGATCGGTCCCGTGCACATGCGTCCAACGTGACGCGCGGCACGGTGTCCGCCGCCAGCCCGGCCGGCATCGGCCTGGCAGGTTTCGTGTCCATGCCGCTGCCGGCGATCATCGCCGTGCACGGGTTTCCGGCATCGACGGCCGCGTCTTCCGGCACGGCGAACCTCGGTGGGTATTCGGCCGGTGCGCGCGTGGCGGACGCGCTGGCGCTCCCGGTCGGTTCGATCGCGACGGCGAGGGCGCAATGAGCACGACCGCACATGCGACGGCCGCGGCGTTCGCCGAACGGCCGGCCGCCAGTTATGCCGAACGCAACGCGCGCTACTGGCGGCGCAATCTTGCCGTCTGCGTATTCGGATCGTTCACGACGCTCGTCAGCTTGAGCATGCTGCTGCCATTCCTGCCGCTGTACGTGCGGCAACTCGGCGTCGACACGCAGTCGGCCGTGATCCAGTGGTCGGGCATCGCGTTCGGCGCGACGTTTCTCGGCACGGCCGTCACCGCGCCGTTGTGGGGCCGCCTCGCTGACCGCTTCGGCCGCAAGCCGATGCTCGTGCGCGCGGCGATCGGGATGGCCATCGTGATGTCGCTGATCGGCATCGCGCACAACGTGGTCGAACTCGTCGCGCTGCGACTGATCGCGGGGCTCGTCGGCGGCTATGCGTCAGCGTCGACCGTGATGGTCGGCACGCAGGCGCCGCGCGAGCGCGCGGGCTGGGCGCTCGGCATCCTGTCGACCGGCGCGCTCGCCGGCAATCTCGTCGGGCCGCTCGTCGGCGGGCTGCTGCCGGGCTGGCTCGGCATTCGCGGCACGTTTTTCGCGGGTGGCGCGATGATCGCCGTCGCCGCGCTGCTGACGATCTTCGTCGTGAAGGAAGACTTCCACGGGGACACCGACGCGAAAGCACGCAGCTCCGGTGCGGCCGCGAGCACGGCGCACGGCACGAATCGCGCGGCGGTCGCCGCGCTGCTGGTGACCGCGATGATGGTGCTGCTCGCGAACATGTCGATCGAACCGATCATCACGGTCTATATCGGCGGGCTCGGGGTAGGCGGCGATCACCTCGCACGCGTCGCCGGCGTCGTGATGGCGTGTTCGGCGCTCGGCAGCATGCTGACCGCCGCACGGCTCGGCGCGCTGGCCGACCGGATCGGCAGCTGGAACGTGATCGTTGGCTGCCTGCTGCTGACCGCACTCGCGATGGTGCCGCAGGCATTCGTCACGCACTGGTGGCAGCTTGCCGCGCTGCGCGTGCTGATGGGCATGACGCTCGCGGGCTTGCTGCCGTCGATCGGCAAGCTCGTGCGGCAGTCTGTCGACGAGCGCGCGACGGGGCAGATGCTCGGCTACCTGCAGTCCGCCCAGTTCAGCGGGCAGGTGATCGGCCCGGTGATCGGCGGGCAGATCGGCGTCGCGCTCGGCCTGCATTCGGTGTTCTTCGTGACGGGCGCGCTGCTGGCGGCCTGCGCGGTACTCGCGCACTGGGGGCGCGGCCGTTAGCGGCTGACCTGCGAATCGGGGTCTGGCGTAGGATGGGCGCAGTTGCGGGTGCCGCGCCCGGAAGCGGTGACAACGCACAGCTTCGCCACGCGTTCCGGACGCAGCACCTCGAGGCGGCCTATCGTTTTGGACACCGATTTCACATTCGCATGACCGGCTGCGCGCGAAGAACGACGAACGCGCGTCGTGCCGGCCCCGACCAACGCGCTTCGGCCTGCATGCGGCCGATGCATTTCGATGACGGATCGTGCAGGAGGCAATCGACATGAATCAATCGACCGATAACCGGACGCTGTTGCGCACGCTCGGCATTCGCGCGCCGATCGTCCAGGCGCCGATGGCCGGCGTCAGCACGCCGGCGCTCGCTGCCGCCGTGTCGAACGCGGGCGGGCTCGGCTCGCTCGGCGTCGGCGCGACGAACGCCGACGGCGCACGCAAGATGATCCGCGACACGCGCGCGCTCACCGACCGGCCGTTCAACATCAACGTGTTCTGCCACAGTCCGGCCCGTGCCGATGCGGCCGTCGAACGCGCGTGGCTCGACTGGCTCGCACCGGTGTTCCGCAAATACGGCGCGACGCCGCCCGCATCGCTGTCGGAGATCTATACGAGTTTCGTCGCGGACGGCGCAATGCAGGCGATGCTCGCCGAAGAAAAGCCGGCCGTCGTCAGCTTCCATTTCGGGCTGCCGTCCGCGGACGTGATCGCCGCGCTGAAGCGCGCGGGCATCACGCTGTTCGCGGCCGCGACGAATCTCGACGAAGCGCGGCAGATCGCCGCCGCCGGCATCGACGCGATCGTCGCGCAGGGCATCGAAGCCGGCGGGCACCGCGGCGTGTTCGATTCGACCGCCCACGACGATCGCCTCGGCACGTTCGCGCTGACGCGCCTGATCGTGCGCGAATGTCCGCTGCCCGTGATCGCGGCCGGCGGCATCATGGACGGCGAAGGCATCGCCGCCGCGCTGGCGCTCGGCGCGCAGGCCGCGCAGCTCGGCACCGCGTTCGTCGCATGCCCGGAGACGTCGATCGACGACGGTTATCGCCGCGCGATCCTCGGCGATGGGGCACGCCGCACGACGTTGACGTCCGCGATCTCGGGCCGGATCGCACGCGGCATCGCGAACCGGCTGACCGCGCTCGGCGACGATTCGCACGCGCCGGCCACGCCCGCGTATCCGATCGCGTACGACGCGGGCAAGGCGCTGCATGCGGCCGCGAAGGCGCAGGGCGAATTCGGCTACGGCGCGCAGTGGGCCGGGCAGGCGGCGCCGCTCGTCCGCTCGCTGCCGGCCGCCGAACTGTTCGCGACGCTCGAACGCGAAACGCGGGCCGCGATCGAGCGCCTGCAGCACGCGCTGGACTGATCGCGCCCGGCCCGCAAGCCGCACGCGCGTGCCGGCGATCCGTGCAGCAGATCGCCTCGCAGAACGTGCGCCACCCGGCGCCGATTTGCAATGTTCTGTATCTGCGCGGACCGCGGATACAGCGCGATACAACGCATGTTCGAGCGTCCGCTATAAAGCAGGCATGACTTCTTCGAGAGCACATCATGTCTGCAACCTGGTTCAAAGGGTCCTGCCATTGCGGGGCCGTCAAGTTCGAAGTGAAAACGGCCATTGCGCCGGCGGTCCGCTGCAACTGCAGCCTGTGCCGCCGGCGCGGCGCGCTGATGAGCCCGATGTTCGCCGCTGACGACCTGAAGATCGTCGAAGGCGAGGGCGCACTGACGTGCTACCGCTTCAACACGCGCACGGCCCGTCACTATTTCTGCAGCCGTTGCGGCGTCTATCCGTTCCATCAGACGCGCAAGGACCCCGCATGCTGGCGCGTCAATCTCGGCTGCCTCGACGGCGTCGATCCGTATGCGCTCGACGCGACGGTCGCCGACGGCGCAAGCCTCTCGATCGTGGAGGACGCATGAAACGCTGGCTGATGATCCTGCTGTTTGCCGCAGGCGGGCTCGCGACCGAAATCGCGCATCCGGTGCAATGCTCGCTGCTGTCGGCAAGCCGGTTGCAGACCGACAAGCGCCGCAGGCAGGACTGACGGCGGCAATCCGGCCGCGTTGCACCGTCCCGCCGGTTCATCGAGACCGATTTTCATGCTTCCGATAAGATCGCATGCGATATATAATGCGTTCATCTGCGACCGCTCGCGTCGCTGGAGGAAGCCCATGAAACCGACCGAAGCACCATCGCCCGGCGCGCCGAAGCTGTCCGAGTTCCTGTGTTTTGCGATCTACTCGGCCAACCTTGCGTTCGGCAAGGCGTACAAGCCGATCCTCGACGAACTCGGCCTCACCTATACGCAATACATCACGATCATTGCGCTGTGGGAGCAGGACAACCAGACGGTCGGCCAGCTCGGCGAGAAGCTGTTCCTCGAATCCAATACGCTGACGCCGATCCTGAAGAAGCTCGAGGCGATGGGTTACCTGGAGCGGCACCGCGATCCGTCGGACGAACGCCAGGTGCTCGTCAGCCTGACGAAGAGCGGCCGGCGCTTACGCGAGAAGGGGCTCGACATGAATCTGGTCGACGCCACCGGGTTGAAGCCGGACGAATTCGCGAAGGTGCAGAAGGCGATCGTCACGCTGCGCGGCAACCTGATCCAGTCGACCGAAGAATAAACACGGTGGCAACCGGCGCCCGACGCGCGTATCGCGTCGGCCGCGTCGTCACGCGTGCGCGTCGCCCAGCACCAGCAGGTTCATCTCGCGACGGACGGCAAAACCAAGCGCGATGTAGCGCTCGATCGCGACCTGGTTCGACGTGAGGACGTGCAGGAAAGGCGTTTCCGATCGTGCGCAGATCGCCGCGATCAACGACCGGATCAGACGCGCCGCAAGCCCTTGCCGCCGAAACGCGGCATCCACGCAGACGGCGCTGATCTCGGTATATCCGTCGACCTGCATCCGCTCGCCGGCCATCGCGGCCAGCCGCCCTTCGCTGCGTACGCCGATATAGTCGCCAAGCTCGATCGTGCGCGGGCCGAACGGGCCGGGCTGCGCGGCCGTGGTCAGCGCAAGCATGTCCGGCACATCGGTTTCGGCGAGCGTGACATGCTCCGATGCATACGCCGGGTCGGGCGTCCCTTGCCAGATCATTTGAAGCAACGTCGCGCGCCGGATCACCGACAATCCCGCCGGCGGCCGGATTTCGTCCGGCGTGACCAGCGCCGCCGGCCCGTGCGCGGCAATCAGATCGCGCAACGCGTCGAACGATGCCGGGCTCGCGTCGGCGATCGCGGCGAACGGCGCAATGGCCGCCGGAAACCGCAGCGCGCGGTCGCTGCCGAGCGCAAAGCGGCGCTGCTTGCCCGTGAGCGCATTCCAGACGACGTGGTCGAGCGGGTGTGCAACGCCTGTCGTGTTTCCGGTCGTGGCTTCCGGCATCGGCTGCTCCTCGATTGAAGATTTCGTGCCGCACAGAATAGACCGGATCGGCCGAGCGGGTAGCACTACAGCGATATGGATCGCGTCATTGGCGTGGCGCGCATGCGTTGGCCTTCTTCGTTCCCGACGATCCATAGCCGGAAAACGTCGATGCAAATCCGGGCGTCACCAATAGAAAAGCGCACGCGATTACATCGCATGCGCTTTATATGGCGGACGTGGACGGCCGATTCCGTCGTGCAATGCTCAATGACCGAAATAGATCGAGCGCTCGGCCGTGCGAACCGCGCCGCGGCTGCCGGACTGCGCCGCGCCGTCGGCATCGTTGCCGTAACCGGACGCCATCGAATCGGCCGCGCCGGCGCCGTTGTCGTGAATCCGGCGCAGCGCCGCCTGGAGATTGTCCGGGTAGTTCGGATCGTTGGGGCGGTTCGGCAGGTAGCCGGCCTGCTGCAGTGCGGCCAGCTCCGCGCGCACCTGCGCACGCGTCACGGTGCTTTCGCTGGCGTTCGCCGGTGCGACAACGGCGGCCGACACGGCAACGAGGAGGGCGGCAATCAGTTGGGTCTTCATCATTTACCTCGACAAGAAAAAAGGAATTCAGGGGTTGCGCACCGCACGCCGACAACCGGCGCCGTTCGCGGTTTCGTTCAATGACCGAAATAGATCGAGCGCTCGGCGATGCGCGTCGCGGGGCGGCCGCCCGACTGCGTGGCGGCGACGGCGTCGCGGCCATAACCGGATGCCGACGCATCGGCCGTCACGGCGTCGTTCGCGTGAACGCGCGTCAGTGCGGCCTGCAGGTCGTCCGGATAGTGCGGATCGTTCGCGCGGCCCGGCCGATAGCCGGCTTGTTCGAGTTGCACGAGTTCGGCACGCACTTGCGCGCGGGACACGACGGCTTCATCGGCAAACGCCGGGGCGGCAACGGCGGCAGAAACGGCCACGAGAACGGCAGCGATCAGTTGGGTTTTCATCATTTACCTCGACAGTCAGGGATAGAAAGGATTCAGGGTTCGCGTATCGGCGCTCAATGACCGAAATACACCGAGCGGTCGGCCACGCTGACGGCATGCCGGCGGCCCGATTGCGTCGCCGCATCGCCGTTGCTGCCGTAGCCGGATGCCTGCTCGTTGGCCGCGACGGCATCGACCACATGAATCTGCGTCAGCGCGGCCTGCAGATTGTCCGGATAGGTCGCGTCGGTGGCGCGATTCAGCGGATAACCGGCCGTTTGGAGCTGCGCGAGTTCGGCACGCACCTGCGCACGCGTGACGGTGATTTCGCTGGCAAACGCCGGTGCGGCAACGGCGGCCGAAACAGCGACGAGAAGGGCGGCGATCAGTCGGGTATTCATCATTTGCCTCGATAGGAAAAGAGTCGGGAATTCGGGAGGGCGGCGCTCGGCCGCCCGATGCAACGTTCAGGCGATACGGATTTCGACGTCGATGTTGCCGCGCGTCGCCTTCGAATACGGGCAGGTCTGGTGCGCGGCATCGACGATGCGCTGCGCGACGTCGCGATCAAGCCCGGGCACGCTCACGTTCAGCCGGGCCTGCAGGAAGTACGCGTTGCCGGCCGTGCCGAGATCCACTTCGGCGTCGACGGCGAGATCGGCCGGCAGCGTCACCTTCGCGGCACGCGCCGCAAGCTGCATCGCACCGATGAAGCAGGCCGACCAGCCGGCCGCGAACAGTTGTTCCGGGTTGGTGCCGGCGCCGGCGCTGCCCGGCGACGACAACTGGATGTCGAGGCGGCCGTCGGCACTGCGCGCCGTGCCGTCGCGGCCGCCCGAAGTCGTATGCGTCTTGCCCGTGTACAGCACTTTTTCGATCTTGCTCATCATTTGCTCCGTCAGTTGGCTTGACAGGTTTTTCTCAGATGCGATTCGATCGCATGCGATGCAGTTTCGTTGAACCGGCCACCCTAGTCAAGCGTATTCGATTAAATCGCATCCGATATTTTGTATTTCAATGTATCTGGAACATGTCGGGCTTTGCTGGACAAGGCTTTCAGGCGATCCAGCCCCGATATCTGAGGTAACGGGAGAGGCAACGATTCCCGGGGAAGGCGGGCGGAAACGCCCGCGGGAATGGATTGTCGCCTTGCGGGGCGGCCGATATGTCACGCCGGGTCGAGCTCGGCAATCACGACGAGGATGACGGCCGCGTCGGCCGGCAACTGGCGCTGCGAGAACGCCGAACGCGCGTGTCCCGCCTTGTCGCCGAGCACGGCGGCGAACAGGTCCGACGCGCCGTCGATCACGGCCGGCTGCCCGTAAAAACCGTCGGCCGAGCTCACGTGCCCCTCGACGCGCACGATCTTGCGCAGGCGGTCGAACCCGCCCAGGTGCGTGCGGATCTGAGCGAGCACGTTCAGCGCCGCAAGCCGGGCCGCATGCTGGCCTTCGTCGACGCTCAACTGCTCGCCGACGCGGCCGGTAAAGGCGATCCTGCCATCGACGAGCGGCAGTTGTCCCGACACGAACAGCAGGTTGCCGGCTTCGCTGACAGCCGTATAGCTGCCCAGCGGATTCGGCGGTTCGGGTAATGCAAGGCCGAGTTCGGCCAGTTTCTGTTCGACGGTCATGTCGTTCTCCTTGCGGGAAAATGGATCGGGCGATCGGTGTTGCCTGTCAGTCACTCTAGTCATGCGGCCGAAGCCGGTAAATGTCAGCAGCGCAATTGATTCGGGACGCGATGTAACGAATCGCGCCACGCACGGCGGCTGGTTTCCCGCGCGATATTGATGCACACTCGTTGCTTCATCGCACGCTCCACACCGGAGACGGCAGGAACCGCCCCATGCAACGACAATTCGACGACCTGCTGCTGGGCAGCATCGAGCTGTTCTGTCTCGCTGCCGAACTCGGCAGCTTCACGCTGGCGGCAACCGCGGCGAGCGTCACGCCGGCCGCGGTCAGCCGGTCGGTGGCGCGGCTCGAGGAGCGTCTCGGCGTGCGGCTGTTCGTGCGCACGACACGGCAGATCCGCCTGACCGATTCCGGCCGGCGCTACTTCGAGCAATGCCGCGATGCGCTGTCGCAGCTCGTCGACGCGGAACGCGAAGCGACCGGCCAGCAGGCCACGCCCGCCGGCGTGCTCCGGATCAGCATGCCGACGCCGTACGGGCACTATCGCGTGCTGCCGCTGCTGCCCGCATTTCGCGAGCGCTATCCGGACGTGCGTGTCGAAACCCACCTGAGCAACCGCAACATCGACTTCGCCGAGGAAGGCTTCGATCTCGCGATCCGCGGCCGCGCGCCGGCCGATTCGAACCTGGTCGCGCGCAAGCTGGAAGATGCCGAGCTCGTGATCGTCGCGACGCCCGGCTACCTGAAGCGCGCGGGCATGCCGACCGCCATCGACGATCTGCATGCGCACGAATGCATCCAGTTCGAGCTGCCGAGCAGCGGGCGGCCGATTCCCTGGCTGTTCGACGACGGAGCGGACGAGATCGAAATCGCGACGACCGGCAACTACAGTACGTCGGGCGACGTCCTCGCCGGCGTGACGCTCGCGCGCAGCGGTGCGGGCCTGTTCCAGACCTACCGCTTCATCGTCGAACAGGACCTGCGCGCCGGCACGCTCGTGGAGGTGCTGCCCGGCCTTGGCGGCCGGTCGCGGCCGTTCATGCTGCTGTATCCGCATGCGCGTTTTCTGTCGTCGCGCGTGCGCGTGTTCGTCGACTTTCTCGTCGAGCATCTGGAGCGCGCGCCCGCCAAGCAGGCGCGCGGGACACGCACCAAACGAGCCGCCGCATCGCGATAAGCACGCCGGCTCGTTCTTTCGATGCCGATGCTCAGTGCCCGGCGCTCTGGCCGCCGTCGACGTGCAGGATCTCGCCGGTGACGAACGGCGCCGAGTCGAGATACAGGATCGCGTCGACGATGTCGCTCATCTCGCCCATGCGGCCGACCGGGTGCAGCGACGCGAGCGTCGCATGCGTTTCGGGTGCATGCATCGGTGACTTGATGACGCCCGGCGCTACCGCATTGACGCGGATGCCGGCCTTCGCATACTCGATCGCGAGCGACTTCGTCGCCGCATTCAATCCGCCTTTCGTCAGCGACGCGAGCACCGACGGCACGTTGCTGTTCGCGTGATCGACCAGGCTCGTCGTGATGCTGACCACGTGCCCGCTGCCGTGCTGCTGCATCGCCGCGATCGCGTGCTGAGTGACGTGGAAGAAACCGTTCAGGTTGACGTTCGTGATCTGCGCGTAGTCGTCCGCGGTGTACTGCGTGAACGGCTTCGCGATGAATATGCCGGCGTTGTTGACGAGCGTGTCGACGCGGCCGAAGCGTTCGATTGCCGTGTCGACCACGCGACGCGCGACGGCCGGATCGCCGATGTCGCCCGCGACGGTGACGAGATCGGGATCGTTCGACGGCCCGATCGAACGGGAAGTCGAGACGACGCGATGGCCGCGTGCGCGGAACGCGTTGACCGTTTCCGCGCCGATGCCTTGCGATGCGCCAGTGACGATGATGACTTTGGATGTGCTCATGACTTGCCTCGACAGGTGAATGGTGTTCGGCTTCAGTGCCGACCGGATCGATGAATCCGATGGGCAAACTGTAGGCGCGTCGATCACGATTTCGAACACCCGCCGTGGAGCAACAGTCTTGCGTCGCGGGAACAAATGAAGGGGGAGGGCGGGTTTGAAGCGTGGCGCGCTCATCGAGGAGACCGATTTTCCCGCGGCCTGACGGACCGAGCCGCTGAAGCCTCGGCGGTTACTGCGCGCCGGCAATCGCCAGCGCCGTCGTTCGCGACAACACGGCCGGAATACGACCGACACTGCACCCCGATTTGTCTGTCCCGGAACACGCAGTTGGAAAAATCCATGCATCTATCCGGATAACTTTTCTTATCACAACACCGTTGTTTTGAATCAAAACTCGCTATTCCAGAAACGTGCCTGACGTCACTGCCCAGACCGCTCGCATGCGATTCGTCGTCGATTCGAGGGCAGGGAATCGGTCGTAAAAGCGCAGCCGCCCCGGCCGGCGACGGTCTTGATGCGAACGCCCGCTGATCGGCAAGAACAGCGGGTTACAGGAGCCGCTGCCGCCGGATTTGCCTCCTCATTCGTAGAGCGGCGAGAGGTCGCCCCGTTACGACACGATAAATATCCTTCAGATTTGCATCCGTGCCCCAGCGCCGTGCTCTGTCGCTCACGCAGCCGTCAATAGACGCCTGGCTCGCCTGCCGGACGATGCTTGAAGCGTCGGTGCACCCAGTAGTACTGCTCGGGAAATCGCAGGATCTGCGCTTCGAGAAAGGAATTCATCGTGCGCGCGTCGAACGACTCGCTATCGGTCGGATAGCTGCCGAGCGGCTCGAAGATGGTCAGCTTGTAGCCGCGGAACGCCGGCAGCACTTCGGTCACGAACGGTACGACCCGCGCTCCGCTCAGCTTCGCCAGCCGCGATACCGACGTCAACGTGCAGGCCTGCACGCCGAACAGCGGCGCAAACACCGACCCCGTCGTGCCGTGATCCATGTCCGCGGCAAGCATCACCGGGGTACCCGCGCGCAGAAGCCTGACGAGGTGTTTCGCGCTCGCGCTGCGTTCGATCATCTCGGCCCCGAAGCGCCCGCGCTGACGTTTGGCGAGATCGCACATGCGACGGTTCGACATGCGCGTGTAGAGCGCCGCCACGGGCAGCGACGACGAATAGAGCATGCAGCCCACCTCGATGCCGACGAAGTGAAAACCCATGAAGATCGTCGGCGGCGCATCCGGGTCGTGCAGGTCGATGTGGCTGTCCAGTTCGACCAGGCGATTGATCGACCGCGCGCTGCCGAACCACTGGAAGCCGCGCTCCAGGTAGCTCCGGACGACATGTTCGAAATGGGCACGCGCGAGAACGTCGCGCTCCTCGTCGGTCTTCAGCGGAAAGCAGAGTTGCAGGTTGACATGCACCACGTGTTTGCGCCGGCTCGGTATGCGGTAAAGCGCAGCGCCGATGCTGCTGCCAGTTCTCGCGACCAGCGAGTACGGAAGAAGGGAAAGGAACCGTAGGAGGCCGAACAGCAGCCAATACCCGAGAGCGTTCATGATGATGGACTTCCGTCTGTTGACTGCCCGGCGCCGCTCGAGTCGAGTGATGGAGTACGGGGAAATCGGGTTGTGTCGAGGCTGTATGACGTAGTGGCTTGCGCGACCACCTCCGACAGAGGCCGCGCGCCAGGCCGCTGAGGCCGGCCGCATCGATTCGGCGTTCGAAGCGATACACGATCGCGGGCGGGAAGTTCATCCACGCGATGCCGACTCGGACTGCGCGAATGCGCATGGCCTCCAGATAACGCGCCGGGATCGGGCAGCGCGGCACATACGTGAATGGATAGAACGCGCCCCCGGCAGCCAGGTGGCGCGCGAAGGCGCAGTGAACGATCGCGACGGCCTGTTCGACCGGCATCGCGACGAGTGGCAATCCTCTCACAATAACACGTGCACGCTCCCCGCCGAAGAAGTCACCCGTCATGCCGAGCCGGGCCGCTTCCATCTGCATCATCCGTAACGCGGGGAACGGATGCCGCAGGGCGTCCGCGAAGGCGGGCGGGTGGAGATCACGTGCGGCAGCCCTGCCGAAGGAGACGGGGCGCGGATCAGGCTGCTTGTCGCGGACGACAGGCAGGGCGTGCCGGTCGACGAGCGCGCGCGGATCTTCGAACGCATTTACCGGGTACCCGGTACGGCGCGGCGGGGAAGCGGCATCGGCCTGTCGCTGGTCGCGCGAATCGCCGAATCTCACGGCGGGGCGGTCGAGGTGGCGGCCGGTATCGAGGAGCACGGACTGGCGGTGATCCTGTCGTTCCCGATATGGCTGGAGCCGGAGTGCCGGCAGCGCTGGCACGGGCCTCCGCAGGAATTGCGAAGAGACGCCGCGTCACTGGTGCCTGGTGCACGGGAAGCCGGTACCCATGCACCGCGAGCCGTCATTTCCGCGTGACGTTCAGCGGCGAATGTGCGTCGGCCTCGGACATGACCTGCTTGCTGCCGGATTCTGATTGTGCGTCACGTTCGTGCTGGCGCGCGATTTTCGCTTCGGCATCCTGCAGGCTTTTCGCATAGTCGTAGGCCATCGGGTCGTAGCCGGCTTGCTCGAGTTCGATGAGCTCGTTGCGAACCTGCGCGCGTGTCAGCGGCTGGGTTTCCTGCGCGAACGTGATTGCCGGCGCGGCCAGTGCGGATGCAACGACGAGTATACGAATCAGCGATTTCATGATGACCACCTCCGGAAGATTGAGCGAAGCGACCTGTGTTTCAGTCGTCGAGTGGAGGTTAGGATCGAACGACGTCGCGATAAATGCCCGCCGCTCCAATTCAACGTTCCAGTTGGAACAAAAGTGCTTGAGCAATCGTGCCGCCCGGCGAGAAGGGCCGCCGACGACACATCGACCGCATCGCGTCCGCTTTTTCATTCGCGACAAAAGCGCATTGTTTGCGCGCGGATTCCTCGCGACGGCGGCACGACATACAGTCGTCTCACCATCACGACGCGCAATCGCCTCCGGCCATGTCCGACGATCGACGCACCACCGACTCCGTCTACGCAATGACGCGCGAGCGCCTGGCTCAAGGCACGCTGCTGCAGGCGCTGCGCGCAGACCCGCCGGCAGGCATGGCGGTGCGCAGCGATGCGGAACTCGAGCGCACGTTGCGGGCCACGCTCGACCGCCACGCACCCGGTCGCGATCTGCACGTGTTCGCGTACGGTTCGTTGATGTGGAATCCGGCGCTCGATGTCGCCGGTTCGTCGGTTGCGCGCGTCGACGGCTGGCACCGGGCGTTCTGCCTGCGGCTCGTCATCGCGCGCGGCACGCCCCAGCAGCCGGGCGCGATGCTCGCGCTCGACCGCGGCGGCAGGTGCGACGGCGTGCTGTACCGGATCGACGCGGCCAAGGTCGAAGCCGAATTGCGCTTGCTGTGGCGACGCGAAATGCTGGCCGATTCGTACGAACCGCGATGGGTCGCGGCACAGGTCGACGGCCAATCGATCCGCGCGCTGACCTTCGTCGTCAACCGGTCGCACGATCGTTACCTCGGCGGATACACGCTCGACCGCGTCGCGCACCTGATCCGCACCGGCCGCGGCCCGCTCGGCACGTCGCGCGACTACTTCGATTCGACCGTGCAGGCGTTGACGCGCCTCGGTCTCCAGGACGCCGGCATCGAACGGCTTTTGCGCGAAATACGCGGCGCGGACGAAGCCGAATCCGCGTACGGTTGATCCCCCGGGGTTGGCGGACTGCACGCGAATTTCGGCGGTCAACGCATCAGACGGCCGCGCGCATGTCGCGGCCCATCCGATCGGCCAGACCCGGCGTCAGCGGCGCCTGAGATGTTCGTCGCGCTCGAACAGTGCAATGACCCAGTCGATGAACACGCGCACTTTCGCGCTCAGGTAGCGGTTGGGCGCGTAGATCACGTAGACAGGATTGGCGTGGTGCGTCCAGCCCTCGAGGATCGGCACGAGCGTGCCGGCGGCGATGGCGTCGCGAACCGAATAGGACGGCGCCTGGATGATGCCGAGGTTCGCATGACCCGCGGCGAGGTAGGCGTTCGTATCGTTCACGACGAGACGATGATTGAGCGCGAGATCGCTTCTTTTGCCGCCGTTCGAAAACTGGAACGGCAACGAGCGGCCGCCGCGCGACGGAATCATGCCAACGGTCGGAAACTCGCGCAACGCGTCCGGCGACGCCGGCATGCCGTGCGCGTCGACGAACGCGGGCGTCGCGCAGGTCGTGAAGCCGAAGCTGCCGATCTGCCGCGCGACCAGCGACTGCTCGTCGACTTCGCCCGCGCGTATCGCGCAGTCGATGCCTTCGGCGATCAGGTCGGTACGCTTGTTGCCGATATCGAGTTCGATCTCGACGTCGGGGTACGCGTCATAGAATTCCGCGAGGGCGGGCACGAGGACGAGCGTGCCGATCGCGGCAGCGGTATCCACGCGAATCCTGCCGGACGGCTTGGCGCGCGCATGGGTCGTCGACGATTCGATTTCCGCGAGATCGGCGAGCAGCCGCACGACGCGCTCGTAGTAGATCGCCCCTTCGGGCGTAACCGTCACCGATCGCGTGGTGCGATGCAGCAAGCGCACCTGCAGGTCTTCCTCGAGTTTCTGGATCAACCGCGTCACCGTCGCATTCGGCATGTCGAGCGTATCGGCCGCTTTCGTGAAGGTTCCGGCTTCCACGACGCGGACGAATGCATTCATCGCAGCAATGCGGTCCATGTACGCGACTCCGGTCGGGGGTGGAGTCGCCATTAAACCGCAATCCGGCTGCGTCTCGCTAGCTGAAGAACGAGATCGGCGCGAGATTCGCGACGCCGTCTGCGGCAAGCGTGCTGCCCCATGCGACGGCGCGCGGCAGCATCGAGCCGATCAGCAGCTTGTCGTTCGCGGTAGTGTCCTCGGTGGAGGGATCGACGCTCACGATGTGTCTTCTTGATTCGCGCGGTTCGGGGCGATACGCGTCACGCGGGACGACGCGCGACCATCAGCCTGGCGGTCAGGATCTGCACGACTTCGCCGCGTTGATTGACCGTCCTGGTTCGCAGCGTGAGCATCCCGTACTGCGGGCGCGACCGGGACGGCGTCAGTTCGATGACTTCGCTCTCGACGCGCAGCACGTCGCCCGCGCGCGTCGGCTGCTTCCATTCGATGTCGGCGCCGGCGCCGAGTATTCCGTTCGCCAGCTTCGGCCCGCTCGCAACGAGCAGCCGCATCGTGATCGCCGCGGTATGCCAGCCGCTCGCAGCCAGGCCGCCGAATATCGTGCCGCGCGCGGCTTCGTCGTCGAGATGGAACGGCTGCGGATCGAATTCCGCGGCGAATCGCTTGATGTCGGCGGCGGTGACCTCGTGGGTAGCGCCGACGAACGTGTCGCCGACCGTGAAATCGTCGAAGTAGAAAAGCTGCTGTTCCATGGACGTATCCGATGCGCTGAAGGAGTGATCCGGGCGGCGCCGCTGATGCGTGGTCGTTCGGGCTTGACGCCACTATATGAAACGTTACGACGCGGTGTAAGAGGGTGGCGATGAATGCGGCATTCCGGATCGGTCAATAATCGGCGCACCGGGATGCGGGTGCCGCAAGCGGCAACGAGCGGCGGGGAAGGCCGTGCGTAACCGGGTCGCAGGATGCCGTCGGGCCGCCGGGCTCACGCCGTTTGTCGTTCGGCATTATTGATCCGATTGGAAAACCGCTTTGACCCGGCACGCGTGGGGTAGAGGCGGGCGCTCGCTAGACTGATTGCATGATGAAGCGCGAGCCGAAGGCGGCGTCGCTTTCCGTGTCGAACGGAATCCGGAAGCACGCGGGGCAGCGCGAAAACCATGCGGAGGTAACGACGGATACGATCGAGATCGAACCGGCCCCGTACCGCGAGACCATGCCGGACGCGCCGGCCCTCAGCATCCGGCGCATCCGGGAGGCGAGGGACGGAACGCCGGTGCTCCTGCGTGCGATCGAGCACAGCGATCTCGAGATCGAACGCGACCTGGTCGACCGTCTGTCGAGCCAGAGCCGCTACATGCGGTTGATGTCGGCGCGCAAGCCGACCGAAGACGAGATGATTCGATGGACCCGCATCGACCGCCGGCGGGAAGGCGCGGTGATCGCGACGATCTGTGCCAGCGGCCGCGAACGGCTGATCGGCGTCGCGCGTTATGCGTTATGCGTTGAACGACGGCGAAACCGATGTCGTCGAATGCGCGATCGTGATCGACGATGCCTGGCATCGGCAAGGGCTCGGCCGTGCGCTGTTGTCGAGCCTGATCGATCTTGCGGGACGGTCGGGCATGAAACGGATGGTCGGCACGACGTGGATAGCGATCGCGGATGATCGCCAGTGCTCGAAGGCGGAAACGGGTTCACGATTGTGAAATCGCACCTCCTCTGATAGTGTTTTTCGCTAGGCAGCGGCTCGCGCTGCCAATCACATGACTACAGCGAAAGACCTATGGCAACCAAGTTTGTGCATTTTGAAGACGTGAATGGCAATGCCGTCTACGTCAATCCCGAACGCGTAACTTTCGTGCGCGAAGCCCAGTCGGACGAAACTCAGATCTTCTTCGGCGCCGAGCATGCGTTGAGAGTCAAGGGTGGCGCGGCCGATGTCGCCAGTCGGATTACCGCCGAATAACACGCGGCTACCGATGGGCCCGATCATGGGTACGAATCACTGCATTCTCGGGGCCCAAAACACGACATTTTTATTTAGCGGAAACGCGACATCTGAACTTGGGACCTACACGCAAACTATCGATAATCTTGATTATGTCAAATACGATATCGACGTTCTCAAACCCCTGATCCCACCACCAACACCCCGCCGCGACCCTCAATCCATCTCCAGATCCCCGACCGTTTCCGCCCGCCGCGCCTCGCGTCTCGTCACCGCAGCGTGCCGGCGGCGCCTGCCAACAGACACCACCACCCGAAACGCCACCGGCGCGAACACGAGCCCGAACATGGTCGCAGCGAGCACGCCCCCGAACGCCCCCGTGCCGATCGACCGTCGGCTTTCCGCACCCGCGCCCGTCGCCAGCACGAGCGGCACGACCCCGAGCAAAAACGCCATCGACGTCATCACGATCGGCCGGAACCGCGCAGCGGCCGCGTCGATCACCGCCTGCCGCAGCGGCACCCCGCGCCCGGCGAGATCGCGTGCGTACTGCACGATCAGGATCGCGTTCTTCGCCGCCAGCCCAACCACGGTGATCATCCCGACCTTGAAGTACACGTCGTTCGGCATGCCGCGCGCAAGCGCCGCCGCAATCGCGCCGATCATGCCGAGCGGCACGATCGTCAGCACGGACAGCGGAATCGACCAGCTTTCGTACAGCGCGGCAAGCGCCATGAACACCGCGAGCACGGACAGCCCGACGAGCAGCGGCGTTTGCCGCGCGGCAACCTGCTCCTCGCGCGCCGCATCGACCCAATCGAAGCCGATCCCGGCCGGCAGCGCACCGGCGAGCCGCTCCATCTCCGCCATCGCCGCGCCCGAACTCGTGCCGGTCGCCGGCCGGCCGCTGATGTCGAGCGACGGATAACCGTTGTACCGATTCAGCATCACCGGGCCGATCGTCCAGCGCGGCGCGGCGATGGCCGACAGCGGAACCATGTCGCCGGTGCGGTTCGGCACGGTCAGCGCCATCAGTTGCGCATCGGTCGCGCGGGCGACCGGGTCGGCCTCGATGATCACCCGCCGCATCCGGCCCGACGCCGGAAAGTCGTTGATGTAGTTCGAGCCGAACGTGCCGCCCAGGAGCCCCGCGATCCGCTCGAACGGTACGCCGAGCGCATACGCTTTCGCGCGATCGACATCGAGTTCGATACGCGGCGCGTCCGGCAGGTCTTCGAAATGCACGGCGGCCAGCAACGGATCCGCCTTCGCACGTTCGGACAGCTGCTCGCGAGCCGCCTTCAACGCGTCGAGCCCGATGCCGCCGCGATCCTCGAGCCGAAACGTGAATCCGTCGGCATGCCCGATGCCGCGCACCGACGGCGGCAGCGACGCCTCGACGTCGCCGTCGAGGATCGTGCCGAAATGCCCGTTGAGCCGGTCGCGCAGCGCCATCGCGTCGACGTCGCGCTGCGCCCAGTCCTTCAACTCCACGAACGCCATCCCGACGTTCTGCCCGCTGCCCGCGAAACTCCAGCCGATCACGCTCGTCACGTTCGCGATCGCCGGCTCCGCGCGCAGGATCGCCTCGACACGCTCGACGACCCCGAGCGTGCGCGCCTGCGTGGCGCCCGCCGGCAACTGGATCATCACCTGCAGTTGCCCCTGGTCTTCGGTCGGCAGGAAGCCGCCCGGCATCATCCAGTACAGCAGCCCGCATGCGATCACGAGCGCCGCGTAGACCGCCACGACCAGGCCGGTGCGGCGCACGGCGAACACCGCGATGCGGCGATAACCGGTTTCAGCGCGCGCGAAGGCCGAACCGAACCGGTCGGCCAGACGCGCGCCGATGCCGCGTCGCCGTGCGCGGCCGGTTCCGCCGTCGTGTCGCGCGACCGGCTTCAGCAGGTTCGCGCACAGCGCGGGCGTGAGCGACAGCGCCATGAACGACGACACCAGCATCGATGCGATCATCGCCACCGCGAACTGCCGGTAGATGCCGCCGACGGTGCCCGGAAAGAACGCCATCGGCACGAATACCGCGGTCAGCACCGCGGTCACGCCGACGATCGCCCCGCCGATCCGCTTCATGGCCCGGCGCGTGGCGTCGCGCGGCGACACGCCCTCCTCCATCACCCGGTGCACGCTCTCGACGACGACGATCGCGTCGTCGACGAGGATGCCGATCGCCAGCACGAGGCCGAACATCGTGAACACGTTGATCGACAGGCCGAACGCCCACATCGCGACGAACGCGCCCATCAGCGTGACAGGAATCACGACGGTCGGCACCAGCGTGCAACGCAGATCGCGCAGGAACAGCCACATCACACAGAACACCAGCACGACCGCCTCGACGAGCGTCAGCACGACCTCGCGGATCGCGATCGTCACGAAATGCGCGCCGTCGAACGGAATCTCGATCGCCACGCCCGGCGGCAACGTCCTCGACAACTCTACAAGCCGCACACGGATCGCGTTCGACGTTTCGAGCGCGTTGCCGCGCGGGCCGAGCTGGATGCCGACGGTGGCCGCCGGCCGGCCGTTCAGCCGCGAATAGAACGAGTAGTCGTCGCGGCCGATTTCGACACGCGCGACGTCGGCGACACGCACCGCCGACCCGTCCGGCTTCGACTTCAGCACGATCCGGCCGAACTCGTCCGGCGACGCGAGCTGCCCCTTGACGACGATCGACGCGGTGAGCTGCTGGCCGCCCGGGAACGGCGCATCGCCGATCGCGCCGGCCGTCACCGTCGCGTTCTGCGTGCCGATCGCCGCGATCACGTCGTCGGCGCCGACACCGTATTCGCGCAGCTTGTGCGGATCGAGCCAGACCCGCAGCGCCTCGTCGGCGTCCCACAGCTCGGCCGCGCCGACGCCCGGCGCACGCTTCAGTTCGCGCAGCACGTAGCGGTTCAGGTAATCGCCGAGTTGCGCGGAATCGCGCGTGCCGTCGGTCGACGTCAGCGTGACGAGCATCAGGAACGTGTTCGCCGCCTTGAATACACCGATCCCCTGCTGGACGACCTGCTGCGGCAATCGCGACTCGACCTGCTTCAGCCGGTTGTTCACGTCGACGAGCGCGATGTCCGGATCGGTGCCGGGCGAAAACGTCACGTCGATCTCGAGGTTGCCGTGACCGTCGCTGCTCGTCTCGTAGTACAGGAGCCCGTCGGCGCCGTCGAGGCTTTCCTCGATGATGCTGCCGACATCGCCGTCGACCGTCTCGGTCGACGCGCCCGGATACGCGGCCGTGATCACGACCCGCGGCGGCGCGAGGCGCGGATATTGCGCGATCGGAAGCTGCGGAATGGCGAGCACGCCCGCGACGACGATTGCGAGCGCAACGATCCACGCAAAGACGGGACGATCGATGAAGAACGACGGCATCGACATGCGTCAGCGAACCGCCGGCGTTCCGGCGCGGGACCGCAGGACGGCATCACCGTCGGCACCGCCGCACAGAGCGTGGGCGGCCTGGGTGCGCTTCGCCCGGTTCGCGTCAATCATCGGTTCCCTCTTGCGGGCCGCGCACCGGAGCCAGCATCGACGACGCAAGCAGCGCGCGTGTATACGGATGGGACGGCGCATGCAGCACGTCGAGCGTATCGCCCTCCTCGACCACGCGCCCCGCTTTCATTACGACGACCCGGTGGGCCATCGCACGCATCACCGCGAGATCGTGCGTGATGAACAGGTAGCTCAGTTTGTACTTCTTTTGCAGATTCGTCAGCAGATTCAGCACCTGCTTCTGGATCGACACGTCGAGCGCGCTCGTCGGTTCGTCCAGCACCAGCAGTTCCGGCTCCACCGCCAGCGCGCGCGCGATCGCGATCCGCTGCCGCTGGCCGCCGGAGAATTCGTGCGGATAACGCAGCATCGACTCGGCCGGCAGGCCGACCTCCTGAAGCAGCGCGGCGATCCGCGCGCGCCGCGCGTCTCCGGCCACCTGCGGCCGGTGCACGGCGTGTCCCTCGCCGACGATCTGCTCGACCGTCATCCGCGGCGACAGCGAGCCGAACGGGTCCTGGAACACGACCTGCATCCTGCCGTACAGCGCGCGCCTGCCGCCCGTCCTCCGCAGCGCTTCCAGCGGCATGCCGTCGATCTCGATCGAGCCGGCCGCCGGCCGCTGCAGGCCGAGCACGGTCGCCGCCAGCGTCGATTTACCCGAACCCGACTCGCCGACGATCCCGAGTGTTTCGCCGCGCCTCAGGTTCAGTTTCACGTCGTGCACGGCCCGGAACGTCGTCTTGCCGAGCGCCGCGCGCCAACCCTTCGCCGCGACGCGGTAATCGACGGCGAGGTCCTGCACGTCGAGGATCGTCTGCGCGCCGGCCGCGACCGGCTCGACGTCCCGCTGCGGTGCGCTGTCGAGCAGCCGGCGCGTATAGGCGTGCCGCGGCGCGGCGAACAGTGCGTCGGTCGTATTCGTCTCCACGAGCACGCCCTGCTCCATCACGGCCACGCGCTGGGCGAAGCGCCGCACGAGATTCAGGTCGTGCGTGATCAGCAGCACGGCCATCCCGCGCGCGGCCGCCTCCTGCTCCTGCAGTTCGATCAGCAGATCGACGATCTGCTGGCGCACCGTCACGTCGAGCGCCGTCGTCGGCTCGTCCGCCAGCAACAGCCGCGGCCGGCACGCCAGCGCCATCGCGATCATCGCGCGCTGCCGCTGCCCGCCCGACAACTGATGCGGAAAGCTGTCGATACGCCGCTCCGGCTCCGGGATACCGGTGCGCCGCAACAGCGCGATGCCGCGCTCGCGCGCGTCGCCCGGCCGCAGCCCTTCGTGCAGCCGCAGGCTCTCGGCGATCTGCTTGCCGATCGTATACAGCGGATTCAGCGCGGTCATCGGTTCCTGGAACACCATCGCGATGTCGGCGCCGCGAATCCCGCGCATCTGCTGTTCGGTCTTCGCGAGCAGGTCCTCGCCGTCGAACAGCATCCGTCCCGACAGCGTCGCCTGCTGTGCGAGGCGCAGAATCGACAGCGCCGTCACGCTCTTGCCCGACCCCGATTCGCCGACGAGCGCCACGCGCTCGCCGCGGCCGACCGACAGGCTCAGGTCCTGCACGGCCGCCTTCGCGCCGAAGCGCGCCGAAAACCCGTCGATCTGCAGCAACGCGTTCGCCATCATCGCCCCCCGCCGAACGCCGAGCCGCGCGCGCGCGTGTCGAGTGCGTTGCGCAGCGCGTCGCCCATGAACGTCAGCAGCAGCAGCGTCACCACCAGCGCCGCGAATGCGGAGATCGAGATCCACCATGCGTCGAGGTTGTTCTTGCCCTCCTGGAGCAGCTCGCCCAGGCTCGGCGTCGGCGGCTGCACGCCGAGGCCCAGGAAATCGAGGCTCGTCAGCGACAGGATCGCGGCGCTCATGCGGAACGGCAAAAACGTGATCACCGGCGTGAGGCTGTTCGGCAGCACGTGGCGCCACATGATCTGCGCATTCGTCAGCCCCATCGTGCGCGCCGCTTTGACGTAGTCGAGCATACGGTTGCGCAGGAATTCGGCGCGCACGTAATCGGACAGCACGAGCCAGCCGAACATCGACAGCAGGATGAACAGCAGCCACAGCGACGGCGTGAAGATCGACGCGAAGATGATCAGCAGGTACAGGTCCGGCAGCGCGCTCCAGATCTCGATCAGGCGCTGCCCGACCAGGTCGGTGCGGCCGCCGTAGAAGCCCTGCAGCGCGCCCGTCAGCACGCCGACCAGCACGCCCGACACGGTCAGCGCGAACGCCATCAGCACCGACAGCCGGAACCCGTACAGCAGCCGCGCGAGCACGTCGCGGCCGAACTGGTCGGTGCCGAGCCAGTTGCTCGCCGACGGCGGCGCCGGATACGGCTGCGATGCGAAGTAGTCGATCGTGTCGTAGCGGTAGCGATTCGGCGGATAGACCGCGAAATTGCCGTGCGACTCGAGCTTCGCGCGCATGTAGGGATCGAGATAGTTCGTCCGCGCGGGAAAGTCGCCGCCGAACGCGGTCTCCGGATAGTCCTTCAGGATCGGGAAATAATAGTGCCCGTCGTAGCGCACGAGCAGCGGCCGGTCGTTCGACAGGCCGTCGGCACACAGGCTGAGCACGAACAGCGCCGCGAAGATCACGAGGCTTGCATAACCGAGCGGCTGCGCGCGAAAGCGCTGCCACGTGCGCCGCCACGGCGACGGCGACGGCGCGCACGCGCGATCAGTGGTCCAGGCGGCCGAACTGGATACGGGGGTCGACGACGACATAGCAGATATCCGCGATGAGCTTGGTCAGCAGACCGATCAGGGTGAACAGGAACAGCGAGCCGAGCACGACCGGATAGTCGCGGCGGATCACCGAGTCGTACGACAGTTGCCCCATCCCGTCGAGCGAGAACAGCGTCTCGATCAGCAGGTTGCCGTTCAGGAACGCGCCGACGAATGCGGCCGGAAGCCCGGTGAGCAGCGGGATCGCCGCATTGCGCAGCACGTGCTTCCACAGCACGTCGCGCTCCGGCGCCCCCTTCGCGCGCGCGGTCAGCACGTACTGCCGGCCGATTTCCTCGAGGAAGGTGTTCTTCGTCAGGATCGTGACGATCGCGAAATTACCGATCACCGACGCGGTCACCGGCATCACGATGTGCCACAGATAGTCGAGCGTCTTGCCGATCAGCGTCAGGTCGTCGAAGTTGTCCGACGTGAGCCCGCGCATCGGAAACGCCTGCCAGAACGTGCCGCCGCCGAACAGCATCAGCAGCAGCACACCGAGCACGAAACCCGGCACCGCGTAGCCGGTCAGCACCAGCACGCTCGTCACGGTGTCGAACCGCGAGCCGTTGCGCACCGCCTTCGCGATGCCGAGCGGTACCGACACGAGATAGGTGAGGATCACCGTCCACAGCCCGAGCGTGATCGACACCGGCAGCTTCGACCGGATCACCGCCCACACGCTGCGGTGCGCGAAGTAGGACTGGCCGAGGTCGAACGTCGCATAGCTTTTCAGCATCAGCAGATAGCGCTCGAGCGGCGGTTTGTCGAAGCCGAACTGCTTGCGGATCTGCTCGATCTGCTGCGGATCGACGCCCTGGCTGCCGTGGTAGCCGCCCCCGCCTCCGCCCGCCTCGCCCCCGCGCGCGCTGCCGTGGCGCAACTGCGCGAGCACCTGCTCCACCGGGCCGCCCGGCACGAACTGCGTGACCGCGAACGTGATCGTCACCACCCCGACCAGCGTCGGGATCATCAGCAGCAGCCGCCTGAATATGTATGCCAGCATCGTTGCTCCCCGTCAGGCCGCCGCAGCGGGTTGTGCCGCAGGTTTCTTCACGTACCAGTAATCGATGATCCAGTCCTCGTACTGATAGGAGTCCGGCACGATCGCCGGGTGGCCGAGCGTCGCCTTGTACGCGATCCGCGCGTTCGGCAGATAGTACTGCGGGATCAGCGCGTACAGGTTGATCAGCACGCGGTCGAGCGCGTGCGTGGCCGTCTCGAGATCGTCGAGCGTGTCGGCCGCGAGCGCCGCGCGGATCAGCGCATCGACGGCCTTCGACTTCACGCCCGGATAGTTCTCGGAGCCCGGCTGCGATGCGGCCGCGCTGCCGAAACGGCGCGTCAGCTCCGCGCCCGGGATCGTCACGGGCAGGTAGATGTACGTCGTCATGTCGTACTCGAAATTGTCGAGCCGCTTCAGGTAGACCGCGCTGTCGATCTCGTGCAGGTACGCGTGGATGCCGAGCGTCGCGAGCGCCTGCGTGTACGGCAGGATCAGGCGGTCCATGCCGGGCTGGTCGTCGATGATCTCGATCGTCATCGGCGTGCCGTTCGCGTCGCGCAGCGCGCCGTCGCGGTAGTGCCAGCCCGCCTGCGCAAGCAGGTCGCGCGCCTCCTTCAGGTTCGCGCGCAGCGAGCCGGGCGGCAGCGTCGACGGCTGGCCGACCATCGGCCCGAACACCGCCGGCGGCAGCGTCGACCGGTAGGGTTCGAGCAGCGCGAGCTCCTTGGCGCTCGGCACGCCGGACGCCGCGAACGGGCTCGCCTCCCAGAAGCTGCTGGTGCGGCGATACTGCCCGTAGAACATCATCCGGCTCATCCAGTCGAAGTCGAACGCCAGCGCGAGTGCATGCCGCACGCGCACGTCCTGGAACATCGGCTTGCGCATGTTCATCAGGAAACCCTGCATCTGCGCGGGGCCGTCCGGGAATTCCCCCTTCTTCAGCATGCCGTTGCGGAAATTCTTGCCCACGTACTTGCGCGCCCACTGCGTCGAGCTGTATTCCATGCGCGCGTCGACGTCGCCGGCCTTGAACGCTTCGAGCGACGTGTACTGGTCCAGGTACAGCTTGAACGACACGCGGGCGAAGCGAAACATCCCGCGCCGCGACGGCAGGTTCGCGGCCCAGTAGTGCGGGTTGCGCACGTAGCGGATCTGCTTGTCGTTCCTGCGCTGCTCGATCAGGTAGGGACCGCTCGCGATGGGCGGCACCGTCGCGATCTGGTCGAACGGCGGCCGCGTGCCGTCCGCGCGTTGCCCCCATTTCGGCGAGAACACCGGCAGGTCGCCCGCGATCAGCGCCGCGTCGCGCTCCGCGTGCTTGAATTCGAAGCGGACTGCATGGCTGTCGACCACCACCGCGCGCTTGATGATCGAGAACTGCGCGTTGTAGATCGGCGACGCCTGCGGGCTCGTCAGCGTGTCGAACGAATACTTGATGTCTGCCGCGGTGATCGCGTCGCCGTTCGAGAAGCGCGCGGCCGGGTTGATGTGGAACGTTGCCGACAGCCGGTCCGGTGCGACCTCGACGTCGTCGGCGATCAGCGCGTACTCGGACGCGAGCTCGTCCCAGCTGCGCTGCATCAGCGTGTCGAACATCAGGTTCTTGATGTCCGGCGCGGGCGAGCCGCGCACGAGGAACGGATTCAGCGAGTCGTAGCTTTGCGCTTCGTCGTAGTTTTCGAAATCGAGCGTACCGGTGTCCGGTGCATCCACATCCGCATAGTCGAAATGCGTGAAGTCCGGCGGATATTTCGGCTGGTCGTATTGCGAAATCGCCGACACCGCGAGCGCGGCCCGTGGCATGGCCCCGCCCGACGCGAGCAGCACTGCGCACGCAAACAACGCCGCGCGCGTGCCGTTGCGCACCAGCCCGTGCGCGCGCATCCGGCGCGCGTGACGCGGTACACGTGCCCATCGCCATTTCAACAGTGTCATGGTCAGTCTGTCCGGAAGCGTGCTGGCGCGATGCCTGCGCGCGGTCGATGCCTGTACCGGACGCAGCGTGCCGCCCGCGTCCCGCTGGTTACTCGTGCTGAAAACGATCCGACAAGCTGCGCCGTCGCGGTCCCGGTTGCGGACCGTCGTGGCGCCACGCGAAAAAAGGCCGCTCCATGGAAAGGGGGGGTGTGGACGTGGAGCGGCCGGTCTAAAGCCTGTCAGTGCATCGCGATCCCCGTCAGAACTTGTACGTCGCGCCGATCTGCGCGAACCGGCCGATGTACGAATAGATCGACGTGTCGTAACCGCTCTGGTCCAGCGTGCCGTTCGCGAAGATCGGGTCGTACGGCGGCGTGCGGTTGAAGATGTTGTCGATGCCGCCGTAGATCGTCCAGTTCTTGAAGCCCGTATACGTCAGCATCAGGTTGAACTGGCTGTACGAACCGACCTTCGACGGCGCGGGCGCCGGCAGCAGGTTCTGCGCGTACGGGCCCGTGAACTGCCACGTCAGCGCCGCATCGAACTTCCGGTAGTTCCAGTCCAGCGTCGTGTTGCCGCGCCAGCGCGGGAAGCTGCCGCCGAACGGCTGCGTGATCGTGAAGTTGTTGCCCGCGCCGTTCACCGGCGTGCCGCCCGGGAAGCCGATCTTGTAGCTGTTGATGTACGCCCAGTCGCCCGACAGCGTGACCGTGCCCCAGCCCTTGAGCGGCAGCCCCTGGCGGAACGTGCCTTCGAAGCCGTTCGTGTCGAGGTAGCCGAGGTTCTGATACGGGATCACCTTGTACAGCAACTGGCCGGTCGTCGGGTCGGTCACGACCTGCGACGGCTTGCCCTGGCCGATCACGTTGTCGATGCGGATCTTGTACCAGTCGAAGCCGATATCCGTGTAGCGGCTCGGCGAGACCTGGAAGCCGATGTTGAAGTTGCGCGTGCGTTCCGGCGCGAGGTTCGGGTTGCCGACGGTGATCGACGTGTAGTTCTGGCCGGTGGCCGGGTCGACCTGGATGCCGAGCGTCTGCGACTTGCTGTCCTCGACGAAGGTCGGTGCACGGAAGCCGCGGTTGTACGACGTATACAGCGTGAGCGCCTTGATCGGCTGGTAGCGCAACGCAAAGCGCGGCGAGAAGGCGCCGCCCACGTCCGTGTAGTGATCGTAGCGGCCCGCCTGGCTGAACGTCAGGTTCTCGAGGATCGGCACGTTGATCTGGTAATAGACGGCCGCGACGTTGCGCTGGCCGTTCACCGTTTCCAGGTCCGGCGTGATGACCGCCCCGCTCAGGTATTCGGAGCCCGGCGTCAGCACTTCGCTCTGGTGCGTGAACTGCGCACCGAAGCCGATGCCGACGTCGCCCCCAGGCAGATGGAACAGGTTCGGCGTCGACAGCGTCGCGTCGATCGTGTCGAGCTTCGAGGTACCGAGGTTGTTCGCTTCCTGGAACAGCCCGTTGAACGCGTTGGGCGTCGCCGCCGGGTTCGCGAAATTCAGCGTGCCGTTCTGGTAGATGTTGTTCAGCGCGTTGACGTTCAACTGGTTCGTGAACACGTTCGACACCGTGCTCTGCGAATGGCTGACCGACGTCGCCCAGTCCCAGTCGCCGTACGGCAGCGTAAACGACCCCTTGATGCCGGCGGCCGCGCGCCAGTAGTTGGCCCAGGTCTTCTGCGCGACCGTGTTCGGAAACGCGTAGGTGAGCGGCGTGGCGGCGCCCGTCGTGTTGTACGGGTTGCTGACCGGCACGACGAAGTTGAACGGCGACAGCAGCTTCGTCTGCGGATTCCAGACGAGCGCCGGGCTCTGCGGGTTGCCGATCACGTTGTTCCACAGGCCGTCGTTGGTCGTGGTCGTGTTGTAGCTCTCGAGGAAATCCGCGAACGCGGTCGTCTTGTCGTCGATCTTGAAGTCCGCATGGATCTTCGCGTTCAGGCGCTCGGTCATCGGCAGGATCGACGTGCTTTCGGCCGTGTTGTACGCGCAGACCGTGCCCGGCATCCCGGCCGACAGCGAATTCGACGCGGCCGGGTGCACCGAGCCGCCGAACGGGCAGCCGCCGCTCAACGCCTGCGCGACGCCGCCGGGCATGTTCCAGTAGGACGGCGCGAGCAGCGAGAAGCCGCCCGGCTTGCCCGTGAAGTCCTGGTTGCGGGTCGAATCGCGGTCGGCGAGCGTGAAGCCGTTCGACTTGTAGTAGCTGAGCGCCGCGGTCACGTTGAAGCGGTCGGCGTTCAGGTCGCCGAAGCCGCCGAGCACGCCGAACTTCATCGTCCCGTCGCCGTTACCGGCGTTGATCGCGCTGCCGAGGCTGCCGTCGAGCTGCAGGCCGCGGAAATTGTGTTTCGTGATGATGTTGACGACACCGCCGATCGCGTCCGAACCGTATTGCGAGACGGCGCCCGTCTTCACGATTTCGATGCGCTCGATGTCGTTGAGCGGCAGCGTATTGAGGTCGAAGAACGAATCGACGCTGTTCGAGAAGAATGCGTACGGCGCCACGCGCTGGCCGTCGATCAACACGAGCGTGTATTTTTCGGACAGGCCGCGCAGCGCAATGCCGGCGGCGCCGGCCGCGAAGTTGCCCGACTGCCCCTCGCCCCAGCTGTTCGCCGAGTTGGCCGCCGCATCGCGCAGGAAGTCGGCGACGGTCACCGCGCCGCTGCTCTGGATTTCCTTCGGCGTGATCGTCTGCACCTGCTGGAAACCGGTCTTGTCGGCTTGCCGGATCAGCGAGCCCGTCACTTCGAACCGCTTGATCTGCGCGACCTTGCCCTGTCCGTTCGCGCCGGGTGCGGCAGGCGTCGCCTCGGTTGCCGCGGCGCCCGTGGCAGCGGCGGCATCCGGCGTGCCGTCCGCTTGCGCGACGGTCACGGGCGCGCCGTTCGCGACCGCATCCGCGATCGCGACGGCGCCCGGCGCCGGCTGGCTCTGGGCGAACGCCGGCGGCACCAGTGCGGCCGTCAGCGCCAGTTCCGCCCAGACTATCCTCTTGATGGCCAACGCCAAAACTCTCTGCTTCATCTTGTTCCCTCTCGCTCGTAGTAAGACCCCACCTGCAGTGCGCCGGAACCTTGTGAATTCCTTGCGCGTCCTGGGTGCCCGTGTATCGGAACCCGCGATTGCCACTCTTCCGACTGCCATGACTCGTACGGATCGGCTTCGGGGCACCCGTGCCATTCAGCATCACCGTTTCTTGTAGTTTTGATTCGACATACTAAGCACCTACATTGAGCGCATTTCCTGCTACTTCCCGATTCGACGGACGGCGATTCCTGCAGGCGACGAGAACGTCTCGCGTGCCGTACCGCGTGTCATCCGCTGTCGATCGGGTACTTCTCCTGCATCGCGGCGTGCAGCGCCTGCCGCTCCTTCAGAACAACCTCGGCGTGCCGACCCAGACGATCACCGCTTCTTCGTCGGCGGTGTTGTGCCACGCATGCGGCATCGTCGATTCGTAATGCGCGGTATCGCCCTCGTTCAGCGTGAACGTACAATCCTCGAGCGTCAGCGCGACCTGCCCGCGCATCACATAGACGAACTCCTCGCCCGCATGCGTCGTCACCTCGGACGGCGGCTGCCCTGCCGGCATCCGGACGAGAATCGCGTCGAGCTTGCGGCCATCCACCAGATTCGTCAGCCTCGCGAACTGGCTGGCCGAGTTCGCGAACTGGAAATACTGCAGCGCGTTCCCGCGGCACACCGAGCGCGCTTCCGTCGGCGTGTCGATGAAGTACTGCATCGTCACGCCCAGCGCCTTCGCGATCCGGACCAGCGACGTGATCGACGGCGTTGCCCGCCCGCGCTCGACCTGCGACAGGAACGGCTTCGAAATGCCGGCGATCGTGGACGTTTCGTCGAGCGTGAGTTTCAGGCGCTGACGCAGCGCCCGGATCTTGTTGCCTAGCGACACGGCGACGAGCACCGACTCATCAGGGGGCAAAACCATGGAAAGTCGGAGCCTCGCAGTCGAAATCGGTTTGATGTCGGCGATCCTTGACCGATGCGATGACGCGATCGGCCCGGCGCGATACCCGGCTGCGCGCTGCCGCTGCGTACAGGCGGCGTGCGGCGCAGCACGGCAACGTCGTTGCGTGGTCGCGCATCGCTCGAATATTTCATTCGGTTTACTAACTAACAAGGCTACCCCTTTTCCTCGTTGGACCTGACCGTCAAGCACTCGTACTGCCGCGGCCGCACGCCGCTCGTCGACCGCGCCCGTGTTGCGCGCCGTCGCGCCCTTTCGTGGCGTTACCGGGATGCCACCGCCGTCCAGAGCTTTGCCAGGTCGCCGGAACCGTCGGCTCCCTTGACCGTACGCAGCACCTGGACCGCGCGCGCCTTCTGGCCGGCTACGTAGTACGCCTCGCCGAGCCGCAGTCGCGCCGCGTCGGGATGCTCGAGCCCGCCCTTCGCGATCGCCTGCTCCATCATCGGCAAGCCCTGCTGCGCGTGGCCCGCAAAGACGAGGTTCATGCCCGCGTCGATCGGCGTCGCCGGCGTGGCGGCGTCCCCGCCCGGTTGCGCACGCTTGGCGGCGAGCGCTTGCAGCCGCTTCTCGCGATCCGCCTGCGCGTCCTTGCCGAGTACGCCGGACGCGAACCCCTG
The DNA here is from genome assembly GCF_001028665.1 of Burkholderia pyrrocinia. Classification (NCBI taxonomy): domain Bacteria; kingdom Pseudomonadati; phylum Pseudomonadota; class Betaproteobacteria; order Burkholderiales; family Burkholderiaceae; genus Burkholderia; species Burkholderia pyrrocinia. The sequence goes on from NZ_CP011503.1 coordinate 3,202,319, forward strand.
GTCGATCACCTGCTTGCCTTCGGCGGGAGACCCCGCAACCAGCGCGAGCTGCGTCATCTCCATGTACGCGTCGGCCGTCGCGAGCGCCCCCGTCGCGCGGCGCAACCGGTAGATGTCGAGGTCGAGCGACGACAGATACCCGGGGTTGCCGCGAATGGCCGTGACCATTTCGTCCCAGTACGCGGGGCTCGGGTGGTAGGCCACCAGCAGCCCGAGCGCACCGCGGTACGCGCTGCCGTCCTTCACTTTCTGAGCGCACGTCGCGAGCATCTGCAACTGCCCTTCATCCGGTGCGTGCCCGCCATTCGCCTGCGCGTCCGTGCTCGCCTTCAACTGGCTCACGACCGGCGCGCAGTCATTCGACAGGTAATACGACTGCGTGAGCAGCGTGCGCATTTCCGGATCCGTCCCGCCCGCCTTCAGGTAGCGCTGCGCGGTCCGGATCGCCAGCGGGTAGTTCTTCTGCTGGAAGTAGATGCCGGCCAGCGCCGCCGTCGTCCGCTGCTCGTCGTCGCCCGACAACCGCCCCGAGTTCAGTACGGTTTCGTACGCCTGCGCGGCCGTGCCCGAGTCGCCGGCCGCCATCGCCGCCGCTCCGCGCATCTCTTCCACCATGTACGTTTCGTACGGCGTCCGGTTGGGCACGGCGGCCGCCTGGGCGATCTTGCCGAGCGCATCGCGATACTTGTGCGCCCGATACAGCTCCTGCGCCGCCGCCAGCGGTTTCGCCACGTCCGGCCGCAGCGCGTCCGCCGGCAACGCCGGCCGGCCGAGCAGGCATGCCGCGCCGAGCGCCGTCACCGCCATCGTCTGTTTCCATCGTCGCTGGTTCATCGGCTCGTCCGTTTCGTCATTGCATGAACTGCTCGTTGCCGATCAGGCCGATCTTGGTCGCGCCCACGCGTTGCGCGGACGCCAGCACAGCCGCCACGTCCTTGTACGGCACCAGCTTGTTGGGCCGCAGATGGATCTCCGCCTGCACGGGTTCCGCCGCCACCTGGGTCAGCTTCGCCTCGAGCGCCGCGCGGTCCGGCACCGGTGCGCCGTTCCACGTCGTCGTGCCGTCGAAGTCGATGTCGATCTGCACGATTTCCGGCGGCGTTGCCGGCGGCGGCGGATTGCCCACCGGCAAGTCCATCTTCACCGAATGCATCTGAATCGGGATCGTGATGATCAGCATGATCAGCAACACCAGCATCACGTCGATCAGCGGCGTGGTGTTGATGTCGACCATCACTTCCGGTTCCGCATTGCCTCCGCCCGAAGGCACATTCATTCCCATTCTCGACTCCTGTCGATCAGAGTTAGCGCTTTAGCGGTTATGTCGGCTGGAGTTAGCGTTTCAGCACTTGCTCCAACCCCATCCTTCGCATCCGAGCCCATGCTTTGCGGCCAATCAGCGTTCGCACTCCGGCGCTCGTATCGGCCGGCATGCGTGCCCCGGCACGTACTCCGGCCCCATGCGTCGCAGCCGTTCCCGCACACGCCTAGCCGCCGCGCGCGGGCGGCTCCGTAATGAACGACAACTTCGCGATCCCCGCACGCTCGCACATCGTGACCACCCGGCCGATGAACTCGTAGCGCGTGTCCTGGTCGCCCCGCACGTGGACGCTCGGCTGCGGCTGCTGCTGCGACACGCCCTTCAGCTTCGCGAGCAGCGTCGGCGCGTCCACCAGTTGCTCGCCCCAGAAGAAATCACCGTCGCGGTTCACTGCGATCTCGATGCTTTTCGGCGTCGTCTGCAGCGGCTGCACCGTCTCCTTCGGAAGCTGAAGCTGGATCGTGTGCGTCACGACCGGAATCGTGATCAGGAAGATGATCAGCAACACCAGCATCACGTCGACGAGCGGCGTCGTGTTGATGTTGGCGATCACCTCGTCGCTATCGTCCTGCCCGACGTTCATGGCCATCGCGCGTCTCCGTCAGCCGATCAGTTCGCGAGCGACGCCGCTGCTGCCGGCGCCGACGCGCGCACCGGGCGCCGGTTGCCGGCCAGCAGCACCGTGTGCAGTTGCGCGCCGAAGTTGCGGACCCGTTCCATCACGGACTTGTTGCGCCGGACCAGGAAGTTGTAGCCGAGCACCGCCGGCACCGCGACGGCGAGGCCGATCGCGGTCATGATGAGCGCCTCGCCCACCGGGCCCGCGACCTTGTCGATCGACGCCTGGCCCGCAATGCCGATCGCGGTCAGCGCGTGATAAATCCCCCAGACCGTACCGAACAGCCCCACGAACGGAGCCGTCGAGCCCACCGTGGCCAGAAACGCGAGCCCGTCCTGCATCCGGTTCGACACGTTCGTGATCGAGCGCTCGACCGATACGTCGATCCACGTGTTGCGGTCCACCGCTTCGAGCAGTGCGTCTTCGTGATGCTCGCCGGCCTCGATCGCCGTTTCGGCGATGAACCGGAACGGCGATGCCTCGTCGAGCAGCTTCGCGCCCTCGGCCAGCGACGGCGCGGTCCAGAGCTGTGCGTCCGCCAGCTTCGCGCGGCGATTCGCGCGCAACTGTTCCAGGAACTTGGTGATCATGATGTACCAGCTGCCCATCGACATGATCACCAGCAGGATCAGCACGAAACGCGCGACGAAGTCGCCGTTCTTCCATAGCGCGCCGAGCCCGTACGGATTCTCGACCGCTTCCGTCGTGGCCGGCGCGGGCGGCGGCGCCGGCTCGGCGGCGGCCGGGGCCGGTGCCGGCGTAGCCGACGGCGCCGCGGCCTGCGCCGACGTGCCGGCCGCCCCGCTTGCCTGCGCATGAGCGAGCTGCGGCGCAACGAACCCGTCGATTGCGGCGACGGACATCAACATGCTTGCCGCCAGCGCGGCCAGTGAACGCTTCGTCATACCCCACTCCAGTTCTTTCGGTTAACTAAACACGTCAGTTCGAGATGGTTTTCCCCGGCCCGGCTCGCGCCGGACCGCCCACTGCATCAATTCAGATTGAACGAGAACGGCACCTGGACCCGCACCGACTGGCCCTGCGCGACGCACTTGAACCGTTTCACGGTGTTGTAGGCGGCGCGATCGAGGATCGGATCGGCGGACTGCGCCACGCGCTCGTTCGTGATGTTCCCTTCCGCATCCACGACGAATTCGATCGTCACGTCGCCCGTGATGTTGTTTTCCTGCGCTTCCTTCGGGTACTGGATCGACGCGCGCAGCGTGTCCGAATTCGGGCAGACGACCCCCACGTCATGGCTGACCGGCTTGGCCGGCGCCGGAGCGGGCGCCACGACCGGCGCCTGTACGGCCGGCGCGGAGGGAACCGGGGCCGCCTGGTGCGTGATCGTCGCCTGCGGCGGCGCCTGCACCGGCACTTCCGGCGGCGGGACGAACGGCGGTGGCGGCGGCGCGAATTTCGGCGGCGGGAGCTTGACCACGGGCATCGGCGGTGGCGGCGGCGGCTTGACCGGCTCGATGATGCGGGTTTCGATCGGATGCTGGATCACCTGCACGACTTTCGTCGCGAGGCCGTTGAGCAATGCGTAGATCAGCACTGCATGCAGCACCAGGACGATTCCGATGCCGCCGAACCGGCGCACCGGATTCTGCTGCTTCTTGCCGAACTCTCGCGGACGCCCCAGCGTAGCCAGTCCGCTGTTCGAAGTAGCCAGACGTTCTTCGACTTTCATGCCCACCATGCATCCCCCAAGCGATTCGCCCAGTTTCGGGTTGCTGCCGGCTGCGGAGCCAGGTCGGCATCGCCACCGCATCAACCCGAATATTTCATTTCAAATTCAATTGGCAATCCGAATTGAAAGAATCAAATTCGAATTCCAATTCATTCGTTTTCAAGGAATCGTTCCGGCCGGCGCGGCCCGGTGTCATACCGGAAATCCACGCGCCTGCACGGTCAGGCAATTGTCAGCTGAGCTGGCGCGACCTCGTATTCGTATGACGATTCGCCGTTCGTTACGCGGTGATGTCAATGGCGCCGTTCACTTGGGTGCAGAAGATAGCAAGGAAAAAATTTTGCCGTCAAACTTTATTTGATGCCCGAATACAAAGTTTGGAGGATTTATTCAAATAATATTTCGGTAAGCAGAAATCCAACTTTTATTATTGAAACGGTAATCGATTTGTATGGATATATACCAAATCGAATATTAAATCCTTTCGACATAAATATCCGGATATTTCAGGCTCCGCACCAAAATGGCCCACTCCGGAAGCAACGCGCAAGGCTCGCCCCTTCGCGTCGCCAACGCCGGAATCGGCGGTCCAGTGCCTCGGCTCACCTGCCCCGGTCGGCCGACACCGCTCCCGGGACACGTCGATCGCACGAATGGTTCGCCTCAAAATTGATCTGCAATCCGATACAAATAGAAGGCGGACCTTCATCATATGAAAGTCCGCCAAACTGATTTGGATATCGAATTAACTTTCGCTGATGACACGCGACATCCCGGCGCACGAACACGTCGCCACGCATCGGCACGCACGCGTGCGTGCCGGCCCCACGCGTCACCGCACGCGCCGCGCAATCAGGACTGCATGCCCTGCATCTTGTGCGAAAAATGCGCGCGCTCGGCCGTTTCCATCAGCATCAGGAATTCGTCCTGCGTCATATGGATCAGCGCTTCGTGGTCGCCGGCCTCGAAATAGACATCCGGCTGCTGCGCGAGGCGTTCCTCGAGGAACGTTTTCATCCCGTACGCCATGCAGACCGGCGGCAGCGCGCCCATGTCGCAATCCTTGAACAGTTCGCGCAGTTCGACCTCCCGGGCGAGCACGAGATGGCGGCCCGTCTTCACCCAGAGATCCGACAGGCGCACGGCGTGCGTCGTCGGCAACACGGCGGCGACGTAGCCCTCGTCGTCCTCGAGGAGCACGGTTTTCGCGAGGCGATCGCCGGGAATATGCGCGGCGGCGGCCGTCTCCATGCTCGTATGGCTATAGGGGTGGTACACGACTTCGTACCGCGATGACTTCTGGCGCAGGCAATCCTGCAGGGTGGCAGATACAGGCATGGCACACCTCGTCTGGGCGAATCGGGCGAACGGAGTTCGCTCCGGATTTGTTCAGCATAGGTCGCATTTCGGCCGATGGAAATCGCCGCGTCGACCCTTCCTCATTCGGGATCCAGCTCCGGATCCAACCCCTTTTCGCGCAGCCAGTCGCGGTTGAAAAGCCGCGCGCGATAGATGTCGCCGCGATCGCACAGCAAGGTCACGATCGTGTGCCCCGGGCCCATCCGGCGGGCCAGCCAGACCGCCGCCGCGACGTTGATGCCGCTCGACCCGCCGACGTACAGCCCCTCCTCGCGCAGCAGCCGGTAGACCATCGTCACGCACTGCGTATCATCGATCCGCACGGCGTCATCGATCTGCGTGCCCGCGAGATTCGCGGTGACGCGCGTCGAGCCGATGCCTTCGGTGATCGAGTTGCCTTCGGCGCTGAGGTCGCCCGTTTTCACGTAACCATAGAGCCCGCTGCCGTGGGGATCGGCCAGCACGATCCGGACCGCCGGATTCTGTTCCTTCAGGTAGCGGCTCACGCCCGCCAGCGTGCCGCCCGTGCCGGTCGCGCAGACGAATGCATCGACCGTGCCCGCCGTGTCGCGCCAGATTTCCGGCCCGGTCGTCTCGTAGTGCGCCTGCCGGTTGACGACGTTGTCGAACTGGTTGGCCCATACCGCGTTGTCGAGTTCGTCCGCAAGCCGCCCGGCAATCTTCTGATAATTGTTCGGGTCGCGGTACGGCGCCGCCGGCACCGGGCGCACGTCGGCGCCGAGCGTGCGCAGGATCGCCATCTTGTCCGGCGATTGCGTATCGGGAATCACGATCACGCAGCGATAACCGCGCGCCGCGCAGATATGCGCAAGACCGATGCCCGTGTTGCCCGCCGTGCCCTCGACGACGGTGCCGCCCGGCTTCAGCGCGCCGCGCAGCTCGGCGTCGCGGATGATGTAGAGCGCCGCGCGATCCTTCACCGATCCGCCCGGATTCATGAATTCCGCCTTGCCCAGGATCTCGCAGCCCGTTTCCGCGCTGAGCTTCGCCAGCCGGATCAGCGGTGTGCGACCCACGCAGTCGACGAAGCCTTGTCGCACGTCCATGTTCCCCTCCGTTGCCCTCGCGCTCGCGCGCCATACACAACGAAGGATAGGACGCGCCCGCCGCTTTCGGCGCCGGCCGCCGCGTACTAAGCTTGGAGAGCCCATTGCGGCGCGCGCCGCATCGCCAGACGAGGTCCGCCATGCTGCAATTGCAAACCGTCGCCGTCGACAAGCCCGAGGCCACGAATTTCATCCTCGGCCAGTCGCACTTCATCAAGTCCGTCGAGGACATCCACGAGACGCTGGTCGGCACCGTGCCCGGCATCCGTTTCGGGCTCGCGTTCTGCGAGGCATCGGGCAAGCGGCTCGTGCGCCGTTCCGGCACCGATGCGGCGCTCGTCGAACTCGCGTGCCGCAACGCCCTTGCGATCGGCGCCGGTCATGCTTTCATCGTGTTCCTCGGCGACGGTTTCTATCCGGTCAACGTGCTCAATGCGATCAAGGCCGTGCCCGAGGTCTGCCGGATCTACTGCGCGACCGCGAACCCGACCGACGTGATCGTCGCGGAAACCGCGCAAGGACGCGGGATCGTCGGCGTCGTCGACGGCTTTCCGCCGCTCGGCATCGAGAACGACGACGACGTGCGCTGGCGCAAGGATCTGCTGCGCACGATCGGATACAAGGCGTAGACGCGGGTCGCGGGAGCTGCTCCAAGCGCATGCCGCCCCTCCTCTGCGGCCCGGTTCATGCATGAGACGCCGCGGCTTGACCGTGACTCGCCGCCGGGTGCGGCGCGCCCGCGGCGGGCGTCGCGGGATTCGCGTGCGGCGCGGGATGCCCGGCCGATGTGCCGCCGCCGGTACTGCCTGCCGCACCGGCACCGCCCGCGGCCGTGCCACCGCCCGTCGTGCCCGTGCCGCCACTTCCACCGGACCCGCCGGCCCCACCCGCTGCCCCCGTTCCACCTGCCGCACCGGAATGCGCGGCCGGCGCGGGCGTACCCGGCGAAGCCGGTGCGGCCCCGGCATCCGCGGGCGGCGCAAGCTCCTTGTCCAGCGCCGCGAGCCGCGACGCCTGCGCCTTGTCCGCATTCGCCTCGCGCTCGCCGCGCGCCGCGATCGCGGCCTTCTCCTCCGCGTCGGGATTCAGCGTGTTGGCCTTGATGCGATCGACCTGCCCCTTGCCCGCGAAGCGATCGAGCGGCAGGTAGTCGGTCTTGAAATACAGCTCGACGCCCGAGTTCAGGTCGAGGTCCGTGTTCATTTCCTCGGTGGTCTGGGTCTTCTGCGTCGACACGTACGCGATCGTGTTGCTCATCTTCGCTTCCGCACCCCAGACGCCGACGTTGAAGCTGCCCTTCGCGTCGATCTTGTTCTGGAAATCGAAGCGGCTGCCTTCGTCCGCAGCGGCCGCGCTGCGCGTGTCGATGTGAAAACGCATCGACGCGTTCAGCCGGCCGCTCTCGATCACGATGCGCTGCATGCCGAGCATCACCATCGTGCCCAGCAGTTGCTGGCGCTGCTGCGCGAGTGCCCGGCGCGCGAACGGCAGCAGCACCGCTTCCGGATCGCCGCTCGGCACCGATTCGTTCGGCCCCAGCCCGAGCACCGCGCGCAACGCGCCGTCGGGCGGCATCGCCGCGCCGTCCTTCAGGCGCACCGTGCGCGACGGATTCGCATCGCCCGGCGAGCGGTCGCCGCCGTCGTCGCCGGACGTGTCGTCGCCGGCCAGCTCGAACGAGCCCGGGAAGCTGTCGACCAGCCATTGCCGCGCACGATCCGGGCCGAGATTCGCGTCGGCGAAATCGTCGGTGGTCGTCGCGACGTTGCGCAGCAGGTCGAGAAACGACTGCATCTGCTGCTGGTTCGAGTCGGTGATCGCCTTGAACACGCCGTTGATCAGGTCCGATACGAAGCGCGGAAACGACACCGCGTTCAGGATCCGCTGCGTCGTGCTCGCGAGCTTGTCGGTCGCGATGCCGCTGAACGCCTGTCCGGCGTTGGCGAGCGCGGTCGCCGCCGGCAGGCGCGGCGCCCCCTCCGGCCCGGCCGTGCGCTGCACGCGACGCGCGTCGGCGTCGCTGCGCGCTTCCTCGAGCAGCAGGTTCATCGCGGCCGCGCACACGCGCACCAGCGCCTGCGACAGCGTCCTGCGGTCGTCCGGCGCGAGCGCGCGAAATCCCGGCGCACGGGACAGCAGGTCCCGCACCGCGAGACGCACCTCGGGCAGCGGCTGGGGGGCGCGGGCATCGGCTCGCATGTCAACCGCCCGCCGCGCTGCCCAGCTTTTCGCTCAGGTCCAGGCTCGACTGCAGCCAGGTGGTCGCGTTCGCGCGCACCGGATCGCCGGGCGCGACGACGGGCGTCGCTGCGTCCCCTGCGTACAGGCCTTGCGAGCCGGTCGACGCGAGCCACGTCAGCACCGCGAAGCCGGCCTTCGCGCGTTCGACCCGCGGCTCGATCACCGGCCGCGTGCGCAGGTAGCGCTGCGCGAGCACCCGCACCACATCCCACAGCGCGCGCACGCCGAACGCACGCTGCACGGACGGATGCTGCAGCAGCCGGATCGCGGCCTGCACCGTCGACAGGATGTCGCCCGCCATGAATGCGCTGATGCCCGCACCCCGCTCCATCAGGATGTCGAGCACCTGCCGCGCCGCGAGCGAGACCTGCGCGGCCTGTGCCGGATCGGCCGACCCGTCCGGCGGCAGCGCCGGGTCGAGCCGGCACAGCGCCTCGCACAGGTCGATGAACGCCATCTCGAAACGCTCGCCGGCGTCCGCCTGCACGGCATCGGCGCGGCCGGCCTGTGCGTCGTCGCCGAACAGGTGCACGTAGAACGCGTGCCGCTCGGCCGCGCTCGCGCGCTGGTTGCGTCCGTGCCAGAAGGTCGCGAGATCGTTCGCGGCGTCGCCCAGGTCGGCGGCGAGACCGCCCGCCATCGCGACGCCGCACAGCGCCTGGGCCGCATTCACGAGCTCCGTGTTCTCGAGTTCCGACGCGAGATACAGCGCGGCGATCGCGTTCAGGTGCGCGGCGTCCGTCGCGCCGGAAACGGCGGCAGCGGGCGGCAACGCGATGTCGCCGAGCACGTCGAACGCGAGCGCGAAGCCCGCGGTTTCCGCGAGCCGCGCGAGATCCAGCGCCTGCGCGACCGCCAGCTCGACCGGCTGGCCGCGCACGTCGACGCGGCACGATGACGGAGCGATGTCGAACGGGGCCATGACGGTTTACGGCTTGGCCGCGGCAGCCGCCTTCGGCTGCGGCTGCGGCACGGAGTTGCCCTGGATCGCGGCGATCATGTCCGGGCTCGCCAGCTTCTCCATCGGGAAATAGTCGCTCTTGAAGTTCACGCGAACTTCACCGCTCAACTGCGCCTTCACCTGGGCCTTCGATTCGGACGTGTCGTCGACGGCCGACGACACCGTGGCCATGTGGTCGCTGGTCTCGGTCGAGCTGATGCCGGCCTGGATCGGATTGAACCAGCCGCCGGTGCTCGCGCTCGCGGTCGTCGTCGACGTGTCGTGCTGCAGGTCGTACAACGACGCCTTCGCGACGCGTCCCGCGGTATCGGACGCGCGCATGTCGAACACGACCTTCGCGTTGATGTGGCCGTCGGTGATCACGATGCGGTTGATGCCGAGCATCACCATCGACGCAAGCAGTTGCTGGCGCGAGCGTGCCATCTGCTGCCGCGCGGCGAGCACGAGCCGGGTTTCGTCCTCGGGGCTCGAGATGTCGGTGACGGGCTTGGCGAGGCCGAGGTCGCCGGAAATGCGCTGCAGGCCCGCCGCGGGATCGTCGCCTTTCGCGACCAGCACCGGTTGCGGCGCCGGCGCCGCGGCACCGTCCGCCTGGGCCATGTCCTCGGTGGTCGTGTCGATGTCCAGCACGTCCGGATACTTGCCGGACAGCCAGTCGCGCGCGTTGTTCTCGCTGATGTTGTCCTGCGCGAACTCGTCGACGGTCTTCGCGACGTTCGCGAGCAGTTCGCCATACGCGCGCATCTGCTGGATCGACGAATCGACGATGGCCTGGAACACGTTCTGGATCAGCCCGCCGACGAACTTCGGGAAGTCGACCTTCTGCACCAGCTCGCCGAACTGCTGGACGCCCTGCCGCACCGCCGCCGCATCGAACTGCTTGCTCGCGAAGCCGCGATTCTCGGTCGCGCGGCGGCCCGCCTCGGCGACGTTGTCGGCCTGTGCGGCCGCGACCGGCGGTGCGGCCGGCTGCGTGCCCGCCAGCGCGCCGTCGGGGTTGGCCATGTACGCGGCGACCTTGACCATCTGCGACGCAATCGCCTGCTGCTCGGCCGGCAACAGGTGCGAAAACGCCGGCACCGCGAGCAGCATGTCGCGGACCTTCGGGCGCACCACCCCGAGGGTTGTATCGTCCGCCCACGCTTGGGGCGCTGAGCGTGCGGTCATGACGAATCCGTCGCCTCATGCGGCCGGCGCGGGCGCGGCCGCTGCGCTGCCCGGTGCCGCCGCGCCCGCGCCAGGCGTCGCGGCTGCCCCCGTGACGGCGCCCGTGCCCGCCGCTGGCGTCGCAGCGCCTGCCGCCCCGGCCGGCGCGCGCGTGCCGCCGGCGCCGCGTCCCGGCACTGCCGCAAGCTGGAGCTGCGCGATCTGTGCGGGATCGACCATCTTCTCGAGCGGGAAATAGTCGCTCTTGAAATTCACGTCGACCGTGCCCGCGAGCGTCGCCTTGACCTTCAGCGACTCGTCCTGCGTGTCGGACGCCGCGCTCATCGCGGTAACGATCGGCGTCTCGGTGTACTTGTACGTGCCCTTCGTGTACCAGCTCGAATCGCGATCCTGCTGGTCGGGGCTCTGGCTCGAATCCTGGCTGCCGTCGCCCGAGCCCTGGCTGGCGCCGCGGTCGTACGATCCTTCGGATCCGTAGGACTTCTGCACGTTGCCGTACTGGTCGCGCGCGTAGTCGTACGCGGTCGCGCTGCGGCGCAGCTTGCGCGAATCCTGCGCCTGGAAGTCGTACATGATCTTCGCGGAGATCCGCCCGTCGGTCACGACGATCCGGTTGATGCCCATCAGCACCATCGTCGCGAGCAGTTGCTGGCGGCCCGTCGCGACGTGCGTGCGCGCCGCTTCGACGAGCGCGCGCTCGTTGTCGTCGTCCTCGGTGTCGAGGCTCGTGATCTTCGTGCCCGTCGACGCCAGCTTGTCGTTCACGCGCTTGAGCGCCGAATCCTCGTCGACGTCGTCGCGCAGTTGCAGGCGCGGCTGCGACTGCCCGTCGTTGCCGTCGGTGACGCCGATCTGGAAGATGTCCGGGAACTGCTCGACGAGATGGTCGCGGCCCTGGTTCGGCGTGACGTTGTCGTCGCGGAAGTTGTCGAGCGACTGCGCGACGCTCGCCACCAGCTTGCCGTAGGCCTCCATCTGCTCGATCGACGTCTGCACGATCGCATGGAACACGCCCTGGATCAGCTTCGCGACGAAGGTCGGGAAGTTGACCTTCTGCAGGAACAGCCCGGCGACCTCCGCGCCTTCGCGCGCGGCGCCCGCCCTGAACTTCTGCGCGCCGATCGCCTGCACGGCCTGCCGGTCGGTCTGGTACTGGTCCGCGCCGGGCGGGTTGTCGAGCGCCTGAGCGCTGACGCGGCTGCTCGCGAGCGTGTGGCCGGGAATGCCCTCCGGTGCCGCCAGGTAGTCGGCGATTTGCGCGGTGTCGTGCGCGATCTGCTGCTGGACGTGGCCGGGCAGGCGCCGGAACGCCTGGCTCTGCTGCAGCAGATCCTTGACCGCATGGCGCACCTCGGCGCGCGGGACGGCCGCCGGAGCCGGGCCGGTGCTCGCGTGCGTGCCGCGCTCGGGCTGGACGTGGTTCATGGTTGGCCTCGCTGGGCGATGGGTGTCAGGTGCCGGTGTCCTCGCGTTCGCGGCGCGCCTCCATCCGGTCGCTGATCTCGAACTCGACCGGCCGCAGATAGAGGCTCACGCGCGGCGGCGAATGCGCGGCCGCGTGGATGCTGAGCACGGAGAAATGGCCGGGCCAGTCTTCCCGCTCCGGCGTGAACGCGCGCAGCCAGCGGCCCAGCGCCTGCAGTTCGCGCGGCCGCTCGGTCAGGCCCAGTGCGAGCAGGTCGAGGAAATTCGCGGGCACGTCGGGCACCATCCCGAGCAGCACGTAGATCTCGAACTCGGGGCCGTCGTCGGTATGGCCGATCGCGAGCAGCACCGAGCGCTCGGGCAGGTCGAAGCGGCCGCCGAGCGCCACGCCGAGGATCTGCATGATGCCGGGCAACTGATGGCCCAGCCGCAGCTGTTCGAGCACCGGGCCGAGCTCGCGCAGACGCAACGCCCCGCGATGCAGGAACGTCAGGCGCTGCTGGCCGCGCTCGCGCTGGCAGCCGATCGTCGTGAACAACGGCACGGCCTGCGGCAGCATCTGCTGCACGGTGGTTGCCGCATCGAGCAGTTCGAGCGGCAGCGCGCGCATCTGGTGCGGGCCGATCTCGTAATAGACCTTCGACGTATACAGCCCGTCCCGATCGAACGAATTGCCGAAGAACGCGCCGTAGTTCAGCATCGTGCCCGAGCCGGCCGTACGCCATTCCTCGCTGCGCTGGTCGAACCAGCGAAGCGCGTCGGGGCCGAAGCACGGCCGCACGAGCCGGCGCATCTCGCGGGTCGCCTCGTCGCGCCGGTCCTGCCCCGACGCGCCGGGGCCGAGCGGCTCGATCGTGAAGCGCAGCACGCCGGGCTGCAGTTCGGAAAACGACGGCTCGAACGGCGCGGTGCCGGGCGTCAGCGCATTGTCCGCGTACTGGCGGTCGCCTTCGGGCAGCGCGAACGTGCGGTCCATCAGCGGCCTGACGAACGGCGTCGGGTCCGCGGTGCCCAGCTGGCCCGCCGCGCGCCGCAACCGCTCGACGATGGCGTGGGACATGGGTCGTTGCGACATCGTTGCCTCCGTTCAGTGCCGGTAGCCGGTGCCGAGCGACATCGCCGGCACGCCGACCGAATCGAGCAGGTCGCGCGCGATCGACGGAATCTGGATCGGCCGTGTGGTCGTCATCGGCGCCTCGTGCGCCTGCGCATACTGGTCGATGCGCGTCTCTTCGGTGCCGGTCACCGCGAGCCACTGGTCGCACGCGTTCACGAGGTCGTAGTCGGTCGGCGACACCATCGCGCTGACGCCTGCCGGCCGCGGCACCGGGAAGCGGATCGCGTTGTCGTCGAGGATCACGTCGTAGCCGGAGCGGCCGAGCTTCACCGTGTTCTTCGCGAGCCACGCCATGACGATCGCGCCCGAGGTCGCCATCGTCCGGTACTTCACGCTGTTCTTCGCCCCGCCGAGCTCGAGCGTCGCGACCTGGTCGATCACGCCCCACATGTCTTTCGCGCCGTACGACAGCATGATGTCCGGATCCGACAGGAGTCCGATGAAATCCTTGATCAGCTGCTGCAGCTCGGTCGCGATGAAATACGCCATCCCGTAGCCGTGCACCGACAGGTTGTTCGCGATGTCGCGCCCCGACTTGCGCACGAGCTGCTGGCTCACCGGGTTCGGAATCCGCGCGCGCAGCAGGTCGTCGACGCGCTGCTGGCGCACGTACGACGACACCGCGGACACGAAGCGCAGCCACAGGTCGTTGAAGTCTCGGTTCGGCGAGCCGCCGTCGTCGCCGCCCGGCACGCCGAGCGTGCGCGCGTAGAAGCTGCGCCGCTCGGCTTCCGAGATGCGGTTCGGCGTGTTCTTCCAGTACGCGTACAGGTAGTCGCCGGCCTTGCCGCGGCCGATCGGCAGCACGCCGTTCTGGAACAGCTCGGCGAGCTTGTCGACCACCTGGAACACCTTCAGCTCCTCGAACATCGCGGAGAAGTACGCGGGCTGCATCGCGCGGATGTTGTCGGCGATGATCTCGGTGTTGGTCGACGCCTCGAGGTCCGGCAGGTCGATGCTGATCTGCGACGTCGGCCCGCCGTTCGCGACGTTCTGCACCGCGTCGAGCGCCTCGTTGACCTTGCGCGTGAGCTGCGGCTCGTGCTCGTCGATCCCGCGCCCGATCAGGATGCGCAGCACCTGCGCGTATTCGGTCGCGTCGACCTCGAAGGAGCCGTTGGTCGCGCCGATCGTGACGAGAATCGGGAACACCAGCGTCGCGAGCGCCTTGCAGCCGTTGAACTCGCCCATCGCCTTGAAATAGGCCTCGCTGAAGGCACGGTAGACCGGGTCCGACGTGTCGATGCCGAGGATCCGCGACGGATCGGTCAGGTGCGACAGGATCGGCGGCAGGCCGCGCGGCGACGCCGCGTTCGGCACCATCTTCGCGAGCTGGCTCGGCGTGATCTCGGTCAGCAGGACCGCCGGCGGCTGCACGCTGTCGGCCGACAGGTAGCCGTACACGGCGGCCATCTGCACGCCGTCGTCCGGATAGCTGGCGGGGTCGCCCGCGGGGCTGCCGGCTTCCATCCCGAACGCGTTGGTGCCGTCGGCCTGCATCGCGGGCTGGATCGGCAGCGCGCTGAAATCGAGGCCATGCACCGGATCGCTCGTCGTGTTGTAGCTCGCGATCGCGATATACAGCGGATCGAACAGCGGCGGTTCGACCTTGGACAGCCATTGCGTGATGCGCGCCAGTTCCGCGAGTTCCTGCGGCATCAGCGCGCGCTGCTGCGCGACCTGGTTCAGCTCGGATTGCCGCCCCTCGAGCGTCAGCCGCTTCGCCGCATCCGCCGAGCCCAGGTCGGTGAAGATCACCTGTGTGGCCATGGTCATGCTCCTTTCGATTTGATGTCGACTCAACCGGGCGCTTCAGCGCCCGGTCGGGTCCCATGCAAGGCTGATACGTCGATTCAATCCCGCCCCGCTGCAATGCCGATCCGCCGCTCGCTGCCCGCCGGATCCGTCTCCGCGCTGTGCCTAGACTGCCCACCCGGCGCGGATCCGGTGGGCGCTCCGGTCGGCGTGACCTGCTATCCGTCGTCGGCGTCCGCGTCGTCCTCTTCACGGTCGATCCGCCGGTCGAGCGCCGCGAGCGCCGCGCGCACGTCGAGCACGCCGCTGCCGTAGCCCGGCGCGCTTCCGCCCGGAAACGGGCTCGCGCTTTCGACGAGGAGCGCGCGGAGCGTCGCGCCGTCGATCGGGCTGGCGCGCCGCTCCGCGCGGCTGACGAGCAGCGCGGCGGCCCCGGCGACGAACGGCGCCGCGAAGCTGGTGCCGGTCGCGCACTGGTAGCCGCGCAGCGCGGCGGTGACGATCCGCTCGCCGGGCGCGCACAGCGCGACGTGCGCGCCCGACGTCGTGAAATGCGCGGGCCGGCCCGACGCGTCCACCGCGCCGACCGCGATCACGCCGTCGAACGCGGCCGGCCAGAACGCCTCGTCGCGGCCGGAATTGCCGCTTGCGGCAACCAGCACGCAGCCGTGCGCGAGCGCGTAGCGCACCACGTCCTCGTGCGGCTTCGCCCCGCCGTTCGCGAGCGCCGAATCCGGCGTGCCGAAGCTCATGTTGATCACCTTCGCGCCGAGATCGACCGCGATCTTCATCCCGCAGTCGATGTCGGCGAGCGCGCCCATGCCGACCGGGTCCGGCCGGCCCGGCAGGCGCGCGGCGCCCAGCACGCGGATCGGCAGCAGCGACGCCGCGCCGGCGAGGCCCGGCGGCAGGCATGCGCCGCTCGCGCCGATGATCCCGGCGCAGCCCATGCCGTGGCCGACGAACGGGTCGTACGGCCGCCGGTCGAAGCGCGCGTGATCGCCGAGCAGCGTCACGCCCGCCGCGAGATCGGTGTCCCTCAACTGCACCGTGTCGAAGCCGGCACGCCAGCGGTCGACGAATTCCGGATGGACGGGCGCGATGCCGGTGTCGACGATCGCGACGACGATCGCCGGATCGCCGGTTTCGTAAGCCAGCGCGTCGGGCCCGTTCACGCGCACGCGCGGCGCCCACGCGCCGTCGAGGTCAGCCGCCGCCGGCAGCTCGAACGGCGCGGTCGCGATCCAGTGCGGACACGCGTGCTCGACCGCCGGCAACTGGCGCAGCGCGTCGACCAGCGTGCCGATCGGCGTCGTGCGGTCGACTTCGACGAGGAACGTGGCGGCCATCCCGAGCGCATGCTCGACGTCGTCGTAGCCGAGATGGCGCGCGCCCGGCCGGTGCACGGACTGCGCGGCCGAATACACGCGCGTGACCCGTGCGGCGCCGCCGTGATGCCGCAGCAGCCGGTCGATCGGCCCGCCGTCGAGCCCCTGCGCGGGCGCCCCGAGCCGCCGCATCACGTCGAGCCGCGCGGGCACCGCGGGCGGCGCCTCGCCGACGCGCAGCTTCACGAGCAGCGCGCCGGGCACCGCGTAGCCGGCGCCGTGCGGCAGCCAGGGAGCCGGCGCGCTCATCGCGTCCCCTCCTCCGGCGCGCCGGCGCGCACCGCCCGCGCCGGCGCCGATGCGAAATCGAACGCCTGCGCGACGGTGCGGCCGTTGCCCGGATCGACCACCACCTCGCCGGCGAGCTGATGCGCGGCCGGCGCGACGATCAGCTCGGCGTCGCGCGCATCGAGCACGCTCACCGGCTCGCCGCCGATCGTCACGCGCGGCGTGCCGCCTGCCGTGAGGTTGCGCCCGCGGATCCGCATCCACGGCGGCGCCGCCGGCGCGTCCGTGGGCGCGGCATCGCCGCCTGCGCCGTCGCTGCCGTCGCGGAAGATCGGCTCGACGTGCGTGACGAGCGGCTCCGACGCACGCGCGAGCGCCGCGCGCAGCCGCTCGACCGGCAGGTTCGCCACGCGTTCGAGCACCCGCTCGCCGCCCTGCTCGAAGCGCCTCAGTTGCTCGGCGGTCTGCACGCCCGCCCATTCGAGCCGGCGCTGCTCCTCGTCGCTCAGCGTGTTGCCGACGACGTCGCGCAGCGCGGGCTCGCTGTTGCGCGTCGACGGCAGCGGCGCGTTCTCCTCGATCATCGGCTTCGTGATCGTCGTCAGCGACAGCCGGATCGTGCTCGCGTCGTGGTCGCCGGGCCCGGCGGGCCGGATGCGCACTTCGCTCTGCACGAATTCGACGTGCGTGCGCAGGTCGAGCGACAGGTCCTTCACCGCGAACGTCAGCGGCAGGTTCAGGTTCTGCGCCTTCACCGCCATCGCCGTCTGCGCGTGATCGAGCTGCGTCGTCAGCGCCTGGATGAACAGTTCGATCGGCAGGCTGTCGCTCGCGCTCATCGCCGTGTCCCCGGGTCGTCCGCGGCGCTGCGCGGCATTTCGCACCACGTCATCGACACGCGCGCGAGCGGCGCGTCGAACGCGGTCGGCCAGCGCCAGCGCGGCGGATTCGCGAACAGTTCGCAGCCGGCGGCCGTGCGCGCCCACGTGAGTTCGAGCGGCAATTCGATCACCATCTCCCGCGCGTGCAGCGCGCGATCCGGCGACACGATCGTCGCGTGCGCGGCCGACGCGATCGCGGCGAGGCTGGCGAAAAACGGAGCGCGTTGCATGGCGGCGGTCCTCACTTGACGGCGCCCGCCGGCGCGGGCGTGGCGGCGATCGCGGGCGACGGCGCAACGGCGGGCACGACCTCGGCCGGCGACGGCAGCGCCGGCGCCGGCGACGCCTTGTGCACGGGCGCGGGGCGCGCATGCCGTTCGAGCAGCGTGCGGCGCGCATCGTCGACGAACCGTTCGAGCGGCAGCGTCTCGCTCGCGAAATTGATCTTCACCTCGCCGAACAGTTCGGCGCGCAGCTCGCTGTCGGCCTGCACGTTCACGCCGACCGTCGACACCTGCAGCGACGGCGTCGCGTAGGTCGTGCTGCCGCGCGTGCCGAGATCGCTGCCCTGGTTCGGGTCGTTCGACACCGCGTAATCGACCTTCGCGGTGTCGGCCGCCACCGCGCGGAACCGCAGGCGCGCGGAGATCGTGCCGTCGCGCACGACGACGCGGTTCATGCCGAGCAGCACCATCGTCGCGAGCGTCTGCAGGCGGTTCTGCCCGGCCCGCTGCTGCGCCTTCGGCACCAGTTGCGTCTCGGCCAGCTCCGGCGTCAGCTCCTCCCCCGCGAGATCGAACTCGGCAAGCCACGAGGGCGAGTTCGGCTGGTCCGGCTCGCTGTCGTCCTGCGGCGGCGCGCTCGCGCGCGGCACCACCTTCGGCTCGCCCTGCGCGTGATCGAGTTCGAGATCCTGCGGATAGTGCGCGACCAGCCAGTCGCGCGCCTGGTTCGGCGTGATGTTCTCGCGCGTGAAATCCTCGGCCGACTTGGCGACCGCGCTGACCAGCTCGGCGAACGCCTCCATCTGCCGGATCGACGCCTCGACGATCGCGTCGAACGTGCCGTGCACCAGCGCGGCGACGAATTTCGGGAAATCGATCTCGTCGGACAGCGCGCCGGCGCGGCGCGCGATCGTCTCGGTCGCCGCGGCTTTCGGGCCTGGCGTCTTCGCGGCGCCGTCGCCGGGCGCGGACGAATCCGGCGGAGGATCGGTGGGCGTGCCGGGGTCCGCCGGTGCGGAGGCCGGCGCAAAGCGGTGCAGTTCGAGCGGCGTACCCAGCGCGCCGGCGGTCGCCGCGGCGCCGCCGAGCCCGCGATGGATTCGATCGAGGTCGGCGAGGATGCCCTGCCGCGCGTGAGCGGGCAGATCCCGGAACGCCGCGGATCGATGCAGCGACGAACCGAGGTTCGCCGTCAGCGCGCGCGCGGCGTCGACCTCCGCCGACGCCGCGGCGGAGGCGACGGCCGGCCGCGCGGTGCGGCGAACGGGTGGCGGGGGCGCGGGGAGCATGACCATGATTGCCGGGAGGGGCCGGTCCGTCGCTCAGGCCGCGAGCGCGGCCCAGTGGCTCGCCTGCTCGTAGGTGCCGTCGCCGAACAGGTGCAGCTCGGTGGTCGCCTCGTGGACCGACGCGTCGGGCTCGACGAAGCGGTACGCGAAATGCACGCGCAGCGCGCCGAACAGCGGCTTGCCGGGCGGATAGCGCTGCGGGTCGTCCTCGATGTGCGCCGTGACGTGCAGCGTGTGTCCCGGCGCGTCGCTCGCGCCGACGTTGACGATCTGCACGTCGCCGACCGAGCGGCCGTCGAAATGCCAGTCGACGAAGAAATGCGCGCAGACGCGCTGGCCGCCCGGATCGTCGAGGTACGGCCAGTCGGTGATGCGGATCGTCGGACCGTCGACCAGCGCACGGTTTGCGGCATCGGCGCCGGCGACGGTTTTCATCCCGTGCAACTGGTCGAGCGCCCAGGTGACGCCGCCCGCTTCGCCGACCTGCGTGTCGAGCGTGGCGCCCGGCACCGTGCCTGGCGCCACGCTCGGCGGCGACGCATCGGCCGGCGGCGCGGCCGGGTTCGACGGGACGCCGCCTTCGGCCAGCGTCAGCGTATGCGGCGCGCGTGCGTGCGGGTGGTGCGGATGCGGCCGCGACGGCGTCGCACCGGCCGCATACGCGAGCGCCTGCGACGCCGATGCATCGCTGCTCCCCGCGTCGCCCGCGCCTGCCCCGGCATCCCCTGCGCCTGCAGCGCCGGTCGGCGCGCCGGCGTCGGGGCTCGCGGCATCCTGGCCGCCGGCGTCGGTGCCGGCATCGGGCGCACTTGCGGCCGGTGCCGGCAGGCGGCTGCGAATCTCGGCCGGCAGCTTCGGATCGTTATATGCGTACGAGGTGCCGGCGCCGTTTGACCCCGTCTCGATCCGCTGGATTTCCGACGCGAAGGTGCGGCGCTGGCCGTCGTCGAGCGCGCTGATCTGCGTCGTGACCGGCACGCCGAGCCGCGCGGCGATCGCGCGCGCGTAGGCCGCCGGATCGTTGCCTTTCAGCATCGGGTTCTTGCCGTCGTCGGGCGGCGCATAACGCGACATCAGCGCGACGATCGTGTCGTTCGGAAACCTGCCGATGAACGCGATCACCGCGTCGAAGCCGGTCGCGTCATCGGGGAAGATCGCGAAACCGCCGTTGCGCTTGCCGGCATACGCGCCGTGCGCGTCCGCCCACTCGCCGGCGGTGATGTTGCCGGGGTTGTGGTTGCGCCACGCCGGCACGCCACCCGTGCGCACCTCGTTCGCAAACACCACGTAGGTGCGGCCGCCCGATATCGCGACGTCGCCCGGCTCGAGCGGCGGCGGCGCATCGAGCGCATGGGCGCGCGGCGAGCGATAGCGCGCATCGGCGCCGCGCCGGTCCGCGAGGGCAGCCGCCATCGCATAGTCGGCCGGCTTGCCGCGATTCGGCTGGCGGCCGAGCGCATTGTCCGGATGCAGGATCTGCAGGTTCACGTTCGACATCGTCGCGGCACCTTCATACTCGCTGACGAAATCGGCCCAGCGCAGGATGTAGCGGCTGCCGGTCGCATGCGTGTTCCGGTAAGGCCCGGGCGCGCCGGGCGTGCCCGCGACGCGATCCCACGGATCCGTGATCCTCACGTAGGTATCCGAACCGTCTTCCGCGCCGTCGCTGTACATCCCGGTGACGACGATCGCATGCAGCCCCGGCACTTTCGCGCCGACCCACAGCGGGCCGTGATCTTCGAGCAATTGGCGGAACGCGTCGATCGTGTACGACTGCGGCGGCTCGGACGTGAGCCCCATGTCCTGCGCAAACGGCCCGACCTGGCCGGGATCCAGGCCCGTGGCCGTCGTGCGCCCGCAGATCGACGCGATCGTCTCCGGCGTCAGCGACATCTGGTCGCGCCAGCCGATCACCATCGCGGCCGACGCGGCCCAGCACGAATAGTCGGTCGGTTGCGCGATCAGCTCGACGCCGTCCCAGTTCAGCGTGTACGACTGGCCGCCGAGCGCCATCGCGCGGCCGTCGTGACGGCGGTTCGCATGATGCGGCGCGGGGTCGTGGGCCGGCCGCGCGAGCGTGACCGGCTGGCTGCCGGCGGCGAGCGCCTGCGCGGCCGCCGGATGCGCGCTGTCCGCCTGCTGCGCGTCGCAGCTGCGCGTCGTCACCAGATGCATGTAGTAGTCCCAGTCCCACACCGCGTTCGGACAGTTCACGTGCGACGTGTGCGGATCGGCCTCCGAGTGGCCGAGGATATGCGTGCGATCGACCGAGATGCCGTACGTGTCGCACAGCCACGCGACGAGCGCGGCGGACGCGCAGTATTCGGCCTGGGTCGGATTGAGCCGCCCCGCGATCGCGACGTGCTCGATGCCGATGCTGTCGCTGTTCGCGGTGTGCGCATGCCACGCGACGTCGTTGTCGTGGACCATCTGCACGACCTCGCCGTCGCGCCCGATCACGTAGTGCGCGCTGACGTTCACGTGCGTGCCGTCGCGGGTACGCTGGTCCGGATTCTGGAACCAGTTGATCGTGCTGCGTGTGGTCGCGGCCTCGGTGATGTGGATCACGACACGCGAGATCGTGCGCGTGCCGCTCACGTGGCGGAAGTTGACGGAGGCCGCCGGCACGAACCGGCTTGCCTGCGGATAATCGGGCACGTCGGCGCCGAGCGCGCTTGCGCTCGCGGCCGTGCCGCCGCCTGCCGTTGCCGTGTCGTCCGGAATCGGCCAGTCGATCGCGTGCGTCGGCGCGTCGTCGTCCGCGGCGGACGCGGCGCCGCTGCCGCCTGTGTCGCCACTGCCACTGGCACCGCCGTCCGCCGTGGGCAGCGGGCCGTAGCCGTCGTCGTAGTCGGCCAGCGACGCGGCGTGCGCGACGCCGTTCGCGCCCGCCGCATTGCCGCCCGCCGGGGGCGCGGCGACCGGCGTGCCCGGCGACGGCGCGGACTGGCCGTTGCCCTTCGCCGCGATCGGTGCGACGCCGGGCTGCACGACGTCGCCGGCCCATTCGAGTTCCTTCGGCGACGGCACGCCATAGCCCGCCGCGATCTGCTGCCGGTTCGGCAGGACCCGCACGCGGCGCAGCGCGCGCTCGCTGAGCCCTTTCAGGCTGATATACGGACTGCCGTCGCCCGGGACGGTCGGCGCATCGACCGACTTGTCGCCGACGGCGGCGAGGCCGTAATACAACTTGTCCTGGCCGATGAATCGCGCGACGACGTCGGCCGGCAACAGATAGACGGCCTCGCCGCGCGCGGCGGTCACGGGGCCGCGCGCGCGGCTCGAATAGAAGTTCGCGCGCGTGCGCCGTGCGCGCGCATCCGGCTTGAACAGCGACGGATCGGTGGCGATCGCGACCTCGAACGATTTCGGCCCGCCATCCGCGTGGATGGTGAACCCGATCATCGGGAAGCGATCGCTGATCTCGATCCGGTTCGGGCGGATCTGGCTAGCCATGCCCTTCTCCTTTGGCGACGGTTCATGCCGCGCGGTTGCGCGCCTATTCGTTGTCCGGTTTGATGCGGGCGCCGCCGTCCGGCGCGCCGTCGTATCCGGCAATCGACTGCTTGACGACCTCGAACGGGTCGAGTTCGTCGCCCGCTTCGCGGATCGCGCCATACGACGCTTCGAAGCGCTCCACCGATTCCCGCAGCATTCGCGCGAGCAGCTTCGCGTACGCGGGCCCGGTCACGACCCGGCTGCTCAGCAGCGGCCGCGCGATCTCCACGTTGAACTGCCCGAGATCGATCACGAACTCGCAGAGGTTGTGGCCCACTTCGAAATAGTTGACGTAGCGCCGCTCCGGCGGCCGCTGGCCTTTGGTCGAGGTCTTGTGCATCGTCTCAGGTTCCGCGACGTGAGGGACGCGTGCGATCACGCAATTGCCGTACCAGCCGGGAACACGCGGTCAAATGCGCGGTGCGCGCGGACGGCGCGGCATCCGCGACGCGACGGCCGGGAGCGAAGTGACAGGCCGATGTGACACCGGGCGATCGCGCGATGGCGCGGCGCGTCGCCCAGGCACGCGCCGCCGTGATCGCGGCACTGTCACAAGTGGACTAGCAACGGTGTGACACAGTGACAACACGTGACGCGCGGATCGCGAGCGCTCACGCCTTGTGCGGCAGGTGATCGTCGAGCGCGTACTTGGAGAGTTTCCGGTAGAGCGTCATCCGGGACCAGCTGAGCTTTTCCGCTGCCTTGCTCTTGTTCCAGTTGGTCTCCTGCAGGATCGCGATCAGGCGCTCCCGCTCGCCGTCGCCGCTGCGCGCGTAGGCTGCGAACAGCCGGCGGAACGGCTCGCGCAGATGCTCGACGCCGACCGTGCCGACAGGTGGATCGATGAAGATCGATTCGACGAGATTGCGCAGTTCGCGGACGTTGCCGGGCCAGTGATACGCGCGCATGCAGGCAACGAGATCCGCGCTCGGCGCGCCGACCTGCGCGTCGTAACGCCGGTTGAATTCGCGGACGTGGTGTGCGAACAGCTCGACGAGATCGTCGCGCCGCTCCTTCAGCGGCGGCAGGCACAGCATCGCGACGTTGAGCCGGTAATACAGATCGCGGCGGAACGCACGCGCTTCGACCAGCAGTTCGAGTTCCGAATTGGTGGCCGCGATGAAACGCACGTCGACCTTGACGACCGACCGGCCACCGAGCGGGAACACTTCATGGCTTTCGAGCAGGCGCAGCAGTTTCGCCTGCGCGCATGGCGAGAGTTCGCCGATCTCGTCGAGAAAGACCGTGCCGTGGTCCGCGAGCCGCACCTTGCCGGGATAGGGCTGCTGCGCGCCGGTGAACGCGCCGCGATCATAGCCGAACAGTTCGCTCTCGATCAGCGTGTCCGGCAATGCCGCGCAGTTGACCCGAACCAGCGGAAAGCGCGCGCGGCTGCTCGCACAGTGAATCGACTCGGCAACGCATTCCTTGCCGGTGCCCGTCTCGCCGATGATCAGCACGTTGGCGTCGATGCGCGCGACCTTGCCGATATCGATGCGCAGCCGCTCCATCGCCGCGCTGGCGCCGACGAGAACCGGCGCATGCGAGGCGCCGCCCGACGATGCGAGCATGTTCGTCGTTCCTCAACGTTCTTCAAAACCGCGCCCAATGCAACGAGACGACTGGCGAAGCGCCGTCATGCGGCCATTCATCTGATTTTTCGTGCCGGCATGCATCAGCTTCGGCATCCCCACCCCGCAGTCGCATCCGACCCACGTTCAGCGCCGTGCGCGAGCCCTGTGTTGCGGCATGGATTCAACCGGAATGCCTGCTTTACCCCGAAAACCTGCACAGAGGAAACAGGTTGAGCATAGGCGAGTTGATTCGATTTTCAACCTCGATTCCATCGTGCCGCGCACGCGCCGCCGGCAGGCCGGACCGCGCGTCCGGCAACGCGCGCGCGCCGGATCGATGGCGACTGCACGCGCATGCCTGCGCCAATGGCGACCGCGTCCCCGCAAACGATTTTCGCTGCGTTTTTTCGGACGAATTCCAAAGCCGCTGCTTAAAACCGCGCGGCAATGGCGCGGACCGGCGACGCGGATGGGTCATGATCGCGTCTCTCCTGCCGGCGCCTGTCCTGCAGACTCCGCTGCATCAAAGGCGCGTTCGCGGCCGGGATTTCAGGGCGCAGGGAAACCGGACCGTTAGTTGCATTCAGGAAAGCGGAAATACGCTTCCTCTTGCGTGGCGCCGCGGCCGCCCGGCTGTCCTATACTGGCCGCAGCAGACTGACCGACCGGCGGCCGCACCGACACACCTGCCGCGGCCGCCGACTTTTCCCGGAGCAACGCATGCATTACCAGCTGATCTACGAACTCGTCGACGATTACCTGTCCCGTCGCGAACCGTTCCGTGCCGAACACCTCGCTCTCGCCCAGGCCGCGACCGCACGCGGCGAACTCGTGCTCGCCGGCGCGCTGACGGACCCGGCCGACCAGGCCGTGCTCGTGTTCGAAGGTGATTCGCCGGAGGCGGCCGAGTCGTTCGCGCGCGCCGATCCGTACGTGCAGAACGGCCTCGTGAAATCGTGGCGCGTACGTCCGTGGCGCGTCGTGGTCGGCAAGCACGCGCCGCGCTAGGGGCGCAGAACGGCTACAGCCACCCTGCCCGCTTGAAGCGCCACCACAGCGCGAAATCGGCGACGACCATCACTGCAATGCAGCCGTAGAAGCCGTATTTCAGGTGCAGCTCGGGCATGTTCGCGAAGTTCATCCCGTAGATACCGGCGATCATCGTCGGTATCGCGAACAGCGCGGCAAACGAGCCGAGCCGCTTGGTCACCTCGCTCTCGGCCAGCGAGATCATTCCGAGGTTGACCTGGATCGCCGTCACGACCATCTCGCGCCGCCCTTCGATCGTCTTCACGATCCGCTGCAGATGGTCGTACACGTCGCGGAAGTAATGCTCCATCCCGCTGCATATCTGCGGGATGCGTCCGCCCGTGAGCTTCGCGAGCGGCTCGATCAGCGGCGCCGTGTGCTGATGCAGCATCACGAGGCGGCGCTTCAGCGAATAGAGATCCTCGATGATCGCGCGCGACGACGCGGGCGTGGCCTTCGTGAAGATGCGGTCCTCGAGTTCCTCGAGCTCCGCGCCGAGCGTTTCGAGGATCGGGAAATAGCGGTCGACGACCTGGTCCATCAGCGCGTAGAACACGAACGCCGAGCCTTCCTGCAGCAGATGCGGCTCGCGCTCGCAACGCTTGCGCACGTCGCGGAAGTCCTGCTCGGTCTGGTTGCGGATCGACAGCACATAGTTCGGGCCGACGAACAGGTTCAGCTCGCCGACCTTGAGTTCGCCGTCATCGTCGAGCTCGACCATATGCAGCACCGCGAACAGCGAATCGCCGTACTCCTCGATCTTCGGCCGCTGATGCCCCTTGCGGGCATCCTCGAGCGCGAGCTCGTGCAGCGCGAACTCCTCGCCCATCAGGTCGATTTCGTCGGGCGTCGGATCCTTCAGCGCGACCCATACGAAGCATTCCGGCTTCGACACGTAGTCGCTGATGGCGTCGATATCGATGTCGGCCAGCTTGCGGCCGTCCTGGTATGCAGCACAGTTGATCAGCATGTTGTCCGTGATGTTGCGGTTTGCGCATCAGTTTACCGGTTTGCTGCGCGGGCGGCCCGGCTTGCGCGGTACGCCGATATTGGTCATGATCGGGCTGCGTGCACCGCAGCACGCGCCCCAGCGCACTTCGACACGCACGCCGCACGGCCGTGCGGCCGTGCGGCCCAACCGTCAAGGAGACAGACCCATGTGGTATTTCTCGTGGATACTCGGCATCGGCGTGGCACTCGGTTTCGGCATCGTCAACGCGATGTGGCTGGAAGCGGAAGTGTTCTCGAGCGGCGACAAGCGCAGCGATACGTCGAGCCAGGGGTCGGGAGGCAAGGTTTCGTGACGCACCTGGTGTTCTTTTGCGGTCATGCCGGCACCGGCAAGACCACGCTCGCGAAGCGGCTCATCGGGCCGCTGATACGCGCGACCGGCGAGGCCTTCTGCCTGCTCGACAAGGATACGCTGTACGGCCGCTACAGCTCGGCCGCGATGGGCGCGCTGACCGAGGATCCGAACGATCGCGACAGCCCGCTCTACCTGAAGCATCTGCGCGATCCCGAATACCACGGCCTGCTCGACACGGCCCGTGAAAATCTCGCGCTCGGCATCAGCGCGATCGTGGTCGGCCCGCTGTCGCGCGAAGTGCGCGACCGGCGCATCCTCGACCGCGCGTGGCTCGGCATCGCGCCCGACGTCACGCTGACGGTCGTCTGGGTCCACACGTCGGAAGACGTCGCGCACGCGCGGATCGTCGCGCGCGGCAACCCGAACGATGCGTACAAGCTCACGCACTGGGACGAATACCGGCAGCGCCGCTTCGTGCCGACCGGCCGCGAATGCGACGGCATCGTGATGTTCGACAACACCGCGCCTTCCGACGCGGATGTCGCCGCGCTGCTGTACCGCATCGTGCCGCCCCCGGCGCCGGCGACAATCGTCCCGCCGCTGCCGGCCTGACCGGCGCCCTTCCCGCTTTCTCCCCCTAAAAAACAACGCCGGAAGCGCTGCTGCGCTCCCGGCGTCGTACGGCCCTCGTGCCAGAGGCTGGCGGGTGGTCAGGCTACCGCGTGCACGCGCTCCATCGTGCCGCCTTCGTACAGCTTGCCGAAGCGGTTCGACAGGAACGCCTTCAGCGACACCTTTTCCTGCGGGATGAAACCGCTCTGCGGCAGCTTCTTCTCGCGGAACAGATCCAGCACCGCGCACATCGCGCCGGCCGTCGTGATCTGGATCGCGCTCATGTGCATCCCGCACACGTCCTTCGCGAAGATCTTGCGCGTGAACACGTCCTGCACGAGCTGGCCGTCCTTCACGCCCGTCACCGTGACGAACACGAGCACGACGTCCTGCTTCGTCGACGGCACCGCGCGGCGCATGATCGACTTCAGCGTGTCGCGGTCGGTCGACAGGCGCAGGTCTTCGAGCAGGAACTGGACGAGCTCGCGGTGGCCCGGGTAGCGCACCGACTTGTAGTCGAGCGTCTCGACCTTGCCCGACAGCGTCTCGCACAGCGTGCCGAGGCCGCCCGACGTGTTGAAGGCTTCGTACTCGGTGCCGTCGAGCGAGAAGTGCTCGAGGCCTTCGAGCGGCTGCACCCACTGCTTGCGGCCGTCGCGGATCGCTTCGCACGGCTGGCAGTATTCGTTGATCAGGCCGTCGACGCTCCACGTCAGGTTGTACTTCAACGCGTTGGTCGGATACTCGGGCAGCGCACCGACGCGCATCTTCACGTCGCGCACTTCGCTGAAGCCGTTCACGAGTTCGTGCGCGGCGATGCCGATGAAGCCCGGCGCGAGGCCGCATTGCGGCATGAACGCACGGTCGGAGCCGTCGGCCAGTTCGCGGATCGCGTGGGTTGCGCGCACGTCTTCGGTCAGGTCGAAGTAGTGGACGCCGGCAGCCTTCGCGGCGGCGGCGACGTTGACCGCGAGGTAATAAGGCAGCGCGTTGACGAGCGCATCGAAGCCCTTCACTGCTTCGCGAATCGCATTCGCGTCGGCCGAATCGACCCGTTGCGTCGCGATGCCTTCGCGCGACAGCTTCGCGAGCGCATCCGCATCGCGGTCGAACGCGACGACTTCGTAGTCGCCCGTTTCGCGCAGCATGTGAGCAATGGTGTGGCCGATCAGACCTGCGCCGACGATGGCGATTTTCATGCGCTTATCTCCTGATGATGGGTTGGTGTTGTGGACGGCGT
The DNA here is from genome assembly GCF_001028665.1 of Burkholderia pyrrocinia. Taxonomy (NCBI): domain Bacteria; kingdom Pseudomonadati; phylum Pseudomonadota; class Betaproteobacteria; order Burkholderiales; family Burkholderiaceae; genus Burkholderia; species Burkholderia pyrrocinia. The sequence continues at coordinate 3,230,313 of NZ_CP011503.1, forward strand.
TTAGCCATGAACACAGTTTAGGGACGCGCAAAATCAGTTCCAAGACGAAGAATGATGCGAAACGACCGATAATTTCGACGTTACGACGACACATTTCGTCGAAATGTCGAAACAGTGCATTTATCCCGTCGCCGGCCTCGCTATGGCTGGCCTAAGTTTCCCGTTTCAGACTGCATGCCGACCACCCGATCGCCAAGGAGGCATCGCATGCAATCCGTATCCGTCAATCGCGCGTCGCACTGGCTGAACAAGGTGCCCGACGTCGCGCTGTCGTTCTGGATCATCAAGATCATGTCGACCACGGTCGGCGAAACCGGCGCGGACTTTCTCGCGGTCAACGCGGGCCTCGGCCAGGTCGTCACGCGCATCGCGATGGCGTCGCTGCTCGCGATCGCGCTGTGGCTGCAGTTGCGCACGCGCCGCTACGTGCCGTGGATCTACTGGCTCACGGTGGTGCTGGTCAGCATCGTCGGCACGCAGATCACCGACCTGCTCACCGACGGCCTGAACGTCAGCCTGTATGCGAGCACCGCTGCGTTTGCCGTCGCGCTCGCGGCGATCTTCTTCGTGTGGCATCGCGTCGAAGGCACGCTGTCGATCGACACGATCGTCACGCCGCGGCGCGAGCTGTTCTACTGGGCCGCGATCCTCTGCACGTTCGCGCTCGGCACCGCCGCGGGCGATCTCGCGACCGAAGCGCTCGGGCTCGGCTTCACGCTCGGCGCGCTGTGCTTCGGCGCGGCGATCGCGGCCGTGTTCGTGATGTGGCGGCTTGGCGTCAATGCAGTGCTGGCGTTCTGGATCGCGTACATCCTGACGCGCCCGTTCGGCGCCTCGCTCGGCGACCTGCTCACGCAGGCCCGTGCATACGGCGGGCTCGGCTTCGGCGCCGCGTGGACGAGCCTGCTGTTCCTGACCGTGATCGTGCTGCTCGTCGCCGTCGCGCAGTTCGGCAGCGGCCCGCACACGCGGGCCGGCGCCACCGAATGACACCCTTTCCTTTCCGTTCATCGAATCGAGGACACCCCATGCGCTTCCCGTATTCCGTTTCCCGTCTCGCCGTTGCCGCGGCCGCGATTGCCGCGATTGCCGCGCTGGGCGCCGCCGCAGGCTGCTCGAAGCAACAGGATGCGAACGCATCGACATCGTCGCCCGCGCCGGCCGCGGCGTCGTCCGCGGCGTCGTCCGCGGCGGCGCACGCATCGAAGCTCGGCGACCTGTCGCAGTTCCGCACGATCGCCGCCGACGTCAATACGCTCGTCGGCAAGGGCGACCTGTCCGGTGCGAAGACCCGCATCAAGGATCTCGAGATCGCGTGGGATGCGGCCGAGGCCGGCCTCAAGCCGCGCGCGGCCGCCGACTGGCACATGGTCGACCAGGAGATCGACCGCGCGCTGTCCGCGCTGCGCGCCGACCATCCGACCCAGGCCGATTCGGCCGCGGCGATGAAGAACCTGCTCGCGGCCTTCGACCGGTTCGGCGGCAAATAAGCGTTGCGCCGGGCGCGCGGCGCGTGACGCGCGCCCGGGAATCGCATACGCTGGCGGCGATTGCCCGGCACGGAGAACACGCATGCGAATACTGCTCGTCGAAGACGACCCGATGATCGGCGAGGCAGTCCATGCTGCGCTGAAGGACGCGTCGTACGCCACCGACTGGGTCACCGACGGTGCGCACGCGTTGACCGCGTTCGCGGCGCAGCCCTACGACCTGATCCTGCTCGATCTCGGCCTGCCCGGCCGCGACGGGCTCGACGTGCTGGCCGGCATCCGCGCGAAGGACGCCAGCGCGCCGCTGCTGATCGTCACCGCGCGCGACGGGCTCGACGATCGCCTGCGCGGCCTCGACGGCGGCGCCGACGACTACATCGTGAAGCCGTTCGAGATGGCCGAGCTGCTCGCGCGGATTCGCGTCGCGATCCGGCGCCGGGCCGGCTCGGCCGCGCCGCTGCTGAGCAACGGCATCGTGTCGCTCGACCCGGCGACGCGCGAGGCCGCCGTCGACGGGCATGCGCCGGTCCCGCTGTCGAATCGCGAGTTCTCGCTGCTGCGCGCGCTGCTGGTTCGCCCCGGCGCGATCCTGTCGCGCCGCGAGCTCGAGGATCGCCTGTATGGCTGGGGCGAGGAAGTCGAAAGCAACGCGGTCGAATTCCTGATCCATTCGCTGCGCCGCAAGCTCGGCAGCACCGTGATCAAGAACGTCAGGGGTGCGGGATGGATGGTTTCAAGAAGCATCTGAGCGAGTCGATCGGGTTCCGCCTGTCGGTCGCGCTGTCGGCGGCGATCCTGGTCGTCGCAATGGCCGCGGCCGCGTTCGCGTTTTCGTCGGCGTTCGACGAGGCGCACGAACTGCAGGACGACGTGCTGCGCGAGGTCGCGACGCTGCTCGACCGTGCGCGCGCGCCTTCGCCCCGGGCCGCCGGTGCCGGGCCCGCGCGAGAAAGCGACGAGCTGTCGCGCGTGATCGTGCAGCCGCTCGGCGGCGCACCGCAACCGGCCGCCGACGGCGCGCCGCGGCTTGCGCTGCCGCCGACGCTCGCCGACGGGCTGCATACGGTCGAAGCCGGCCGCAACGTGTATCGCGTGATGGTCCATACGCTCGCGAATGGCGAGCGCATCGCGGTCGCGCAGGAAGCCGGCATGCGCGACGACGTCGCACGCGAAAGCGCGTGGCGCACCGCGCTGCCGCTGCTGATCCTCGTGCCGATCCTGCTGCTGCTCGTCGCCGATCTCGTGCGCAAGCTGTTCCGCCCGGTAGCCGTGCTGTCCGCCGGCATCGACGCGCGCGACGAACACGACCTGCGCCCGGTGCCGGCCGAGCACGTACCGGTCGAGGTGCGGCCGTTCGTCGTCGCGATCAACCGGCTGCTCGCGCGCGTCACGCAATCGGTCGACGCGCAGCGCCGCTTCGTCGCCGACGCCGCGCACGAGCTGCGCTCGCCGCTCACGGCGATGTCGCTGCAGGCCGAGCGCCTGGCCGACACCGACCTGCCGGACGATGCGCGCGCGCGGCTTGCCGCGCTGCGCGGCGGGCTCGACCGCAGCCGCCACCTGATCGGGCAACTCCTCGCGCTCGCGCGTGCGCAAAGCGCGCCGGCCGCGCCGCCCGGCGCCGTGTCGGTGCATACGATCTATCGCCGCGTGCTGGAAGACCTGATGCCGCTCGCCGACGCCAAGACGATCGACATCGGCGTCGACGACGGCCCGGACACCCGCGTGCCCGTCGACGAGTTCGAACTCACGTCGCTGGTCATGAATCTGGTCGACAACGCGATCCGCTACACGCCGCCCGGCGGACGCGTGGATCTGTCGACACAACGAACGGACACACACGTGTGCGTGACGATCGCCGACACCGGGCCGGGCATCGCGCCGCACGAACGCGAGCGCGTGTTCGATCCGTTCTACCGGGTGCCCGGCAACGCGCAGATCGGCTCCGGGCTCGGCCTGTCGATCGTGAAGATCCTCGCGGACCGGATGGGCGCCGACATCGCGCTCGCGTATGCGGACGAACCGGCATCGCGCGGGCTGCGCGTCTCGGTGCGGATTCCGCTCGTGCGGCCGTCCGGCGCAGCGCAGCCCGACAGCCTGGCCGATGCGCCGGCGCAAGACGCGCGGCGCGAAAGTCGCCGGACGTGAGCGTCAGCCGCCGACCGTCCCGCGATCGATCTTGCGCGACAGGATGATCGACGTGGTCGTGCGCTCGACGCCTTCGAGCGTGCCGATCTGGTCGAGCAGGTCGTTGAGCCGTTCGGGCGAATCGGCACGCAGCCACGCGACGTAGTCGTACTCGCCGCTCACCGCGCACAGCAGCTGCACTTCGGGCATCCGGTCGAGCTTGCGCAACACGTCCTTGCCGAACTTCGGCGTGAGGATGATGCCGACATACGCGTAGATGCTCGCATCGAGCACGTCCTGCCCGAGCCGGACGCTGTAGCCGGCGATCACGTTGGTGCGTTCGAGCCGCGCGATGCGTGCGACGACCGTCGTACGCGCGACGTCGAGCTGGCGCGCGAGATCCGCGACGCTTGCGCGCGCATCGGCTTGCAGCAGCGCGACGAGCTGCCGGTCGAGATCGTCGAGTTGATCGAGGCGGGGTGGACGCATGAGGCTGGGCCGGCGTGCGACGCGCCGGCTGAGTGGAAGGTGACGCGATGATAGCGCCGAACGCCCGCACGCCCAAACGGCATCGCACGACGGCGCAATCGCACGCCGTCATGCGGTCGCGCCGCCTTGTGCGTGCGCAACGTCCGCATCCGGATCGCACTTGCCGCTTGTTTGCCGCCTGTTTGCCGCGCCCGTCGCCGGTACGTGCCGGGCCATCGCGCGCCCCGTACCGAGCCGCTATGTCCCTTTCAATTTCGACTCGTATCGGATGTAAGCAAGTGTCGCATTCACCGCCGCGCCGCACGCAACGTGTTACTAATAACGTGCGACGCGAGATGCGCGCTTGCGGCAATTGCCGCCGCGCCCGCTCGCAAGACACCACCCCGGAGAGCCAACCATGAAGAAAATCTCGCTCACCCTCGCTACGCTCGCCGTTGCAGCCAGCGCGTTCGCGCAAACCCCGGCGCCGGCGCAAGCGCCCGCTCCAGCCACCACGGCTGCGGTCGCGGCGTCGGCCCCGAGCGCCGAGCAGCGCGCGGCACGTCACGAAGCGCGCATCGAGCAGCGCATCAAGTACCTGCACGACCAGTTGAAGATCACGTCGGCGCAGGAACCGCAATGGAAGACGTTCGCCGACACGATGCGCGGCAACGGCGAAACGATGGGCCGCCTCTATAGCGAACGGATGGCCAAGCACGACGTCTCCGCGCTCGACGACATGAAGCAGTATGCGGAATTGTCGCAGGCGAACGCCGACGGCGCGAAGAAGCTCGCCGACGCATTCGCGCCGCTCTACGCGAGCTTCCCGGCCGAGCAGAAGGCGCTGGCCGACACGACGTTCCGCAGCTGGCTGAACCATGGCGGCGAGCACCGCGGCAAGGGCAAGACGAAGGGCAAGGAAGGCAAGGCGGCAGCCGCACAGGCCGCCAGCGCACCCGCGCAACCCTGACGCCCTCGCCGCCGGCGCCGCGCTGCCCGTCCGGGCCGAACGGCGCCGCGTGTCCTGCCCGCGATCGGCGCGCGTCACACGGCGCGCCGAATTCGGGATAAGCTCCCGGCTTTTCCCGCACTTCCTCGCCATGCTCGAACTCAAGCACATCGATCTGCGCACCGACCCGCAGGCCCGTCGCGTCGTCAAGGACGAAACCGTCGCCGTGTCATTCGCGGACGCCGACGGCGAACTGATGAGCCTCGAAGGCCCGAACCGCTATGTCGCGGGCGACGCGCTGATCACGGGCTCGACCGGCGACCGCTGGGTCGTGTCGCGCGCGCGCTTCGACGCCAAATACCTGCCCGCCGATCCGGCACTCGCGCACGGCGCATCGGGCGCCTACCGGAACCGGCCGGCCGTCGTGCTCGCGCGCCGGATGGACGAGCCGTTTACGATCGCCCGCTCGGAAAACGGCGACACGCTGCGCGGCGTCGCCGGCGACTGGGTGATGCAGTACGCGCCCGGCGACTACGGCGTCGTGCAGGCGCAGCGCTTCGCGCAGGTCTACCGCGACGCGTAATCCGCCGCGCCGGCATGATGCCGGCGCACACGCTCACGCAAAGTCTTCGTCGAGTTCGAGTTCCGCGTTGCGCTCGACGGCCTCGCCGGCCGCGTGACGCTCCTCGAGCGACCCGAGCATCGCTTCCGTATACGCATGCAGCACCGCATGGCTGCGTGCGCGCTGCATCGGCTTGAACGCGAGATAACGCGCGAGCGCGGCCGGCACGACGCGGATATCGAGTGTCATCCGCTTCGGCGTCGCGCCGAAACGCATCGCGAGCCAGTGTACGGACAGGAACCGCCCGCGCTCGTCGCTGCTTTCGGTGAAGCGCGTCTGCTCCGGAAAGAGATCGCAGATCACGCGCGCGAGCGCGTCGAACTCCGCGCTCTGGCATTCGATCAGATAGTCGTCCATCCCGTCTCTCCCGTCAGGCTGCCGTACGCGACGGCCGGCACGTCTTCACCATCACGACGACCAGGATCGCGGCCAGCACGAAATACGCGGCCTCGACCCATCCGGCCGGCAGCACGCGCACCTGGTACAGCAGCGCCGGCGCCGCCGCGAGCGCATGCAGCACGATCGCGAGCGGCAGCACGCCCGCACGGCCGGCGCGCACGCCGCGCCAGACCAGCACCGACAGCGCAAGCTGCAGCACGAACGCCGCGCAGCGTTCGAGCAGCAACAGCAGGATCGACTGTGCCGACAGCGTCGCGAGCATCACGTGCAGCCGCACGACGGTATCGCCCGGCAGGTCGGCAAGCTGCGTCTCGAGCTGGCCGCGGCTCGCCAGCCACGCGAGATACGACCACTGGCCCCACACCAGTACGCCGACGAACCACGCTTCGGCGCCGCCGTGACCGATCCCGTAGCCGATCGCGCGGCCGTCGCCGGCCGACGTGCCGTAGCGCCGGTTCAGGAAACGCATCCCGAGATAACGACCGACTTCCTCGAATACGGCGGTCGCGAGCGCGCTGTACGCGACGAACGCGAGCGGCTGCGTCAGCCAGCCATCCGCCGGCGTCTGGCTCAGCACGAGACCGTGGAACGCGCGTTCGACGATCATCGCAAACAGCGTGAAGACGGCGACGCCGACGATCGTGTCGCGGCGGTTGAGCGCGAGCGGCTTGCGCAGGATACGGAAGAGGACGAGCGGCAGCAGCGCGATGATCAGCGTGGCGGCGATCAGCACCGCCAGCGTGACGGGAGCGACAGTCATGTATTTCCTTGTTCGGGGCAGCGCACCTGGCGCGCTGCGTGCCCCGAATGATACTCAGCTTGCGGTCGACGCGCGCGCAATCAGCTCGCCCGGCAGCATCGCGACGCGCACGTCGCCCGCTGCGCCGTCGATCCGCTCGTGCACGAATTCGACGGCCTTGTAGCCGATTTCGTAGGTCGGCTGACGGATCGTCGTGATGCCGATCAGCTCGGCCCATTCCGGATCGTCGATCGACAGCAGCGCGGCCTTCTGCTGCCACGCGGCGCCGAAACGCGCGCGCAGGTGGCGCGCGATCGCGAGTGCGACCGGCGCATTCGCGGCGAACAGCGCCGCACGCACGCCGCGCCGCGTTGCATCGTCGATGCGCGTATCGAGGTCGGCGAGCGCCGCCGCGGCCGCGTCGGGCTCGTTCAGGTCGAGCACGACCGTCGCCGGCACCGGCAGCCCGCGCGCATCCAGCGCCGCGCGGAACGCGGCTTCGCGCACGCGCCGCGAGCTGACGCGCTCGAACGGCTGCACGACGAAATGGATCGCGTCGAAGCCGTGCTCGATCAGGTGCGCGATCGCCGTCTCGATCGCATCGGCGTTGTCGAGGCCGATCAGGTCGGCCTCGAAACCCTCGACCGTCCGGTCGACCAGCACCGCCGGGATGCCGGCGCCGCGCAGCGGGCGCAGCACGTCCTCGTCGGCGCCGAGCGCGTTGACGATCAACCCTTCGACACGGTAGGTCGTGAGCAGCTGCAGGAAGCGGCGCTCCATCTCGACCTCGTTCGCCGCGTGACAGATGAGCGGCATGTAGCCGAGCGCATGGCACGCGTCCTCGACGCCCTGCAGCACTTCGACGGTATAGGGATTGGTCAGGTCGGCGGCGAGCATGCCGAGCAGCCGGTTGCGGCCGCGCTTGAGCCCGCGCGCCATCTGGTTCGGCCGGTAATTGAGCCGCGCGATCGCCGCCTCGATCCGCTGGCGCAGATCGACGGACAGCACATGCGTCTCGCCGTTCAGGTAGCGCGAAACGCTGGTCTTGCCCGTGCCGGCCTCGCGCGCGACATCGCTGATCGTCGCCGGACGCGTCGTGGAAGGTTGCGAATCGGTCACTGTCGTGCCTCGCGACGTACGATCCGCGCCGCTTCGTGAGCAGACGGACCTTTGTTGTTGGAAACGTAAGCCACCCGGCGGCCTCCTCTGTCGACCAGCGTTAGCGCTTTAGCGCTTACGCTGGTCCCATGCTTCGCGGTCGACCAGCGTCAGCCCTTCAACGCTTACGCTGGTCCCATGCTTCGCGGTCGACCAGCGTCAGCCCTTCAACGCTTACGCTGGTCCCATGCTTCGCGGTCGACCAGCGTCAGCGCTTCAGCGCTTACGCCGATCGGTCACGTGCAAAAGCAGTCGGCCGCACCGGACCTGGCGCGGATACCCGTCGCCGGACGCCGCCGGCAGGATTGCCGGGCCGTCGATGCGACGAGCGGGCGATCATAACGCAGCCAGCCCTCCGGCACCAAGACCATCGACTCTAACGACGCCGGCACCCCGCCGACCGGCTGTCGCCCCGTTACCCGGCGCGGCTCAGGCCCGCGCGAGCGCGTCCGGATTGACGAGATTCGTGCGCAGCGTGCCGGCCAGCGCGCCGACCAGGTTTTCCGCGGCGCAGCGTGCCATCGCGTGGCGCGTCTCGTGCGTCGCGGAGCCGATATGCGGCAGCGCGACGACGTTCTTCATCTGCAGCAGCGGCGAATCCGCCGGCAGCGGCTCCTTCTCGAACACGTCGAGCCCCGCGCCGCGGATCGTGCCCGCGCGCAGCGCGTCGACCAGCGCGGCTTCGTCGACGACGGGCCCGCGCGACGCGTTGATCAGGATCGCGCCGCGCTTCATCTTCGCGAATTCGGCCGTGCCGATCAGGTGGTGCGTTTCCGGCGACAGCGGCACCTGCACGCACACGAAATCCGACTGCGCGAGCAATTCGTCGAGCGTCACGCGCCGCGCGCCGTACTGCGTCTCGGCTTCGGCATGCGCGGACCGGTTCGCGTACAGCACCTGCATCCGGAAGCCGAGCGCCGCGCGGCGCGCGACCGCGCCGCCGATCCGCCCGAGCCCGACGATGCCGAGCGTCTTGCTCTGCACGTCGGTGCCGTACAGGTCCGGGCCGATGCTGCGATGCCAGTGGCCGGCCTTCACCCACTCGGCCAGCTCGACCACGCGCCGCGCGGACGCCAGGATCAGCGAAAACACCGTATCGGCGGTCGACTCGGTCAGCACGTCCGGCGTATGCGCGAGCACGATACCGCGCCGCGTGAAATCCGCGACGTCGAAATTGTCGTAGCCGACCGAGATCGTCGACCAGGCCTTCAGCCGCGGCGCGCGGTCGAGCATCTGCGGCGGGACCTTCAGGCTCGCGCCGATCGCGCCGTCCGCGTTGCCGAGCGCATCGGCAAGCGCGTCGGCGCCATCGGCCTGCACGACGTCCGCATGCTCGCGCAGGTACGCGAGAACGTCATCGGGCAGCGGCTTGTACGCGACGATACGAGGCTTCATCGGTTTCATTTTCCTTGCAGCGGCGCGGCGAGCGGATGCGCATCGCGCGCCTGGGGTTTGACGGACAGTGTGAGGATCACCGCGGCGACGAGCGCGGCGCTCATGAATGCGTACGACGCGACGGGCGAGCCGGTCGCGCCGTTCAGGTAGCCGACGAAGTACGAGCCGACGAACGAGCCGAGCGCGCCCATGCTGTTGATCAGCGCCATCGCGCCGCCGGCGACGTTCTTCGGCAGCAGTTCCGGCACGATCGCAAAGAACGGGCCGTACGGCGCATACATCGCGGCGCCCGCGACCACCAGCAGCGCATACGAGATCCAGAAATGCGACGAGCCGAGCGCGTACGACGCGGCGAACGCAGCCGCGCCGATCAGCAGGAACGGCCATACGAAGCCGCGCCGCGAGCCGACCTTGTCGGAGGCCCACGAGGCGGCGAGCATCGCGATCGTCGCCGCGAGATACGGCAGCGCGGACAGCCAGCCGGTCGCGACCATGCCGAGATCGGAGCCGTTCTTGACGATCGACGGCAGCCACAGCACGAAGCCGTACACGCCGATGCTCCAGCAGAAATACTGCGCGCACAGCTTGATCACGGCCGGCGAGCGGAACGCCTCGCGATAGTTGCGTACCGGCTTGATCGCCGCCTGCTCGGCGGCGAGCGCGGCGTCGAGGTCGCGTTTTTCCTGCGCGTTGAGCCACGGCGAATCGGCCGGCTTGTCCTGCACGAGGAACCACCAGCACACGGCCCAGAGGACGGCCGGCACGCCTTCGGCGATGAACATGTGGCGCCAGCCGAATTCGTGCACGAGATAACCCGACAGGATCGACATCCACAGCACGGTGACCGGGTTACCGAGGATCAGGAACGTGTTCGCGCGCGAGCGTTCGTTCTTCGTGAACCAGTTGCTGATGTAGATCAGCATCGCCGGCATCACGGCCGCCTCGACGACGCCGAGCACGAAGCGGATCGCCATCAGCGACGGGATGTTGCTGACCACGCCGGTGAGCGCCGCGCAGCCGCCCCACAGGATCAGGCTGACGAACACGAGCTTCTTCACGCTGCGGCGCTCCGCATAGATCGCACCGGGAATCTGGAAGAAGAAATAGCCGAGGAAGAACAGCGCGCCGATCAGCGACGACAGGCCCTTGCTGATCCCGAGATCCTGGTTGATGCCGGCTGCCGCCGCGAACCCGTAGTTCGCGCGGTCGAGGTAGGCGAGGCTGTACGTGATGAACACGATCGGCATGATCGTCCACCAGCGTCGGGCTGCGAGATTGGTTGCCATCAGAATGTCTCCTTTGTTGACCGGGCTGACGCTGCAGCGCTGCGCGGCCGGAACCGGTGCGTCAGCACCGCTCCGGTCGCCTGCTTTGCCGTCCGGTCTCACGCAAAGCGGTGCTTGATGCACGAAATTGAACCGCGGATTGTGCCGTGTCCGGCCTCTCATTGCGCGGTGACGGTTTCCTCTAAGCGATCGGCGCGATTGCTGACATTTTCGATCCGATCCAGTGCGTCGCGCGTCGGCAAGCCTTCAGAATCGCCGATCACCTGGATCGCGAGCGCACCGATCCGGTTGCCGCGCGCGACGGCCTGCTCGACACTCCGGCCTTCCAGCAGCGCGCTGACCACGCCGACCGCGAAGCCGTCGCCGGCGCCGACCGTATCGACGACACGTTCGACACGCTCGCCTGCAACCGTGCCCTCGCGGCCGTCGGCCGTCCGGAAGTACGCGCCGTCAGCACCGAGCTTGATCACGACGACCCGCGCGCCCTGTGCGAGATAGAAGCCCGCGATGTCGGCCGGCGTGTCGTGCCCGGTCAGTTGCCGCCCTTCGGCGAGGCCCGGCAGCACCCAGTCGGCAAGCGTCGCGAGCGCGTTCAGCGTCTTCGCCATCACGTCGGCGGACGGCCACAGCGTCGGGCGCAGGTTCGGGTCGAACGAGATCGTCTTGCCGGCCGCACGCATCTCGCGCGCGAGCTGGAACGCGAGCTCGCACGACGTCGCGGAGATCGCCGGCGCAACACCCGTCAGGTGCAGGTGGCGCGCGCCGAGCACGTAGTCGGCCACGTAGTCGTCGCACGACAGGTGGCTCGCGGCCGAGCCCTTGCGGAAATATTCGACGGTCGGGTCGCTGCCGTCGTCGTTGCGCGACTTCAACTGGAAACCGGTCGGGTAACGCGGATCGACGGTCACGCACGATGCGTCGATGCCTTCGCGTGCGAGCGTGTCGAGCACGTAGCCGCCGAACGAATCGCGGCCGACGCGGCTCATCCAGCCGACCCGGAAGCCGAGCCGCGACAGGCCGATCGCGACGTTCAGGTCGGCGCCCGCGATCCGTTTCGTGAATTGCGCCGCATGCGCGAGATGGCCGGGCTCGGTCGCGACGAACATCGCCATCGCCTCGCCGTAGGTCACGACATCGAGTGCTGCTTTCATGAGTGAACTCCTCCGGATCCTTCTGCCGTCATGCGGCCGCGAGCCACGCGACGCGCCGGCATGCATCGCCCGCCAGGTCGCCCGCGTCGAACGGAAATTCGATGCCGCGCGGCGCATGCTGCGGCAGCGCCGCGAGTACGCCGGTCACGAGCGGGTCGTTCGGCGCCGGCGCGACCGCGAAACGGCGCGCGCCCTCGCCCTCGACGGCCTTGCAATGAACGTATTCCACGTGCGGCGCGAGCACCTGCGCGCAATCGAGCGGCGCTTCTCCCGGCCACTGCCAGTTGCCGATGTCGAACGTCATCCCGAGCGCGTCGGGCATGCCCGCCGCGGCCAGCGCGTCGAACAGCTCGCGGAACTGCGCGAGCGCGCCGCCGACCGGAAGCTGGCCGTTCTCGACCACCACACGGGCACGCGCGCCGCGCGACAGCGCGACGATGTCGGCCGCATGAGCATTTCCGGCGAAACCGCCGAGCTGGAATTTTACGAAGCGCGCGCCAAGCGCGTCAGCTTCCGCGAGCGCGTCGCGCAATGCGTCGGCATCGAGCGCGCCCGTTTCCGTGTACAGCGTGGCCGGCGTCGAATAGACCGACCACAGCCCGTGCCCGGCCAGTTGCGCGCCGAGCGCGGCCAGCGCGCCGGGCGTCGCGTCGTCGTCCGACGCGAACAGCTCGCGCCGCACCTCGAAGCCGGTCGCACCGGATGCCGCCGCGGTCGCGACGAATGCGCTGTGGCCCTCCTGGCGCACGCGGTCCATCCCGAATGCGCTCGCCACGATCACGATATCTGCCATTTTGCCCTTTTTTTGCCGGAATGGAACCGGTTCCATTTGCTTGAGACGGATGGTGCGCTTCGCGTCGAACGCACGCCATAGAGGAAATCCCTAAGGCCGGGCGCCACGCGAATGCGCGCCCCACGGCGCACATCGCGCGTTCCCGGCCGGGCTTCGGCCGCTTAGGCAAGGTCCTGCGCGAGACTCATTTCGAGGAACTGCGCGGCGACCCGCGACGGCGCGCCGCCATGCGGCACGAGGATGGAAAAATGGCGCGTCAGCGGCGCGGGCGCCAGCGAACGCAGCACCAGCGCCGCCTCCTGGTGACGCAGCGACATCGAGGACACGAACCCGACGCCCATCCCGGCACGCACGGCCTCCTTCACCGCCTCGACACCCGCGATCTCGAACGCGACGCGCATCGGCGCGCCGCCGTGCGCGAACGCGCGCTCGACGAGCTGCCGCACGCCGGAACCCTCCTCGCGCAACACGAGCGGATGGGCGGCGAGCGCGTCGAGCGTCACGCCCGCATCGTAGCCGGGCGCGGCCAGCGGATGGCCGGCCGGCACGATCGCGACGATCTCGTCCTCGTGCCACGCATGCACCGTCGTGCCGGGCGGCAGCGCCTCGCCGGGCGGCCCTTCGATCATCGCGATGTCGAGCGACGGCAGCGCGGCGACCACGTCGGCCGTATTGCCGCTCATCGTATGGATCGTCACGCGCGGCGCACGCGGCTGGAACGCCGCGATCAGGTACGGCAGCAGGTAGCTCGCGGGCGTCGTGCTCGCGCCGATCCGCAGCGTGCCGGCCTCGAGGCCGCGCACCGCGTCGCGAAACGCGCGCGCCTGCGCGAACGTGTCGCGCTGCGCCTTCGCGTATTGCGCGAGCTGTTCGCCGACCGGCGTCAGCCGGATGCCGCGGCCGTCGCGCTGGTACAGCGGCTCGCCGAATTCGTCCTGCAGCAGCCGCAACTGGCCGGACACGGCCGGCTGCGACAGATGCAGCGCCACGGCGGCACGGCTGATGTTCAGGTGTTCGGCGACGGCGGCGAACGTTATCAGTTGATCCGGGGTCATGGGGATGAATTATCGGCTTTCCGGATAGTTTATGTCACAAATCACAATTTTTCATATCGATATAACGAAATTAGGATTACAGCATCGCAACACGCTCCATCCCGGTGCTTCCATGTCCACTGCCTCGACTCCTCCTCTCAGCCACGCCGCGCCGTCGATGCGCGGCCAGTTGAACGGCGTGCTGTTCGTTGCGCTGTTCGCCGCCGCCGTCACGAGCCTGTCCGAACTCCCCGCGATCGCGGGGCTCGGCCTGTCGCCGCTGATCGTCGGCATCGTCGCCGGTGCGCTGTACGGCAATGCGCTGCGCGACGGCATGCCGGCCAGCTGGGCGGCCGGCGTCAATTTCTCCGCGCGCAAGCTGCTGCGCATCGCGGTCGCGTTCTTCGGGTTGCGCGTGAGCCTGCAGGAAATCGCGCAGGTCGGCCTGCCGGGCCTGACGGTGTCGGTGCTGGTCGTCGTCAGCACGCTCGTGATCGGCACCTGGGCCGGCATGAAGCTGATGAAGCTCGACCGCGACGCGGCGCTGCTGACCGCCGCCGGCAGCGCGATCTGCGGCGCGGCCGCGGTGCTCGCGTTCGAATCGACGCTGCAGTCGAAGCCGCACCAGAGCGCGATGGCCGTGGGCAGCGTCGTGCTGTTCGGCACGCTGTCGATGTTCCTGTACCCGATCGCGTATCACGCCGGGCTGCTGAACCTCGATCCGGCCGGCCTCGGCCTGTTCTTCGGCGGCACGATTCACGAAGTCGCACAGGTGGTCGGTGCAGCCAGCGACATCAGCCCACAGGTCGCGCACATCGCGACGATCGTCAAGATGACGCGCGTGATGCTGCTGGTCCCGGTGCTGCTCGTGCTCGGCTGGTGGCTCGCCTGCTCGGCCCGCGCCACGGCCGGCGGCGCGCAAGGCAAGCGCAAGGTGGCCGTGCCCTGGTTCGCACTCGGTTTCCTCGGCTTCGTGATCGTCAATTCGCTGAACGTGCTGCCCACCGACGTCACGCATACGCTGAACGTGCTCGACACCTTCGCGCTGACGATGGCGATGACCGCGCTCGGCATCGAGACGCGCGTGTCGCAGATCCGCGCAGCCGGCCCCCGCGCACTGGTGACCGGCCTGATCCTGTACGTGTGGCTGATCGCCGGCGGCTACGGGATCACCTGGGCCGTGCAGCACTGGCTTGGCTGAGCCGCGTGTCCGTGATACCTCGCGCGCCGCGCCCGACGGGATGGTCCCGCGGGCGCGGCGCAGTGCTATGCTTCGCGTCGTTTTCCATCGCCCCCTTTCAGCCGTGCTCTCGTTCCTGCTGAAGCTGCGCACTCGCGCCCAAACGCTGTTCCGCCTGTCGGACGCCCATACGATGCTGATCTGGTCGGCCATCGTCGGCGTCGGCGGCGCCTTTGCCACCATGGCGTTCCGCGAAGGCATCGACGTGATGCAGCGCCTGATCTCGGGGCACAGCGGCAGCTTCGTGCAGATGGCGAAGAGCCTGCCGTGGTACGTGCGGTTCTGGATGCCGGCCGCGGGCGGTTTCCTCGCCGGCTGCGTGCTGCTGCTCGCGACGCGCGGCGACAAGAAATCCGGCAAGACCGACTACATGGAATCCGTCGCACTCGGCAACGGCATCGTGCCCGTGCGGCAGAGCCTGTGGCGCAGCGTGTCGTCGCTGCTGACGATCGGCAGCGGCGGCTCGATCGGCCGCGAAGGCCCGATGGTGCAGCTCGCGGCGCTCGCCGCGTCGCTCGTCGGCCGCTTCGTGCACTTCGACCCGCCGCGCCTGCGCCTGCTGGTCGCGTGCGGGGCAGCTGCCGGCATCACGTCCGCGTACAACGCGCCGATCGCCGGCGCGTTCTTCGTGTCGGAGATCGTGCTCGGCACGATCGCGATGGAGAGCTTCGGGCCGATGGTCGTCGCGTCGGTCGTCGCGAACATCGTGATGCGCGAATTCGCCGGCTATCGGCCGCCGTACGAGATGCCGGTGTTTCCGGCCGTCACGGGCCCCGAGGTGCTGCTGTTCGTCGTGCTCGGCGCGCTGTGCGGCGTGCTCGCGCCGCAGTTCCTGCACCTGCTCGACGCGTCGAAGAACCAGTTCAAGCGGCTGCCCGTGCCGCTGCCCGTGCGGCTCGCGCTCGGCGGCCTCGTCGTCGGCGTGATCTCGGTATGGACTCCGGACGTGTGGGGCAACGGCTACAGCGTCGTGAACCACATCCTTCATTCACCGTGGACCTGGCAGGCGCTCATCGCGGTGCTCGTGTTCAAGGTGATCGCGACCTCCGCGACGGTCGGCTCGGGCGCGATCGGCGGTGTCTTCACGCCAACGCTGTTCGTCGGCGCGGTGTTCGGTTCGCTGTTCGGGCTCGTGATGGAAGCCGTGTGGCCCGGCCATACGTCGGCGTATTTCGCGTACGCGATCGTCGGGATGGGTGCGTTCATGGCGGGCGCCACGCAGGCGCCGCTGATGGCGATCCTGATGATCTTCGAGATGACGCTGAGCTACCAGGTCGTGCTGCCGTTGCTGGTGTCGTGCGTGTTCGCATATTTCGTCGCACGCGCGACGGGCACGACGTCGATGTACGAGATCACGCTGCACCATCACCAGGATGCGCAGGAACGGCTGCGGCTGCGCACCACGCAGATGCGCGAGCTGATCCAGCCCGCGCAGACGGTCGTGTCGCTCACCGCGAGCGTCGCCGACATGACGCGGGTGTTTCTCGAATATCCGGTGAAGTACCTGTACGTGACCGACGACGCCGGGCGCTTCCGCGGCGCGGTCGCGCTGAAGGACATCACGTCCGACCTGCTCGACAAGCGCGACACGACCGACAAGACGGCCGCGCACTACGCGCATACGCCGTTTCCGCTCCTCACGCCCGACATGCCGCTCGCGACCGCGCTCGAACGCTTCATGGCGTTCCAGGGCGAACGGCTGCCGGTGATCGAAAGCGAAGCCGAGCCGACGCTCGCGGGCGTCGTCTACAAGACGTCGCTGCTCGACGCGTACCGGCGGATGACCGGCGAGCGCTGATGCGCATCGCGCGGCTCGCGCCGGACCGCTTCATCGCTTCCAGCCTGCCGCGGGCGGGCACGACACATGCGAACCCGCTTCCCGCTCAGTCCGGCGCACGCCCCAGCACGACCCGCGCGAAGAACCCCGCGAGCACCGATTCGGCCACGTCGGCCGGCACGTGCTGCGGATCGGCCGTGTAGTACGACTGCACGCCGTCGCACAGGCACATCAGCCCGAACGCGAGCGTCTCGGCCGGCAGCAGCAGCGGCGTGCCCGAGCGATCGGCGAAGCGCTGGATGAATTCGGCCATCTGCAGGCGCTTGCCGTGCAGGAACTGGTTGAAGCGCACGCGGAATTTCGCGTCGCGCGCGGCCTGCAGCTTCGCCTCGCCCCACAGCAGCGAGAATTCGTCGTCGCGGAACAGCGTCCGGTAATGCGCGAGCGTCATCGCTTCCATCTGTTCGCGCGTCCCGCCCTCGTCGAAGATCGCCTCGAAATCGGCCCGCACCGCCTCATGGTTGCGCTCCAGCAACTCCAGCAGCAGTTCCGACTTGCTGCGGAAATTCGAGTAGAACGCGCCGCGCGTAAAGCCGGCCGCGGCCGCGATGTCCTCGACGCTCGCGGCCACATAGCCTTTCTTCAGAAAAATACGATGCGCGGCATTCAGCAGACGTTCGCGCGTCTGATCCCTGCTCTGCTCGCGGGTTAAGCGCTGTGGTTTCATGGCGCGCAGTCTAGCACCAATTCCCTTTCAGATTCATCTTTGCACTCGGATACAGGTGTGTATTAGAATTCGCCACAGTTTCCGAAAGATGTTGTCCGCGCGCCGGTGTCGGCGCCGCTTGGGGCAAGCGCCCGCCGCGCTTGCCGGCTTCGTTCCGCTCCACCTCACCTGGGGGTTTCGTGAATCGCTCCGGTTCCCGCGCTGCGCTGCTGATCGGCGTCGCGCTCTTCGTCGCCGCCTGTCATCCGAAAGAATCCGCGCCGCCCGCGCCGCGCCCCGTCGTCGCGCTGCCCGCGCATGCCGACGACGCCGCGGTCGCGCGCACGCTGCCCGGCGAGATCCAGCCGCGTTACGCGACGCCGCTGTCGTTCCGCATCGCCGGCAAGATCGTCGAGCGCAAGGTGCGGCTCGGCGATACGGTCAAGGTCGGCCAGGTCGTCGCGCTGCTCGATCCGTCCGACGTCGAGAAAAACGCCGCGAGCGCGCAGGCGCAACTCGATGCCGCGACGCACAGCCTCGCGTTCGCGAAGCAGCAGCTCGACCGCGATCGCGCGCAGGCGCACGAAAACCTGATCGCGACCGCGCAGCTCGAGCAGACCCAGAACAGCTATACGTCGGCGCTCGCGCAGCGCGACCAGGCGCAGCAGCAGCTCGCGCTCGCGAAGAACCAGCTCCGCTATGCGACGCTCGTCGCCGATCATGCGGGCTACATCACCGCCGAACAGGCCGACACCGGCCAGAACGTGTCGGCCGGCCAGGCCGTCTACCAGCTCGCGTGGTCCGGCGACGTCGACGTCGTCAGCGACGTGCCCGAGGCCGCGCTCGCGTCGCTTGCGCCGGGCCACGCGGCGACCGTCACGCTGCCGTCGCTGCCGGGCCGCCAGTTCGCCGCGAAGGTGCGCGAAATCGCGCCGGCCGCCGATCCGCAAAGCCGCACGTATCGCGTGAAGCTCACGCTCGCCGCGCCCGATCCGGCGATCCGGCTCGGAATGACCGCGAGCGTCGCGTTCGACGGCGCGCCGGCCGCCGGCGACGCGCAGCCGATCACGCTGCCCGCGACCGCACTGTTCCACGACGGCGCGCATCCGGCCGTGTGGGTCGTGCGCACGAAGGACGACACGCTCGAATTGCGCCGCGTCGACGTCGCGCGCTTCAACGAGCGCTCCGTCACCGTGTCGCACGGGCTGCAGCCGGGCGAGCGCGTCGTGCTGCAGGGCGTGCATACGGTCAGCGCGGGCGAGAAGGTCCGCCCGATCGCGCCGCTGCACCCGGAGGACTTCGCATCGTGAGCACCTCCCGCGAAGAAGGCCGGTTCAACCTGTCGGCGTGGGCGCTGCGCCACCAGGCGCTCGTCGTCTATCTGATCGCGCTCGCGACGCTCGCGGGCATCCTCGCGTACACGCGGCTCGCGCAGTCCGAAGACCCGCCGTTCACGTTCCGCGTGATGGTGATCCGCACGTTCTGGCCCGGCGCGACCGCGCGGCAGGTGCAGGAACAGGTGACCGACCGGATCGGCCGCAAGCTGCAGGAAACGCCGGCCATCGACTTCCTGCGCAGTTATTCGCGCCCCGGCGAATCGCTGATCTTCTTCACGATGAAGGATTCGGCGCCCGTGAAGGACGTGCCCGAGACCTGGTACCAGATCCGCAAGAAGGTCGGCGACATCGGCTATACGCTGCCGCCCGGCGTGCAGGGCCCGTTCTTCAACGACGAATTCGGCGACGTCTACACCAACATCTGGACGCTCGAAGGCGACGGCTTCACGCCCGCGCAGCTCCACGACTACGCGGACCAGTTGCGCACCGTGCTGCTGCGCGTGCCGGGCGTCGGCAAGGTCGACTATTTCGGCGACCCGGACCAGCGGATCTTCATCGAGGTGAACAACGCGCAGCTCACGCGCCTCGGCATCTCGCCGCAGCAGCTCGGGCAGGCGATCAACGCGCAGAACGGCATCTCGTCGGCCGGCGTGCTGACGACCGCCGACGATCGCGTGTTCGTGCGGCCGAGCGGCCAGTTCGACAACGTCGACGCGATTGCCGATACGCTGATCCGCATCAACGGCCGCACGTTCCGGCTCGGCGATCTCGCGACGGTCAAGCGCGGCTACGACGATCCGGTCGTCACGCAGATGCGATCGAACGGCAAGGCCATGCTCGGCATCGGCGTGACGATGCAACCGGGCGGCGACGTGATCCGGCTCGGCAAGGCGCTCGACGCCGAATCGAAGAACCTGCAGGCGCAGTTGCCAGCCGGCCTCAAGCTGGTCGAGGTGTCGAGCATGCCGCACGCGGTCGCGCATTCGGTCGACGACTTCCTCGAGGCGGTCGCCGAAGCCATCGCGATCGTGCTGGTCGTGAGCCTCGTGTCGCTCGGCCTGCGCACCGGGATGGTCGTCGTGATCTCGATTCCGGTCGTGCTCGCGGTGACGGCCCTGTTCATGTACCTGTTCGACATCGGGCTGCACAAGGTGTCGCTCGGCACGCTCGTGCTCGCGCTCGGGCTGCTCGTCGACGACGCGATCATCGCGGTCGAGATGATGGCCGTGAAGCTCGAACAGGGCTACACCCGCGCGCGCGCCGCCGCGTTCGCGTACACGAGCACCGCGTTCCCGATGCTGACGGGCACGCTCGTCACGGTGTCGGGCTTCCTGCCGATCGCGCTCGCGAAATCGAGCACCGGCGAATACACGCGCTCGATCTTCGAGGTGTCGGCGATCGCACTGATCGCGTCGTGGTTCGCGGCCGTCGTGCTGATCCCGCTGCTCGGCTTCCACATGCTGCCCGAGCGCAAGCGGCAGGCGCACGAGGCGCACCTGCCCGACGACCACGAGCACGACATCTACGACACGCGGTTCTACCGGCGGCTGCGCGGCTGGGTCGACTGGTGCATCGAGCGGCGCTTCGTCGTGCTGCTGATCACGGGCGCCCTGTTCGTCGTGTCGCTGATGGGCTTCTCGCTGGTGCCGCAGCAGTTCTTCCCGAGTTCCGACCGGCCCGAGCTGCTGGTCGACCTGCGGTTGCCCGAGGGCGCGTCGTTCGCGGCGACGCTGCGCGAAACCGAGCGCCTCGAGAAGGTGATCGACAAGCGCCCCGAGATCGATCATTCGGTGAACTTCGTCGGCAGCGGCGCGCCGCGCTTCTACCTGCCGCTCGACCAGCAGCTGCAACTGCCGAACTTCGCGCAGTTCGTGATCACCGCGAAATCGGTCGAGGATCGCGAAAAGCTCGCGACCTGGCTCGAAACCACGCTGCGCGACCGGTTCCCGGCCGTGCGCTGGCGTCTGTCGCGGCTCGAGAACGGCCCGCCGGTCGGCTATCCGGTGCAGTTCCGCGTGAGCGGCGACACCATCGCGACGGTCCGCTCGATCGCCGAGAAGGTCGCGGCGACGATGCGCGGCGATGCGCGCACGGTCAACGTGCAGTTCGACTGGGACGAGCCGGCCGAGCGCTCGGTGCGCTTCGAGATCGACCAGAAGAAGGCGCGCGAGCTGAACGTCACGTCGCAGGACGTGTCGAGCTTCCTCGCGATGACGCTGTCCGGCACGACGGTCACGCAATACCGCGAGCGCGACAAGCTGATCGCGGTCGATTTGCGCGCGCCGCAGGCCGACCGCGTCGATCCGGCAAAGCTCGCGGGCCTCGCGCTGCCGACGCCGAACGGCCCGGTGCCGCTCGGCTCGCTCGGCCGCTTCGAGCCGACGCTCGAATACGGCGTCGTGTGGGAGCGTGATCGCCAGCCGACCATCACCGTGCAGTCGGACGTGCGCGCCGGTGCACAGGGCATCGACGTCACGCATGCGGTCGACGCGAAGCTGAACGCGCTGCGCGCGCAGTTGCCGGTCGGCTATCAGATCAACATCGGCGGCTCGGTCGAGGAAAGCGCGAAGGCGCAGAACTCGATCAACGCGCAGATGCCGCTGATGGCGATCGCCGTGTTCACGCTGCTGATGATCCAGTTGCAGAGTTTCTCGCGCGTGCTGATGGTCGTGCTGACCGCGCCGCTCGGGCTGATCGGCGTGGTCGCCACGCTGCTGCTGTTCGGCCAGCCGTTCGGCTTCGTCGCGATGCTCGGCGTGATCGCGATGTTCGGGATCATCATGCGCAACTCGGTGATCCTCGTCGACCAGATCGAGCAGGACATCGCGGAAGGCCACGGCCGCGTCGACGCGATCATCGGTGCGACCGTGCGGCGCTTCCGCCCGATCACGCTGACCGCCGCGGCCGCCGTGCTCGCACTGATCCCGCTGCTGCGCTCGAACTTCTTCGGGCCGATGGCGACCGCGCTGATGGGCGGCATCACGAGCGCGACCGTGCTGACGCTGTTCTACCTGCCTGCGCTGTACGCGACGTGGTTCCGCGTGAAGCGCGACGAACGCGACCCGCAGGACGGCCCGCCGCATGACGGCAGCGCGCCGGCCGCGCCGTCGGGAGCCTGACCATGGATGTGTCGATGACCCTGAAAACCCAAGCCGTGCGTGCGCTCGCAGCCGCGAGCCTCGCCGGCCCGCTCGCCGGCTGCGCGTGGTTCGCGCCGAGCGGCGAGCCGCCCGCGATGCCGTCGCCCGCGCATTACGGCGTCGCGCCGCAAGTCGAGCAGACCGTGCCCGCGCAAGGCGTCGCGCAGCAGTTCGAAGTCGGCGCGCAGCCGGTGCCCGACTGGTGGAAGCAGTACCGCTCCGATGCGCTGAACGCGCTCGTCGACGAAGGGTTGCGCAACAGCCCGACGCTCGGCGCGGCGTCGCATTCGCTGGATGCCGCGCGCGAGCAACTGCGCGGGCAGATCGGCAGCTCGATGCTGCCGTCGATCGACGCGGTCGGCCAGGCCACGCGCCAGCGTGCGCTCGGCGTGCCGATTCCGGCGCTCGGCGCACCGACCTTGCTGTACGACACGTTCGTCGGGCAACTGCAGGCGAGCTACACGGTCGACCTGTTCGGCGTGTCGCGCTTCGCGAACCGCGCGCTCGCGAAACGCGTCGACGTCAGTGCGTTCCAGCTCGAATCCGCGCGGCGCGCGCTGGCCGCGAACATCGTCACCGCATCGATCACGGTGTCGGTGCTCAACGCGCAGATCGACACGACCGAGCGGCTCGTCGCGCTCGCGAACGACCAGGCGCACGACGCCGAGCGCCGCTACGCGCTCGGCTCGGCGTCGCGCAGCGACGCGCTGAACGCACGGCAAAGCGCCGACACATTCGCGGCCAGCCTGCCCGCGCTGCGCCAGCAGCGCGACTCGGCGCGCCACGCGCTCGCGGTGCTGGTCGGCCGCACGCCCGACCGGCCGCCGGCCGATCTCACGCTCGCCGATCTGCACCTGCCCGACCAGGTGCCCGTCGTCGTGCCGTCGGATCTGCTGCAAAGCCGCCCGGACATCCAGGCGGCCGACGCGGGGCTGAAGGCGGCCGCCGCCGAAGTGGGCGTCGCGACCGCGCAGATGTTCCCGCAACTGTCGCTGTCGGCGGCGATGGGCCAAGGCGGTTTCAGCTGGCCGACCATGCTGTCGGGCGCCGGCGCGATCTGGAACGTCGGCGCGTCGTTGAGCCAGCCGATCTTCCACGGCGGCGCGCTGCTCTCGCAGCGCCGCGCGGCGAAGGCGACCTACGAGGCCGCGGTCGACCAGTACAAGCAGGCCGTGCTCGGCGCGTTCCAGAACGTCGCCGATTCGCTCGCGGCGCTCGAGCATGATGCGGAGGCGCTCGACGCGTCGTCGCGCGCCGCACTGTCCGCACGCGGCGCATACGACGACGCGGCCGCCCGCGTGCGGCTCGGCGCGCTGCCGCCGTCGGCCGCGCGCGCCAGCGAGCTGCAGTACCGCAACGCGCGGCTCGACGAGATCCGCGCGACCGGCGCACGGTTCGCGGATACCGCGCGGCTCTATCAGGCGATGGGCACGCCGCCAGCCGATAAAGCCGACAAGGCCGGCAAGACCGGCAAGGCAGCCGGCGACAGCGCGACCGGCAAGGAAGCACGCGCCGCCACGCCCGGCACCGCACCTTCGCCGTAATAAAGTCGGCCCTCCGATCGGGCGCGCGCGGAGCAACCCCGCGCGCGCTTGATCGTCGATCTTCCGCTTGACCCTCACGTAGCGTAACGTTCCAGACTCCAGTGTGCGTACCGAACGGAGGAACGAATGCAGCTGAAAGTGGGAGAACTGGCGAAACGCAGCGGGCTGACCGTCCGCACGCTTCATCACTATCACGCGATCGGTTTGCTGACGCCTTCGGCGCGCGCCGACAACGGCTACCGGCTGTACGACCGCCACGACATCGCCCGGCTCCACCAGATCCAGGCGCTGCGTCGCTTCGGACTGTCGCTCACCGAAATCGGCGACTACCTGAACCAGCCCGGCACCCCGCTCGTCGAGCTCGTCGCGAAGCAGATCGTGCTGCTCGACCGCCAGCTCGCGCAAACCGCGCAGCTGCGCGAGCGGCTCGTGAGCCTGCACGCGCAGCTCGCCGCGGGCACGGAGCCGGAACTGGCCGATTGGCTCACCACACTGGAGTTGATGACCGTGTACGACAAATACTTTTCCGAGGAAGAACTCGCGCGCATGCCGATGTACCGCAAGAGCCAGGCGGGCGACGCGGAATGGATCGCGCTCGTCGGCGACGTGCGCGCGCTGCACGACGCGGGCGTGCCGCCCGAGGACGAGCGTGCCCGTGCGCTCGCCGGCCGCTGGATGACGATGCTCGTGCGCGACACGAACAACGACCCGCGGCTGCTCGCGAAGCTGAACGTGATGCACGAACACGAACCGGCGATGCAGTCGAAGATCGGCATTTCGACCGCGCTGCGCGACTATGTGCTGCGCGCGACCGCCGAAACGAAGATGCGGATCTTCGAGAAATATCTCGCGCCGGACGAGATCCGCTTCATGCGGGCGCACTACGGCAAACGCGCGATGGAATGGCCGCAACTGATGAGCGACGTGCGCGACGCGATCGATGCGGGCACGAAGCCCGATGCGCCGGAAGGCCGTGCGCTCGCGCAGCGCTGGCTCGAACTGTTCTGCAGCTATGCGGGCCACGATCCGGCCACGCATGCGAAATTCCGTCACGCGATGATGAACGAGCCGGCGCTGACGAAGGACGCATGGGTCGACGAAACGCTGCTCGGTTTCATCCGCGAGGCGATGGCGCAGCTGGCGCCGGCGCGCTGATCGCGTGATCGTGCGGGCGGCATGCGTTTTCCGCGCGCCGCCCGCGCAGCGACCTACTCGTAGTCGCGCATGCTGATCCCGCGCCAATGCTTCGTCATGTAGCGCAGAAACACCGGATGGGACTTCAGCTCCGCATTCGGCACCGGCGCCGCGCCGCCGTCCATGAACTTGCCCTTGACCGTGACGGTCTCTTCGCCGCGCAGCGCGTACTTCGTACCCTGGTCGATCAGGAAGTACTTGACCTGGTCGGCGCTGACGTCGCCGCGGCAGCCGAGCTTGTACGCGAACAGGAACTGCTTGCGGCCGTTGCCGAGCAGGTCGGTCATTTCGATCGCGGCGGGCACGACGTCGAGGATCACGTCGACCGGACATTCCTTCACGTAGTCGCGCACCGTCCAGTCGGGCCGGCCGTCGAGCGTCGCGGAGACCTTGAGCGCGACGTCGTCGCCGGACGCGGTTCTGGCGAGCGTCACCGCATGCACGCCGGCCGCATCGGTCCATGTGTATTCGGCAGCCGGTGCAGGGTTGGCCAGCGCAGCGGCTGCGAGGAACAGGCAGGGCGAAAGGATGTGTCTCTTCATCGGCGATGGGGACTGGATCGAACGCGCCATTATCGGTAAAACCGCCTATCGCTGCCAGCCGCGCGCAACGCGCCCGTTCAGCGTTCGCGCGCCCCCAGCCCGAGCGCCTTCAACCGCCGGTACAGCGTGCGCTCGCTCATCCCCGTGCGCTCGGCCAGCGCCTTGCGCGTACCGGTGAATTCGCCGGCGATCCGCGCCAGTTCGGCATCCGTCAGCGCACCCGCCGCACTCGCGCCATCCTGCGGCGCCGCCGACGCCGCCACCAGCTCGGCCGGCAGGTGCTCGACACGAATCGTCCCGTCGTCCGCGAACAGGCACGCGCGTTCGAGCACGTTGCGCAGCTCGCGGATGTTGCCCGGCCATGCATACGCATCGAGGCACGCACGCGCGCGCTCGGTCAGCACGAACGGCCGGGCCGCGAACGGCCGCGCGCCCGCGTCGCCCGCGCCGGCGCGCGCGTTTGCGATCCGCCGCAGGATCGATTCGGCCAGCAGCGCAACGTCGCCCTGCCGTTCGCGCAGCGCCGGCAGCGGGATCGGAAACGCGTTGATCCGGTAGTAGAGGTCCTGCCGGAACCGGCCGTCGTCGATCATCTCGCGCAGCGGCTTGTGCGTGGCCGCGACGAGCCGGAAATCGGCGCGCAGCGCCTCGACGCCGCCGACGCGCCGGAATGTGCCCGACTCGATCAGCCTGAGCAGCTTCACCTGCATCGGCAGCGGCACGTCGCCGATCTCGTCGAGAAACAGCGTGCCGCCCTGCGCGGTCTCGACGAGGCCCGGCTTGCGCTGGTTCGCGCCCGTGAACGCGCCCTTCTCGTAGCCGAACAGTTCGCTCTCGAACAGCGTCTCCGCGATCCCCGAGCAATCGACGACGACGAACGGCCCCATCGCGCGATCGCTCGCCTCGTGCAGCGCGCGGGCGAACAGCTCCTTGCCGGTGCCCGATTCGCCGAGCAACAGCACCGGCAACATCGACGGCGCGACGCGCTGCAGCGCGCCGAGCGCCGCGTTGAACGCGTCGGCGCCGCCGACGAGCCCTTCCGCACTCGGCTGCGCGGACGCGCTGCGCACCGTCGTCAGCCGCTCGACATACGCGATCACGTTGCCGTCCGCATCGAAGATCGGCCGCAGCTCGACGTCGACGTGCTCGGGGCCGCGCGGCGTGTGGTGGATGTGCAGCACGCGGTTCAGCCCGCGCGATTCGAGCGCCTGCTTCATCGGGCAATGCTCGCCGGCCTGGTCGCACGGCACGTCGTAGTGATGCGAGACCTGGAAGCAGTGGCGGCCCACGTGCTCGACGCCCGCCACGCCGAACTGGCGCCGGTACGCATCGTTCGCCGCGAGGATGCGGTAGTCGGGATCGACGACGATCATCGGCTGCGGGTCCTGCTCGAGATACGCGACGAGCGCGCGGACGTCGGGCGTGACGTCGCGACGCGGCGCGGGAACGATCGGGATGGTGTCGTGCGGATTCATGCGGACGCTCGGGGACGGTTCTGCCGGACGGACTGCCAGGCAGGCTGCCAATTCTGCCACGACACTGCCAGATATGGCAGTCCACATGCTCGACCGGCTAGCGCCAACGCCCGCGCATCGTCACGGCCGCACCGAAAACCCGAGCCGAATCAAGTCTCTGGCATATCGGTCGGCGCCGCGGGACCGGTTGGCACGCTTCTTGAGATAGATATCCCGATTGCAGATGCAGAACCCGATCGAGGACACCCCGTGAGCAACGCCCCCACGCTGTCGGTCGAAGGCTTTTTCGACCCGGCGACCCACACCGTCAGCTATCTCCTGCTCGATACGGCGAGCCGCGCGTGCGCGCTGGTCGACAGCGTGCTCGACTACGACCCGAAATCCGGCCGCACGCGGACTGCGAGCGCCGACCGGCTGATCGAGCGCGTCGCCGAACTCGGCGCGACCGTGCACTGGCTGCTGGAAACGCACGTACACGCCGACCATCTGTCGGCCGCGCCATACCTGAAGGCACGGGTCGGCGGCCAGATCGCGATCGGTTCGCACGTACGCCGCGTGCAGCACGTCTTCGGCACGCTGTTCAACGCGGGCCCCGGCTTCGCCGAGGACGGCCGCCAGTTCGACCGGCTCGTCGACGACGGCGACACGCTCGCGCTCGGCGCGCTGACGATCCGCGCGCTGCACACGCCGGGCCACACGCCCGCGTGCATGACCTACTGCGTCGACGACGCGACGCAGCGCGCCGCGTTCGTCGGCGACACGCTGTTCATGCCCGACTACGGCACGGCCCGCTGCGACTTCCCGGGCGGCGACGCGCGCACGCTGTACCGCTCGATCGCCCGCGTGCTCGCGCTGCCGCCCGACACGCGCCTGTACCTGTGCCACGACTACCAGCCGGGCGGCCGCGACGTGCAGTTCGTGACGACCGTCGCCGAGCAGCGCCGCGCGAACGTGCACGTGAAGGACGGCGTGACCGAGGACGATTTCGTCGCGATGCGCACCGCGCGCGATGCGACGCTCGCGATGCCGGTGCTGATGCTGCCGTCCGTGCAGGTCAACATGCGCGCCGGCCACCTGCCCGAGCCCGAAAACAATGGCGTGCGCTACCTGAAGATCCCGCTCGACGCGATCTGAGCGCCGCCGCCCCCGACCGAGAACCCCGACATGACCACCATCCGCAAGCTGACCGACGCGCTGTCGGTCTCGCCGCAGATCACGGCGGCCGACTTGGCCGCGCTTCACGCGGCGGGCGTCCGCGCGATCGTCTGCAACCGGCCCGACGGCGAAGGCCCCGACCAGCCGACCGTCACCGAGATCCGCGCGGCGGCCGCGCCGCTCGGCATCGACGTGCATTACCTGCCGGTCGATACGGGCAAGGTGACCGACGACCAGGCCGC